>NZ_JAUYRO010000088.1 GCF_030696805.1 Methyloversatilis sp. | reverse complement strand
GCGAGCAGCGTGGCGGCGATGATGGCGCGCGCCACCGGTGCGGTGCCGCGCAAGGCATCCAGCCAGGCGCCACCGTGGGTGCGGGCGCAAAAGATGAGCGCGATGCCGCTGCTCACCAGCGCGATGAATACCCAGGTGCGGACCACGGACGCGTCGAAGCCCTGCGCGCTCGCGAAGGCGTGCACCGCGAGCACGACGGCTGACGTCACGGTGCCAAGCAACAGGCTGGTCCAGAGGCGGGAAGACGGCAGCAGCGGGTCGCTGCCCGGACGCGGCGGCTCGCGCATCACGCCTTCGTCCGCCTCGTCGGATTCGAACACCACCGAACACGAGGGGTCGATCACCAGTTCAAGGAAGGCGATATGGGCCGGTGCCAGCACCAGCGGCCAGCCGAACAGCACCGGCGCAGTGGCCAGAACGATGATGGGTACATGCACCGCCAGCGTGTAAGTCATGGCGTGGCGCAGGTTGCGGAAGATGCGCCGGCCGAGCCGGATCGCGTGCACCAGTGCGGCGAAATCGTCTTCGACCAGCACCAGATCGGCCGCCTCGCGCGCCACGTCGGTACCGCGCCGGCCCATCGCGATGCCGATGTGGGCCGCCTTCAGCGCCGGCGCGTCATTCACGCCGTCGCCGGTCATCGCGACGATGTCGCCGCGCGCCTTCAGCGCCTCGACCAGGGCCAGCTTCTGCTGCGGACTGACGCGCGCAAACACGCCACCCTGTGCAGCCGCAGCAGCGAAGCCGGCGTCGTCCATCGCCGCCAGATCCGGACCGGTCAGTACGCGCTCGCCTTCGATGCCGGCCTGTGCGGCGATGGCCTGCGCGGTGCGCGGGTGGTCGCCGGTGATCATGACGACGCGCACGCCCGCGGCGCGGCATTCGGCCACCGCTTCGGGCACGCCGTCACGCAGCGGGTCGGCCAGACCGATCAGACCGATGAAGCGGAATTCGAAATCGTGCTGGATCGCCGGTGCTTCGCTGCCCGGGTGCACGGCATGCGCGACCGCCAGCACGCGCAGACCGCGGTCGGCCAGCGCGCCGGCCTGCTGCGACACGTGTGCGCGCGCCTCGGGCGCCAGGTGGCACAGGTCGGCGATCGCCTCGGGCGCACCTTTCGAAGCGACCTCGCTGCGCGCGCTGTCGGGCACCTGCCACAGATGCGACATCGCCAGCAGATCGGGCGACAACTCGTACTCATGCGCGAGCCGCCAGTCCGGGTGCAGATGTTCGGTGTTCGAAAGATGGGTGTCGGCCAGACTCAAAAAGGCCTTTTCCATCGGGTCGTGCGGATCTGCTTCGCTCGCCAGCACGGCGTATTCGAGCAGCCGGTGAAAGGTTTCCGGCAGCTCGGCCAGCGGCTGGCCGGCATCCAGGTAAAGCGTATCGTCGCCCGCAACCAGGGCGGCGACGGCCATGCGGTTGCGCGTCAATGTGCCGGTCTTGTCGACGCACAGCACAGTGGTCTGGCCCAGCGTTTCGATCGCCGCGAGACGCCGCGTCAGCACTCCGTGCGCCGCGATGCGGCGCGCCCCGAAGGCGAGGAACACGATGAGGATGACCGGAAATTCCTGCGGCAGCACGCCCATGGCCAGCGTGATGCCAGCCAGCAGACCATCGAGCCAGCCACCGCGCAGCATGGCGTAGAGCAGCGCGAGCAGCACGCACAGCACACCGCCGATCACCGCCAGCCGACGCGCGAGCTTCGCCAGTTCGAGCTGCAAGGGTGAAGCACCGCTGCTGATCGCGCCGAGCGATTTGCCGATGCGACCCAGTTCGGTCGCATTGCCGATGGCGCTCACTTCGACCGCGGCCTGACCGCTGACCACCAGCGTGCCGGCATACACCTGCAGCGCGGGGCCGCCATCGACCGGCAGCCTGGCCACCGCCACCGACTCGCCGGTCAGCATCGATTCGTCGAGCGTGAAGTCGCGCGCCGACAGCACGACACCATCGGCCGGCACGCGGTCGCCCTCGTTCAGCAACATGCGGTCACCCACCACCACCTCGCGCCCGGCCACCCGCGTCACCTTGCCGTCGCGCAGCACCAGCGCACGCGGGCTCGACAGGTCACGCAGAGCGGCCAGAGCCGTTTCGGTGCGCCGCTGCTGCACCACGGTCACGGCAATGATCACCAGCACGAAGCCGAGCAGTACGAAAGCTTCCTGCGGATCGCCGATCAGCAAGTAGAGCGCACCGGCACCGAGCATCAGCAGGAACATCGGCTCGCGCGCCACTTCGAGCACGATGCCCGCAATGCTGCGCGAGCGATCGACAGCAAGTTCGTTCCAGCCGTCGCGCGCACGCCGCGCCGCCACCTCCGCTTCGGTCAGGCCCGACGACGCCGACGTTTCGCTCATGCCTGGCAGGTACCGGTGATCAGCTGTCGAGGATCCACTTGATGACGAACTTGGCGACGAATCCCATCATGCCCAGACCGAGGCCGAGCAGGATGACGAAGGTGCCGAAACGCCCCGCTTTCGATTCGCGCGCCAGTTGCAGCAGGATGAACAGCATGTACAACATGAAGGCCGTGACGCCGAAGGTCAGGCCAAACTGCGCGAATTGTTCTTCGGTGATGCCGGACATGATCGGATCGCCCTTCAGCGCGCCGTCGACACCGAACTGCCCACCAGCTCGCGGTAGGCGTGCCAGCTGGCATGCCCGAGCAACGGAATGACCACCGGCATCGCCAGCAGGCCGGTCGCCATGCCGAACAGCGTGAAGAACGCGATCGTCGCGCCCCACAGCGCAAGCGGCGCCGGATTGGTCATCACGACGCGCCAGCTGGTCAGCACCGCACCCAGTACGCCGATCTGCCGATCGAGCAGCAGCGGGATCGCCACCACGCTGGAAGCGAACAGCGGTGCTGCGAGCAGCCCGCCCAGCAACAGCCAGCCCTCGAACAGCCAGCCCTGTTCGGCCAGCACGACGATGCGCAGAAAGTCCACAGGGGTGACGACCGGCGCGGCAGCGAATGACCAGATCAATGCAGCCGACGTCAGCACCCAGCCGGTACCGGCCAGCGCCAGCAGCAGGCCGAAAGTCACCATGCGTCCGTCACGCGGCTTCCAGACCGTGAGCGCGGTGGCCAGATCCGCCGACTCGCCGCGTTCCAGCGCGCGGCTGACGGCATACAGCCCGGTCGCGATGACCGGCGCCACGAGCAGGAAGCCGGTGAAAGCCCCGCCAAGCAGCCAGAAGCGATCGGGTATCCACCAGCACAGCAAGGCACCGAAGATGGCAACCAGCACGCCGTGCAGCAGACCGGGCAGCGGGCAGCGCTGGAAATCGCGCCAGCCGGCGACCAACCAGTTCACCGGGCTGAACAGCGGAACGGAACGGGTCAGGAAATGGCGGGATTCGAGAAGCGCCTGGCTGTCGGACATGGTGGTGGGCCGCTGCAGAAAATCATTCGGAGGGGTTTGCAGCGTGGATTATGCGCCGCGCGCGGCCAGGCGGCTTGACGCAGCGCATGGCCGCGCCGCCAGTCGGCGTATCCATGCGTGCGGTTGGCCGCAATGCGTCGCGCCCGGCTGGCTGATGCGGGCGATAGTCACGGGCCACCGGCCTTCCAGCGACGCAACAGCAGCGCATTGCCGACCACGCTGGCGCTGCTGAACGCCATGGCGGCGCCGGCAATGACCGGATTCAGCAGCCCGAACGCGGCGAGCGGAATGCCGACCACGTTGTAGGCGAAGGCCCAGAAAAGGTTCTGCCGGATCTTTGCCCAGGTGCGGCGCGAGATGTCGAGCGCATCGGCCACGCGCGCCGGATCGCCGTGCATCAGCGTGATGCCGGCCGCCGCCATGGCCACGTCGGTGCCGGTGGACATCGCGATGCCGACATCGGCCGCCGCAAGCGCCGGCGCATCGTTGATGCCGTCGCCGACCATGGCCACCACCGCCCCGCCCTGCCTTAGCGCAGCAACGATGTCGGCCTTGTGTTCCGGCAGCACCTCGGCCCGCACGTCGTCGATGCCCAATGCCGACGCAACGTGTGCCGCGGCGCCCGCATTGTCGCCGCTGACCAGCACGGTACGTACGCCTGCCGCCTGCAGGCGTCCGATCGCCACCTTCGCGGACGGTTTCACGGCGTCGCCGAAAGCCAGCAGGCCGAGCAGCTGCGGCGTGTCACCGATCCCGGCCAGCCAGGACACGGTGCAGCCCTGCGACTGCAGCTGCGCGGCGCGTGCGGCCAGTACCGATACATCGATCTGCAGCTCGTCCATGAAGCGCGTGCTGCCCAGGCGAAGCGTAAGGCTGCCGGATTGATCAGCGGTCTGGCCACCGGCGTGACCAGCGATCTGCCCCCCCATCCCGCGCCCTGCGACCGCAGCCAGATCCGTCGCCTGCGGTAACGTCAGCCCTTCGGCCTGCGCAGCTTGAGCTACCGCGTGCGCCAGTGGATGTTCGCTGCCCGCCTGGAGCGCGGCCGCCAGTGCCAGAAGTTCGCCACGGGTGATGGCGACGGATTCGGCGGCCACCAGCTGCGGCCGCCCCTCGGTCAGCGTGCCGGTCTTGTCGAAGGCGACCACGGACACGCGATGTGCGATTTCGAGCGCCGCGGCGTCCTTGATCTGGATGCCGGCACGCGCGGCCGCGCCGGTGCCGACCATGATGGCGGTCGGCGTGGCGAGACCGAGCGCGCACGGGCAGGCGATCACCAGTACCGCCACGGCATTGAGCAGCGCGCGCTCGACACCGGAACCGGCGAACAACCAGCCGGCGAAGGTGAGCGCGGCGATCGCGATCACGACCGGCACGAACACCGCGCTGACCCGATCGACCAGACGCTGGATCGGCGCCTTGCCGGCCTGCGCGCTTTCGACCAGACGGACGATGCGTGCCAGCACCGTTTCGGCACCGATCGCCGTGGTGCGCACGACGAGCAAAGCGGAGCCGTTGATGGCGCCGCCGGTCACGTGATCGCCGGGCTGGCGCGCCACCGGCAGACTTTCGCCGGTGATGAGCGACTCGTCGACCTCGCCCGTTCCTTCCGTCACCACCCCATCGACCGGCAGCCGCTCGCCCGGGCGCACGACGACGATGTCGTCGACGGCGACCTGCGACAGCGGCAGTTCGACCTCCTGTCCGTCGCGGCGCACGCGCGCGGTGTCCGGGCGCAGGGCATTGAGCGCGCGGATGGCTTCGGTGGTCTGGCGCTTGGCGCGCGTTTCCAGCCACTTGCCGAGCAGCACCAGCGTGATGACGACGGCCGACGCCTCGAAATACAGATGCGGCATGGCACCCTCATCGGCGGTCAGCAACAGGTACACGCTCAGGCCGTAGGCGGCCGACGTGCCGAGCGCGACCAGCAGGTCCATGTTTCCTGCGCCGGCGCGCAGCGCCTTGCCGCCGGCGATGTAGAAACGGGCGCCCAGCCAGAACTGCACCGGCGTGGCGAGCAGCCATTGCAGCCAGCCAGGCAGCATCCAGTGCGCGCCCCACAGCATGCCGACCATCGGCAACGCGAGCGGTGCCGACAGCGCAATGGCCAGAGCGACCGGCCACCATTCGGGCAAGGCGCGTGCGGAGTCGTCGGCAGCGGGAAGGATGTCGGAGGGCAGCGACGCGGCATAGCCGGCCCGCGCCACCGCGGCCAGCAGCGGCGCGACGTCGGGCGACAGACTGATCACTTCGGCCGACTCGGTCGCCAGATTGACGGTCGCCGACAGCACGCCCGGCACCCGGACGAGCGCCTTTTCCACCCTCGCCACGCAAGACGCGCAGGTCATGTCCGCAATGTTCAGCCGCACGGTGTGCTGCGCCACCGCATAGCCCGCCTTCGCGACCGCGCCGCGCAGTGCCGTCAGCGTGACCGAGTCATCGCCCGTCACCGCCAGGGTTTCGGTCGCCAGATTGACGCTGGCCGACGCGACCCCCGGCACGCGCGCGATCGCCTTCTCGACGCGTGCGGCGCATGACGCGCAGGTCATGCCTTCGATCACGGCCGTCCAGGACTGCAGGCGAGCCGCCGGGCTCGCACCCGGTTCGCTGGCGTTCATGCCCGACCTTGCTTCATTGCTTGAATCCCTTTGCATCAGTGTGTGCCGCAGATGAGGGCGGCGACCGCTGTTTTCGAGCGGATCGCCATGACTTGACCTGCGCGTCGATTAAAGGTCCATCATCAGGGGTTTTCATTTTGTTCGCGAGGCTAGAGATGATCGAATTCACCGTACCGGACATGACCTGCGGTCATTGCGCCGGCCGCATCCGCAGCGCGGTTGCCGAGGTTGACGCCAATGCAACGGTCGACATCGACATCGCCGGCAAGCGGGTACGCATCGAGTCGGGCAAGGACGAAGCGTTGTTCCGCGAAGCACTTGACGACGCCGATTACCCGCCTGCCTGAATGATCAACCCGGGTCAGCGGTAGCTGCGATAGACGCTCGCAGCACCGTCGCGCTGAACCAGCAGCACGTCGTAGGGATCCTTGCGGCCCTTGTACTCCGGTCCGTCCATGCCGGGCGAACCGATGGGCATGGCGGGCACGGCCAGGCCGAGCGCCTTCGGTTTTTCCATCAGCAGGCGCCGTACATCGCTCGCCGGCACGTGGCCTTCGAGCACATATTCCCCGACCCGCGCCGTGTGACATGAGCCGAACTCGACCGGCATGCCCAACTGGGCGCGCATGTCGTTGTTGCCGGTATCGAAGGTCTTCACGATGAATCCGTTGGCCTCCATATGGGCGATCCAGTCCTTGCAGCAACCGCAGGTGGGGCTCTTCCAGACTTCTACCATGGGCTCGCGGGCAGCGCCGGCGCAGGCGGCCAGCGGCAGCAGGGCGGCCAGGCCAAGCAGATTCAGCAGTGTGCGACGTGTCGTATTCATGAGTCTTCCCTTCAGTGGTGGTCGTGAGCGCCGCCCGCGGGCTTGCGCACCTGGACTTCGATGTCTTTCGCCGGGGTCTGTTGCAGCGGCATCGACGAGGCGCCGTGGTCGTGGTTTTCGGCGGGCTTCGGCGTCGCCGGTGCGGCCCCGCCGTCGACCGCGTGCGCCACGGTGCCAGCCGGATGCGCGTACCAGCCCGGATCGCTGTAATCGCCAGGCTTCTGGTCGCGGCGCACCTTGAACACCGAAAACATGCCACCCATTTCGACCGATCCGAAAGGGCCGTCGCCGGTCATCATCGGCACCGTGTTCTCCGGCAGCGGCATCTTCATGTCGGCCATATCGGCCATGCCGCGCTCGCCCATCGCCATATAACCGGGCACCAGATTCGATATGCGGTCTGCCAGCCCTTCGTGATCGACGCCGATCAGGTTCGGGATGTCGTGGCCCATGGCATTCATCGTGTGATGGCTCTTGTGGCAGTGGAACGCCCAGTCGCCCTCTTCGTCGGCGATGAATTCGATCTGCCGCATCTGCCCGACCGCCACATCGGTGGTGACTTCCGGCCAGCGCGCTGACTTCGGCACCGGGCCGCCGTCGGTGCCGGTCACCTCGAATTCGTGGCCGTGGATATGGATCGGATGATTGGTCATCGTGAGGTTGCCGATGCGGATGCGCACGCGGTCATTCTTCCGCGCGACCAGCGGCGCGATGCCCGGGAAGATGCGGCTGTTCCACGACCACAGGTTGAAATCCAGCATGGTCATGGTTTTCGGCGTGTAGCTGCCGGGATCGACGTCGTAGGCGTTGAGCAGGAACACGTAGTCGCGATCGACCTGCGCGATGTGCGGGTGACGCGCTTTCGGGTGGGTGACCCAGAAACCCATCATGCCCATCGCCATCTGCGTCATTTCGTCGGCGTGCGGGTGGTACATGAAGGTGCCGGGGCGGCGCGCGGTGAATTCATACACGAAGGTCTTGCCGGGCGGGATCGCCGGCTGGGTCAGGCCGCTGACGCCGTCCATGCCGTTGGGCAGGCGCTGACCGTGCCAGTGCACGCTGGTGCGCTCGGGCAGGCGGTTGGTGACGAAGATGCGCACCCGGTCGCCTTCGACCACTTCTATCGTCGGGCCGGGCGACTGGCCGTTGTAACCCCACAGATGGGCCTTGAAGCCGGGCGCCATTTCGCGCACCACGGGCTCCGCCACCAGATGGAATTCCTTGACGCCTGCATTCATGCGCCAGGGCAGCGTCCAGCCGTTGAGCGTGACGACGGGGTTATAGGGGCGTCCCGTGGAAGGCATCAACGGGCCGCGCGTGTCGGCGGAAGTTTCAATCACCGGTTCGGGTACGGCTGCCAGCGTCACGCGGCTGACCGCGGCGGCTGCCACCGCGGCACCCGCGATGCCTGCATTGAGGAAAAAATCTCTGCGGGAAGTCATGTCATGTCCTTCGAATTCGGTTCAGCGGCGAGTGGCCACGGGGCGAGGCGACAGCGCCGGGGGTCAATGTCCGGCTCCAGCGGTCGCTGCTGCCATAGGCGTGCCGGGCGCCACAAGGTCGGGCTTGCCGATCAGCGCCATGTCGAGATCGGCCTGGGCGATCCAGAAGTCGCGCAGGGCTTCGATGTAGCCATTGACACTGGCGACCTGCGAGCGCGCATCGGCCAGCAGTTCGAACACGCCGATCAGCATGCCGTTGTAACGCAGCAGGTTTTCGTCGGAAATGCGCTTCCTGAGCGGCACCACTTCGTCACGGTAGTGGCGCGCGATGTCGAAGGCGGAGCGATAGCCGCCGTAGGCTTCACGCACTTCGGAGCGCGCGTTGATGGCTGCGTCGGCAACCCGCTCGACCGATTGCATATAGATATGCTCGGCCCGTGCCACGCGCGAGCTGCCCCAGTCGAACAGCGGCACCTCGAAGCTGATTTCATAGCCCTTCTTGTACGACTCGCCGCGACGGCCTTCGAGCACGCGCGCCGGGCCGATCTCGAGCACGTCGATGAAACGTGTGGTTTTCGTCAGACCGAGGTTGCGAGCGGTCGCTTCGGCGTCGAGTCGGGCGATCTGTACATCGATGCGCGACGCCATTGCCTGGCGCTCGATATCGGGGGCATCAAGGGCGGCTGTCGGCAGATCGGGCAGGCGTTCGGGCAATTTGAACGCGGTCTGCTCACCCCACAGCCCGAGCAGCCGGGTCAGGCGTTCGCGTGCGGCCTGATGCGCCTGCTGCGCGCGGGCGAGATTCAGCGCAGCGTCGGCATAGAAACCCTGCTCGCGGGCGCGCGCCAGTGCGCTGAAGTTGCCGGCCGCCTGCATGCGGCGTGCCAGTTCGGCACCGGCGTCGGCCGCGTCCATGACCTGTTCCATGTAGCGCAGCGTTTCGCCTGCGGCGACCGCCTGCGTCCAGGCGCGGCGCACATCGGCCGCCAGTCGCAGCACCTGCAGCGATACCGCGCGCTGGGTCTGAGCAAACTGCCGCTTGTTGACCTCGATCGCCTGCGGCAGGGTCAGCAGCGAAAACACGTTGAAGGTGATCGCCTGTTCGATCTTGTAGTCACGCACGCCGTTTTCCTTCTTGCTGGCGTGGAACATGGAGAAGTGAGGGTTCGGCAGGTTGCCGGCGCGCACCAGCTCGGCTTCGCTGATGCCCAGATCGTGGAAGCCCGCCTGCAGGCCGCGATTGTTCAGCAAGGCAAGCTGCACCGCATCGTCGGCGGTCAGCGGCTGGCCGAGCAGGCTGGCCACTCGTTCGGCGACCGCCGCACGGTCTTCGTCGCTGCGCGCCCACTTCACCTCCTTGCCGAGCCGCTCTCGCGTGGTCTGCTCGACCGCGCCAAAGCCGCCGTCGGGACTGAAGCTGGCGCAACCGGCCAGCAGCGTCAGCGAAGCCGCGAGCGGCAGAAGCCGCAAACGCGATGGATCAGTGGTGCGCATGGCCGCCCTCCTTCTTCATCGGGCAGGCGTCGTGCTTGTGCTTCATGCCGCCGCCCGCAGCGTTGTCGTGGTGCATGCAGTGATGCGGAACGTTCCCGGCATCGGCGGCAGGCTTGCCGTGATGCATTCGGTGATCGTGGGCGGCGGGGTTGCCGGCGCCGTGGTCGTGCGCCGACGAGCCCTCTGCGCGGGCCCCGGCTGGCGCCGAGTGTCCTGCATGCGGGTCTTCGAGCTGCGGGTTTGCCGGCTCCGGATGATCCGCATGCGCAGCGTGCGCGCCGGTCTGCCGGCCGACCCGGTCGTTGGCATCACGCCATGGACCTACGGGCTCTGCCGCATGACTGCGATAGCCGTCGATCATCGAGCGATAGTCGGCCGACGGCACAGGTGCGGCCGGATCGGCGGGATCGGCCGGCCACGCGGACGTCGGAACAAGCGCTGCACAGACGAGCAGCGTTTTCGGAAGGAGGTGAAACATGTTGGCCTCGCGCAGGACGTGAATCGATGCCCGCAGCGGGTGCGGGCGTCAGGGTTTCGTCAGACGGAGGCGGATCTGGGGGGGTGTTCCGCGCTATCGGCGATGAAGGACGGCGGGCCACCGAGGTCGGCGAACGGTCGTTCGTGGAACGCCTTGTCGGCAAACGCCGGGAGCGTGGCCGGTGTCAGCGCGCCTGCAATGCAGCAGGCCGCAGAGCTCGCACACGACTGGGGGGATTGCACAGCGCTTTCATCGCGCGCGGCCGATTCGGCACAGTGCTCCGATAACAGCGGCGCCTCGGTCGCACTGTCGTGCCCGCCCGCCATCGCAGGCGGCTGCCCTGGCACGCAGCACATCATCGCCGCGGCGACACCGCCTTGCAGCGGCAGCGCAATCACGAGCAGGATGGTTATCAGGAATCGGCTGAAACGGGACATCACCTGCATACCATAGCAGCCGGCGCGCAAGTTGTGGCGCTGGCGCTGGCGTCAATTGATCGAATGCAACCCCGGCGAGGCGTCAAACAGACGTATGCCGGAACCCGACTGGCGGAAAGCCGGGCCGACGCGAGACCAGAACAGGCGGCTGGGCTCTTCAACGCCGCAGGCGCACGACCGGATCGGCGTACTTGCCTTCGATGCTGACCGGTGCGAGTACCGTGGTTGCGCTGCCGCGCAGGCTTACGTCGAGACGACCATTGATGAGGCCGTCGGCCAGCCGGATGTCTCCCTGCGCGCCGACCAGTCCGGACGACATCGTCGCACCGGTCAGGCTGAGCCCGGAGGCGTCAGCCAGTACATCGCCTTCGAGCCGATCGAAACGCGTGCTGCCGCCGCGCACGCCATCCGGACGCGGAATGCGCACCGCCTGCACAAGATCGACGCGTTCGATCTGCCCTCGCTGAACGCCAAGCTTGCCCGACGCACGCAGCGTGCGCCGCAGCGCCTCCAGCGTTTCCCCATCGCCGCGGATGGCGATCGCCGCAGACAGGTCACCGGTCAGCAGCAGCGTGGGCGCAAACACCTTGAGCAAATCTGCAATGGCAAGACGCGACGTGGTCATTTCGCCTTCGACGGTCGCCGGGCTGACGAGCCCGACAGACAGATTGCCCACCGCATAACCGCCATAAAGCTTTACGTCCACCTTGTCGAACTGCAGGCGCTGGCTGTTCAGCGTACCGGTTGCCTCAAGAACGTCGAGCAGCAGTGACGGCTGGCCGGGCGTGCGCCAGCCCAGCGCCGTGAGCGCGACATTCCACACACCGGATTCGATGCTGCCCTGCAGCTTCAGTCCGCCATCCGTGCTGGCCAGCGACAGCCGCGTCAGCGCGCCGTCCTCGTTGATGTCCAGCGTGCCATTCAGATTGCCGATCGATCCGTCCAGCAGCAGCAGGCTCGAATCGACGACGCTGATGCGTTCGACCTTGAGCCAGCGCGATGCCCAGTTGATGTCCTGCCGCTTCGACAGCTCGGGCAGAAAGGCAATATTCAGTCCTGCACGTTCGATGCGCACTTCGCGCATGACCGTCCGCTCCGACAGCAGCGTCGACACGCGGGGAATGAGCTTGACGGTGGCGACGTCCAGTTGCCCGCCCTCCCCGACGCGCAAGCCCTCCAGTGCAATGGACGGCTCGGGAAAGATGCTGGGCGATACCGATGCGATGCGCACCGGTTGACCGAGCAGTTCGCTCGCCAGTTGTTCCATCTGCGGCAGGTGCCGGCTGTAGGGATAAAGGAAAAACGTGCCGATCACCAGCGCGCTAAGCACGAAGCTCCCGACCACAAGCCGCTTTGCAAGCGAACTCGGCGGCCCTTTGCGATCAGCACCGCTGACACGCCCCGCGAACAGATCAAACACACGCCTCAACGGTCCGGGAGCGCTGTGCTCGACGCCGGCATCCGCTGAGCTGGTCATCATCGCGCGTCTTATTGCACCGCGGACGTCATCGCTGTCGGCCGGCGGCGGCGACGCGACCGCGACAGCCGCCGCCGGAGCATTCAGTTCGGGGATGGCCATCGCGAACTCGTCCAGCACCGGCGATTCCTTTGCCGAAGACCGGTCGTGCGCCCGACGGATGTCATCGGCTACCGGTGTGATCGGCTGACTGACCAGATCTTCGATATCGACCATGATGGACGACAGTTCCGAGCGGTCGGCGTCTTCTTCGTTACTGGCGTTATCCACCCGGCGCACCAGTCCCCGATGTTCAAGCTCGCCGACCAGGCCTTCGACGATCAGCGGATCACCGAACTGCTGAGCCAGATTGCCGACGGGCGTGCGCCCGTCGATCATGATGAGCACCGAACGCAGGTTGCGTTGAACGATGGTGCGCTTCGACACCGCATCCTCGCCCGCTTCAGTCTTGATGAATACCGCGTTTTCGTTCATTGATCTGCGCTGGCAGGCTGGCCTCGTGCCCTGGGGCGAGCGGTAAGTCGGAGCTACGGCGAAGGCTGTTGTGACCTTCAGGTGACGTGATCATAAATCGATAGCGGGCCGAAGTGGCGGCCAGTCAGCGCGAAGAAAGTCACGTATCAATCGCTTGACGCGCGCAGGATCACAACCTATTATCGCGCCCTCTTTGTTCCCCGATAGCTCAGTCGGTAGAGCGCCGGACTGTTAATCCGTAGGTCCCTGGTTCGAGCCCAGGTCGGGGAGCCAGAACACAAAAGGCCCGCAGCGATGCGGGCCTTTTTCTTTTACCCGAAATGGGTCTGGATATTAGACAGCTGTCTAATATCGGCGCCATTTCCTCGCCTGATCACATCCCTCGAACACCAGCACGCACGCGACAGGCAGGCGTCAACGCCGCACGCGTGAAGGCTCTGATTTTTGGCGTCTTCGGAAAAAGGTAACTAAGGTAACTTGTTTTCGAAAACAGCTTCAAAGCCTTGCTGAAAGCCGTTCTATCGAATAATCAGAAGGTGATTTATAGGTAACTTTAAAGTAATCAAATTACCTAATTACAAGGTCACATTCTCGAATTAAAACCCCTTTTATTTCAATGAATTAGAAATAGTTACCTTTTTGATTACCTAAAATCACCTTTCGAAGGTAACCAAAACATCCTATTTAAATCAATCGCTTAGGTTGAATAAAAAGAAACGATTACCGAAGTTACCTTTTTGCGACGTCGCTGACGATTTCAGTGGCCGATGAGGCTGGTTGTGGCCATGCACCCCTTTGTGCACCGGTGCGCACCGGTGGAAGCGGGTGACGATCTGTCTTTTCGATGCGTCCTGGCTGCGGATACACCAGGAGGCACCGGCGCACGATTCGAAGTCGATGAAGCGAGCGGGCGGGGCGGGGTCTCGACCGCGCGCGGTGGGTGGTGATGGACGGGTTTTCGGTCTGAGGGTCGTTTTTCGCACTGGTTTGGTGCATTTGGGCGAGCGGCGGCGCCCGCGGCCGCGCTGGGGCGCGGGCGGGGCCGTGTGGGCAGGCTGGGGTTCGCGCGGCGCTGGTGGCCGGTCGACGTCAGCGCAGGGCGGTGATGATCAGCTCGGTGGCGCTGCTGGATCGGCCTGAGCCGCCGACCGTGTAGTTGATGGACGCGGTCCGGATGTCGAGGCCGGCGAACACACGGCGCATGTCCGGGTGATCATTCACCGTGATGATCACGCTGCCCTTGGCCGACCTGGCCAAGCTGGCCAGCGCTTCGTACTGTTCGAAGCCGAAGGGCACGCCATAGCCCTCGGTCTGCCAGTAGGGCGGATCGATGAAGAACAGCGTGCCCTGCCGGTCGTACCGTGCGGCGCACGCCTGCCAGTCGAGGTGCTCGATCACAGCTTGGCCCAGGCGCAGATGCGCGGCCGACAGATCCTCCTCGAGGCGGGTGAGGTTGATGCGCTTCGGCCCGGTGATACCGGTGCCGAACCTCTGCCCCTCGACCTTCGCGCCGAAGCACATCTTCTGCAGGTAGAAGAAGCGCGCTGCGCGCTGGATATCGGTCAGCGTGCGAACGTCGGCCAGCTGGTGATGAAGGAACGATTCCCGGCTCGACAGCGCCCAGCGGAACTGCCGCACGAACTCATCCAGATGATGGGTCACCACCCTGTATAGGTTGATGACGTCACCGTTCAGGTCGTTCAGCACCTCCACCTTCGACGGCACCTTCATGAAGAAGAGTGCAGCGCCGCCGCAGAACGGCTCGACGTAGCAGGTGTGTTCAGGGAAGAGCGGGAGGATCTGCTTTGCCAGGCGGCGTTTTCCGCCGATCCACGGGATGATGGGTTTTGCCACGTTCATGGGCTCCATGTGTCGGGCGCTCGCGGCGCGCGGGATGGAGGCTCGTGGCCTTCAGGTGATTCAAGTCACCGCAGCGCGGGCACTTGATCTGCATGTCGATGTATCGGCCTTCGCCGAGTTTCTTGTTGCACTTCTTGCAGCGGATGGATTGCACAGCAGCTCCTCACTTCGCGTGATAGCTTTGGCTCGCCGTGTGCACGGTGGCGGTGCCTTGGCTGAAGGCAGGCTGTAGCTGCTGGAGGTGGCCGGCCGGGTGTTCCCGCACCCTGCTTGTCGCACCGTCTCTCTTTTCGATCAGGGCACCATCGCGGCACCCGGCTGGGCGACCAGGCTGTATGGCTTGAACCGCACCACCTCTTCACCTACCCATTCGTTCAGTTCCTTGAACCGCTCCTGCAGCGGCTGGATTTCGTTGATCCAGAACACCTCGGCCGCGTCACGGATGTCGCCGAAGCCGCCGGTGTTGTTCGGGATGATCGACATCAGCTGCGGCGGCACGCGGTGCGCCGCAAGCAGATCGTCGCGCGTGACATTCTTGATGTTGAAAAACTCGTCTTTCGCGGCCACCTCGCCCACCGGAATGATCTGCAGGCCCTTCTCCTTGCCGTTCGGCGCGTACATGAACAGGTTACGGAAATTGCCCGGCCCCTTCGCCTGGCGCATCGCCTCGCGCAGCTTGTCGATGTCGTCCGGGTTCTGGGCCGCGTCCGTCATGTACAAAATGAATCCGGCGTGCGACCCGTTCAGGTAGTACCGCCGTCGAAACAGCGTCGAGGCCTCGTTGAGCCAGGCGCTGTTGAGCGCGCTCAAGTACTCCGGCAGGCCATACACCTCCTGATTGATGTCCGGCTCCATCATGTGGAACACCGAGCCGCGCGCGAACTCATGCTCCTGTCGAAACCCGCGCACGAAGAAGTAGGTGTCCAGATCCACACCGCGTCGTGTGTACTTCGCAGGCGACGGGGTCAGCGACAACGCCCGCCCGGTGCGCGAGTTTGCGCGTTCGACATAAGTGTTGCCGAAGATGATGAAGTCCAGCGCCAGCCGCGAAAAGTGCTCGCGCTTGAGCATCGAGTGAGGCTCGAACGTGCTCACCAGCGCGTTGCGCTTCACGTACATCGGGCTGCTGTGGTGCGGGGCCGATCGCGCGCTGCGCGCCAGCCCCTCGAAGCTGATCGGCGTTTCGTACCACCGCCCCATGTTCGCCGACTCCAGATAGTCGAGTATTTCCCGGCCATCCATCACCGGCACCGGATCTCCGAACGTGAAGGCCTCGATGGGTACCGGCTGTGCCGGCGTGGTGTTTTCGCTCATTCGGTCATCTCCAGAATGCTGCCGTTGGTTTCGCTGGCGCCTTCGATCGGTTCATTGATCAGCGCGTGCATCGTTGCCCACGCAAGGTCGGCGTGGCTGGCCTCTTCGCTGCGGCTCGCCTCGTACGTCATCTGCCGGCCGCTCGCCGTCATCACCTTGCGGATCTGCATGAAGCTGGCCGCTAGATCAGCCCAGCCGGCGTCGAACTCCAGCCGGCCGCGCGTGATCACGTGCTGCGCCTTGAGCACCATGCGCACCTTCGCTTCCACGCTGTAATTGATCGCCTGGGCACCCGGGAAGAACTTGCGCACCAGCTGAATCACCGCTGAGCCCATGCCGGTGACGTCGATGCTGATCCGCTGCACGTTGTAGCGCTTGGTGACCTGCAAGATGTGCCCGGCCTGCTCCTCGAAGTCGTTCCCGCGCAGCTGCAAGCGCTCAAGCACGCGGAACTTGCCGCCCGGCACCATGGGCGGCGCCAGCACCACCAGCCCCGCGCTGTCGCCCGTGTCGCTCGGGTCATAGCCGACCCAGACCGGCCGATTGCCGAAGGGTCGCGCGGCGAACGGCTTGAGGTCCGTCCACGCATCCCAGCTATCGACCATGCAACGCATCATCATGGTCAACGGGAAGGCGCTCTCCGAGTCGTCCATGAACATGCACATCAGCAGGTTCGCGAACTCGGCCGGCCCGTACTCGTTTCGCAGCTGCTCGATGTCGAACAGGTTGCACCCGCCCGCCAGCGCGTCTTCCACAGTCACGATCTGCCGCCACTGCCCGTCAGGGCACAGCACGCCGTTTTTCAGCGCGTAGTGGCTGGTGTCGATCTCAACCCGCTGGTCGCGCGGCCTGCCGCGGTTGTAAAGCGCACCCGTCCAGAACGGATACGCCTCGTGTGTCACGCTGCTCGGCGTCGAAAAGTAGGTCTGGCGCCACTTCTTGTGCATCGCCATGCCCGATGCAACCTTGCGCAGTTCCTGGAAGCGCGCGGTCCAGAAGTACTCGTCGAAATACAGGTTGCCGTGGTAGCTCTGCGCCGTGCGCGCGTTCGTGCCCAGGAAGTACAGCGTCGCCCCATTCGGCAGAATGATCGGGTCGCCCCTCAATTCAACGCCGATCGCCTCGCGCACGAACTCCAAGATGTACTGCTTGAACACGTGGGCCTGAGCCTTCGAAGCCGACAGGAAGATCTGGTTACGACCGGTCTGTATCGCGTCGTCGATCGCCTCGCGGGCGAAGTACCAGGTCGCCCCGATCTGCCGCGACTTCAGAATGTTGCGAATGCGAGCCAGCTCGCCCGCTTCACGCCACACCTGCTGGTAGCCAAACAGCGAATCAACGAACGCCTCATGCAGCGTTGCGGCCTGCTCTTCGCTGATCGCGTTCTTCTCGGGTGCCTTGCGCGGCCCGCTGTTCCGGTTTGCCACCTTCGGGTTCAGGTCTGCCTCGTTGCCACCGCCCTCGGTAAAGCGGCGCACGCGTGCCATGCGCTCGATCTGGCGGCCCAGCAGATCGATTTCCTTCATGTCGCCGCCGGTCTTCTTTTCCTTCGCCACCAGCACCTGCATGCGCATCTCGATCGATGACTCGATCCGTTGCACCGCGCTCGACTTGTCCCAATTGTCACGGCGCTTCCAGCTCTGTACCGTGTTCGGGCTGAGGAGAAGCTCTTCCGCAATCGCGCTCAAGCTCCAGCCCTGCCAGTAGAGGGCGCGCGCGCGCCGTCGCGGGCTCACATCCGTGGGCTCGAACCGTGGCGGCGCCAGCGCTTCAGCGTTGATCTGGTTCGCCGCCGCGGTCAATTCAGCATCGGCGAGTGGTGCAGTAGCGGCAGTCATGGGCGCCACTTTGCCCGCCGCGCGCGCGCGACTCTGTCACCTCCTGTTGTATCAAGCCGCCGAACAACCGCCCGTCGTTGCCCGCCCTGCGCGCGCCGCCGAACATGGCCGCAACTCAACCCGAGGCGGCCTCCATGGCAAAGACCAAGTTCATACGCGTGATGACCGAAGGCGCCACCAGCGACGGTCGCACCATCGAGCGCGGCTGGATCGAGCAGATGGCGCGCACCTACAACCCCATCCGGTACGGCGCCCGCATCTGGCTTGAACACCTGCGCGGCCTGTACCCGGACAGCACCTTCCGCGCCTATGGCGATGTCGTCGCCGTCAAGGCCGAAGTGGTCGAAGACGGCAAGCTCGCCCTGTTCGTCCAGCTCGACCCCACGCCCGACCTGATCGAAATGAACAAGGCGCGCCAGAAGATCTACACCAGCGCCGAGGTCGACTCGAATTTCGCCCGCAGCGGCGAGGCCTACCTGGTCGGACTTGCCGTCACCGACAGCCCCGCCAGCCTCGGCACCGAAATGCTGCAGTTCGCCGCACAGGCCAAGAGCAACCCGCTCTCGCAGCGCAAGCAGTCGCCCGACAACGTTTTCACCGCCGCCACACCCATCACGCTCGAATTCGAGGACACCGAAATGACCACAGCGAACAAGCCCGTCGATGCCCCGAAGGCCGATGGCGAAACGAAGACCCTGCTCAACGCCATCATCGGCATGCTCAAGCCTGCCGAAAAGAAGGGCGACGAAGTCACCGCGCAGCCCTCCGACGACTTCGCCGCCGCGCTGACTGAAGTCGCCAAGCACCAGGCCGAAACCGCCAAGGCCCTCGCCGAGTTCAGCGCCGCGGCGAAAACGCAGGGCGACGCACAGGCCACAAAGGTTGAAGAACTGTCGGCAGACCTCAAGAAGCTCTCCGAAAAATTCGCCGCCCTCACCGCCAAGCTTGACCAGACCCCCGGCCAACACAGCAAGCGCCCGCCCGCCACCGGTGGCGACGGCACTGAAAAGCAGCTCGCCGACTGCTGATCGCACCTTCCCCGCCACCACCTATCGGAGCACACCATGCGCACCCAAACCCGCCAGGCGTTCAACGCCTACCTGCAACAGATGGCCCAAATCAACGGCGTAACCAGCGCCCTCGAAAAATTCGCGGTCGATCCCAGCGTTCAGCAGCGCCTTGAACAGCGCATGCAGGAGACCAGCAGCTTTCTGGGCCGCATCAACATGATGGGCGTCACCGAACAGCAGGGCGCCAAGCTCGGTCTGGGCATCGGCGGGCCGATTGCGTCGCGCACCAACACCACCACCACTGATCGCGGCACCACCGACCCCACCGCGCTCGACGACGATGTCTACTTCTGCAAGCAGACCAACTTCGACACCCACTTGACCTACGCCAAGATGGACGCCTGGGCCAAGTTCCCGAACTTCCAGACCATGATTCGCGACGTCATCCTGCAGCGTCAGGCGCTTGACCGCATCATGGTCGGCTTCAACGGCGTCAGCGCCGCCGCCGCGACCGACCCGGTCGCCAACCCGCTGCGCCAAGACGTGAACATCGGCTGGCTGCAGCAATACCGCGCCAACAAGCCCGCCTCTGTCATGACCGGTGGCGGCACGGCCGGCCAGATCCGCATCGGCTCCGCAGCGGGGGCCGACTACGCCACGCTCGACGCCCTCGTGTTCGATCTGGTCAACAACCTGATCGAGCCCTGGTACCGCGAAGATCCGGGTCTCGTTGCCGTCGTCGGCCGCTCGATGATGGCCGACAAGTACTTCCCGCTGATCAATTCGACGCAGCCCGCAACCGAGCAGATCGCGACCGATCTCGTCATCAGCCAGAAGCGCATCGGCGGCCTGCCCGGCGTGCAGGTGCCCTTCATGATCGATGACGGCGTGATGGTCACCACGCTCGACAACCTCTCGCTCTACTGGCAGGAGGGCGGCCGCCGCCGCACGATCGTCGATAACGCCAAGCGCGACCGCATCGAGACGTACGACAGCTCGAACGACGCCTACGTCGTCGAAGACTACGGCCGTGGCTGCATGGCCGAAAACATCACCTTCAGTTGGTCATAAGCCCTGGTGATTCAGGCGGCGGGCGCCAGTACGCGCCCGCCTCTCGGTACCCGAACAGACTGAACGAAAGACCGACCATGACCCTCAGCCCCGCCCGTGCTCACCGCATGCGCTGCATCGCCGCCGCGGTCGCGACCGTCGCCAGCGCGCAGGCAATCGCCAACGGCACGCACATCGACCCCTCGCTGGTCACCGGCTACGAGCTCGTGCTGGCCCAGCTCGACGAACATCGCCGGCAGCTCAAGCAGATCCAGAGCATCGCAAACAAGGCCGAGGCCAAGCGCCGCTTCCTGCCCGAATACGCCGCCTACGTGGGCGGCGCCCTGCAGGCGGACCGGGGCGGGCAAGACGACGTGATCATGACCATCATGGTCTGGCGCCTGGACGTTGCCGACTACACCGGCGCGCTGCACATCGCCGAGTACGCCCTGCGCCACGGCCTCACCCTGCCCGACCAGTACAAGCGCGACCTGCCCACGCTCATCGCCGAAGAGCTGGCCGAAGCCGCCTTCAAGAGCCGCTCGAGCGGTACTGCGTTTGACACCGGCGTGTTGCTCGCCGGCCTGCAGCTCACCGCCGAGCGAGACATGCCGGATGAGGTGCGCGCCAAGCTGCACAAGGCCATCGCCTACACCCTGCGCGACCACGCCGAGCTGCAGGCCGAGCCGGCAACGCTCGAGCAGCTCCAGCAGATCCGCAGTCACCTCACGACCGCGCTCGCGCTGCATGCCGGCGCTGGCGTGAAGAAAGACATCGAGCGAATGGACACCAAGATCAAGGCGCTCACCCCGGCCGACAGCACCGAAAAAGGCCAGACCAAACCGCCGGCAGCGTCGCAAGACGGCGCCGGCTGAACCGGGCGGACCCCGCACTGGCGGCGGGCGCGGTCGCGCAGCGGAGTACTCCTCCTCTCGGACTGCAACACCGCGCCCCCACCGCCACCACAGGAGCACCAGCGATGAGCAATAACGCCCTGCCGCCGACCAACACCTTCCTCATTGAGTTCGATTCGAAGAACAGCGCCGGCTACATCAAGGGCGTGAAGGTCACCATCGAGGCAGACATTGTCGATGTCGACGAATCGGTGCGGATCGACCTTGCCGACCACCCGCTCTACCGCGCGCTGCAGCGCTACGTGCTCAACAACCCGCGCTGAGCCGCAACCATGAACGGATTCGTCGCCATCGGCGCCACGCCGACCGATCAAGCGCCCATCACCAGCGGTGCGTTCTGGCCCGCGGTCGATCCTGACGACGCGCTCAAAGACAAGCGCATCGACGGCACCGTCACCCCGCCCCGCCTGCGCGCGGCGCTCATCGACGCGATCGCCACCGTCAATCACGACCTCGCCGGCTGGATGGCTGCTCAGATCGCCCTCGGCTTCGACACCCTCGCCGAGGTGCCCGCCCCGGTGGTGGACGACGAATCCATCCACGTCCATCGCTACCGCCGCGCCGTCTATTGCCTGGCCGCCGCCGATCTCACCGAGCAGTACCGCAGCTTTGACGCCACCGACGCCGGCCACCAGTACGCCGACAAGCTCGAAACCCCCATCGGCGACCTGCGCCGCGCCGCGCACTGGGCACTCAGAGACATCCGCGGCGAGCAGCGCACCACGGTTGATCTCATCTGATGGCCGCCCGCGCCTCATCCACCGTTCGCACCATGCAGGGCGACACCGTCGACCTTGTGTGCTGGCGCTTCTACGGCCGCACCACCGGCGTCACCGAGCAGGTGCTCGAAGCCAATCGCGGCCTCGCACAGCTCGGGCCGGTGCTGCCCGCCGGCACCGCTGTGGTCATGCCCTCGATCGCCGTCGCACCCGAAACGCAGCAGCGCCTGCAGCTCTGGAACTGAAGCCCATGACAGAACCGACCACCGCCTCCATCGTCAAGCTGCTCGGCGCACTGCTGCCGGGCGCAGTGGGTTCGGCCATCGCGCTGCGCTTCAACACCACCGACGCCCGCGCCCTCGATCGCCTGCTGGCCTTCATGGGTGGCGTGGCCCTCGGGCACTACGGCGGCGGTGCGCTCGCCCACTGGTACGGCGTCGACGGCGTGCTGGCTGACGCCATGCGTGTCGCCTCCGGCCTCTTCGGTCTGGCGCTGGTCGCCAACGTCATGGCCGAACTTCCCTCCCTGATCGCCGCTGCGCGACGTCGCATCTTCGGAGATACCCCCCAATGATCACGCCCACCGCCCTGCTGGTGATCCTCTGCCAGATCATCGTTTTCGCCCTGTCCGTCTGGTGCCAGCTCAACCCAAGGCTGCGCACCGGCAGCATTGCGACCCTCGCCCTGGGCTGTCTTGCCATCGCAGCCCTACTCGGCTTGCACCAGCCGGCCGACACCGTGCTGCACCTCGCCTTCTGGCTGGCCGCTGCCGCCCTGCTCATCTTCATCGCAGCTCGTGGGCGGGTACCGCCTGGCATGTCGCACATCGACGATCTGCGCTGGCCACCGCCACGCGAGCACCGGCGATCCACTCAACACCGCGCCACACATGACGCATCAAGGAGCCACCAGTGATCAAACTTCAGCTCGTGCGCACGGCCTACCTGAGCACCTGCGTTCTGGGCACGCTTTACGCCGGTGATGCGGCCTTCGCGACGATCGAACGGCCATGGTTGCCCGATCCGGACGGCATCGGTGGAGTACGCCGCGAGTCGTGCATCCCGGACGGCGACTATCAGGTCTCGAAGCACTCTTCGCAGAAGTTTCCCGACGTCTGGATACTGAGCAATCCGGATCTGGGTGTCTGGGGCATGCCCGGCGAAATACCCAAAGACCAAAAGACGGGTCGATCGGCCGTGCTCATTCACGCCGGAAACCGTGTGCGAGACGTGATCGGCTGCATCGCGGTCGGGCTCAAGCACGGCTCGATGGAAGGCGAGCATGCGGTGATCTCCAGCCAGATCGCGCTCAAGGACATGCGCTCCATTCTGGGCACCGGAAACCACGTCCTTAGTATTCGAACCACGCCTGGCGCATCGCGCGAGCGCCTTCCTTTCGAGAAGGTTCTGCGGCCATGACCGACGTGGTCCCGCACCTGATTTACAACTGCGAAGATCAGCTCAAGGTGCTGGGCCGCTCGCGTGGCAGCAGCTACATCCGCCGCCAGCTCGCGCACTGGCGCAGCCACTACGGTGCCATCGCGGCCGACCGCGTCGCCGCGTCATTGAGCGGCAAGTACGACCTCACCCCACAGCCCGAAACCCCGATGCAGCCCATTCCACGGCCGCGTCAGATCCGGAGCCACCCATGAGCGTGCGCGCACTGGTCATCATCCTGCTGCTCTGTGCTGTCAGCTACGGCGCCTTCACCTGGTGGGTGACTGCAGGCGGCAACCCATCGCAGCCAACGACTGTCGCTGCGCCTGCAGCACCCGCCGCACAGGTCAAAAACGCCGGTTACGAGTTCATCGTCATCACCGAGCCCGTGAAGGCCCGCCCTGCCGCGACCAAGCCCAAGCTCAAGCTGCCGCCCGCCATCGCGGCCGATCCGACCAAGCACGTCATCGACGCCACCACGGTGCCGGCCGGCGAGCGGCCCGTCACCGTCATCCCGGTCATCGACCAGGTCACCGGCGAAACCCAGATCTACACGGTCGCCGAGCCCTTGCCGTGGATCGACACCACCCAGCGCGGTGACGCCGGCCTCTACCTCGGCATCAAGCGCGGCGAACCCGTGCTGCGCGCCCAAGCGCGCCAACAGCTGGTGCAGGTCAAAGCCCTGAAGCTGGGCGCGCTGGCCAGCCTCGACGTACCGCTGCACAGCCGCCCGGGCGGGTCAGACCTCGACGCCTTCGTCGGTCTGGGCGCCTGGGTGAGCTGGTGAAGCGCACCCAGCTCCACCGCGCCATGGTGTTCGCCGTCGCCCTGCACTGGTCGGGTACGCGAGACCGCATCGCCGAAGTCATCCTCATCCTCGCCGCCGAAGTGCGCCGCCTGCGCCGCGACAACGAGCGTGTGCGAGCCGATCGGGCCATCTATCGACGCATGCTCATCGAAGAGAAAAAACGCAAATGCTGAAACCCGAATCGCTGCGCCGCCACCTCGAAGCCACCGCGCCGTGGGTCGCCGCCCACCCCGACCGCCTGCTCACCTTCATCGACGAAGGCGACGTCCGCAGCACGCTGCGCGCGGGCCTGAGCTTCGAGTACCGCTACACCCTCAACCTCATCGCCACCGACTTTGAAGGCCATGCCGACACCCTCATCGTGCCCATCTTGCTGTGGCTGCGCCGGCATCAGCCCGAAATGCTGCAGAACCCCGAACTCATGCGCGCCGGCTTCGCCTTCGAGGCCGACATCCTCACCCACCAGACGATGGACCTCTCCATCAAGCTGCAGCTCACCGAGCGCGTCATCGTCAGCACCGTCGACGGCGCCATGCGCGCCACCCACGCCGATGAACCTGCGCTGGATCC
Organism: Methyloversatilis sp.; assembly: GCF_030696805.1. Lineage (GTDB taxonomy): Bacteria > Pseudomonadota > Gammaproteobacteria > Burkholderiales > Rhodocyclaceae > Methyloversatilis. The sequence goes on along the minus strand of NZ_JAUYRO010000088.1, from coordinate 49,095 downwards.
ATATGAAGGCGTGGTCGACACCTGGGAGTTGATCAACACCCAGCCCAACACCGCGCCGGACTGGACGGTGCCGATCCCCACACCGGTCTAACCATGGTTGCGCCGATCGACATCTGTTCCGACAAGGCTCTCACCGGCCGCGCGCGCGTCCGCATGGGCTTCCGGCGTCGTCTCGTCCTGCAGGTCGAAGTCACCGTCGTGGTGTATCGGTACTTCAAGCAGGTTGGCGAACGCACACGCTGGCGCGACGCCCGGCCCGAAGACGCTATCGGTCGCACCCTCACGTTGGTGCCCTACGAGTGAGCTACACCGCCCCGCTTGAAACCTGGCTGCAGGCGCTGGTCGCCAACACCCGGCCCGAGGCCCGCCGCCAGTTGGCCTGGCGCGTGGCGCAGCAGCTGCGCAAAGCACAGATCGACCGTGTCCGCGCGCAGCAGAACCCTGACGGCACGCCTTTCGAGCCGCGAAAGCCTCAACCGCCCGCCTTCCGCGACAAGAAAGGCCGGGTGCGCCGGCTCATGTTCGCGCGCATGGCCACGGCCAAACATATGCGCATCAGCGCCACGCCGGCCGCCGCCACCGTCGAGATCAAGGGCCGCGCGGCACGCATCGCCCGCGTGCATCAAGAGGGCCTTGAAGATGGCGTCAATCGCCGAGGCCTGCGCGTGCGATACCCCATCCGGGAAATACTCGGCTTCGCCCGCGACGACGTCGAGCAGATCGCCGCAGCCGTGCTCGACCACATCGACCCGGCTTGATGTAGTAATCCCCTACCGCACAACCCGCCACATCCCAACACCCGCGCGCGCGCGGCACTCTGCCGGGCATGCACACCGCGCCCACTCCCGACGTCGTTGAACTCGCCCGCCGGCTCGACAACCTGATCCGGCCCGGCACCGTCCATTCCGTGAACCACGCCGAGGCGCGCTGCCGCGTGCAGTCCGGCGAACTGGTGAGCGACTGGCTGCCGTGGCTGGCCCCGCGCGCCGGCACCACCCGCGAGTGGTCGCCGCCCACGGTCGGCGAACAGGTGCTGCTGCTCTGCCCCAGCGGCGACCCCGGCGCAGCCTGGGTGCTGCCCGCCGCCTACAGCGACGCCCGGCCCGCCCCCAGCGACAGTGCGAGCGAACACCTCACCATCTATCCGGACGGCGCGGCCGTGCGCTACAACCACAGCACCGGCGCCCTGTCGGTCACAGGCGTGCAAACCGCAGTGATTCAGGCCGAGGTGCAAGTCACCATCGACGCCCCGCACACCCACGTCACCGGCACCCTGACGGTCGACGACCTGCTGAGCTACCACAACGGCATCGCGGGCGACGGTGGCGAAAACGACAACCTGATCAACGGCACCTTCAGCCACGCTGGCGGCACGCTGAGCAGCAACGGCATCGTGCTGCACACCCACACCCACACCGGCGTGCAGCCCGGCAGCGGCAACACGGGCGGGCCGACCTGATGAACGCGACCGGAATGAGCGCCACAACCGGTCGCTCGCTCGGCGGCATCGACCACGTGCGCCAGAGCATCCGCGACATTCTGAGCACCCCCATGGGCACCCGCGTCATGCGCCGCGACTACGGCTCCGAACTGCCCGAGCTGATCGACCAGCCCATGCACCGCGCAACCCTGCTGCGCCTGGCCGCCGCCAGCTACCTCGCGCTGATGCGCTGGGAGCCGCGCCTCAAGGTCACCCGCATCGCCGTGCTGCCCGATACCGCTCAACACGGCCGGCTCACCATCGACCTGCAGGGCAGCTACGCCATGAGCGACGGCAACACCACGCAAGTCGCCCTCACCCTGCCGCTCACCGGAGCCTGACGCATGCCCGCACTGATCGACATGTCGCTGTTGCCCGCGCCGGCCGTCGTCGCGCCGGCCGACTTCGAGGCCATTCTTCTGGCACGCAAGGCGCGCCTGCTCGCGCTCTACAGCGAAGCCGAGCGTCCTTCGATCGCGCTGGCGCTCGCGCTCGAATCCGAGCCCATCGTCAAGCTGCTCGAAGAGTCGGCCTACACCGAGCTGCTGCTGCGCGCCCGCATCAACGACGCCGCCCGCGCCGTCATGCTGCCGTGGTCCACCGGCACAGATCTGGACAACCTCGCCGCGTTCTACGACGTACCGCGCCTGGTCATAACCCCGGCCGACCCCGACGCCATCCCACCCGTGCCGGCGGTGCTCGAATCCGACGCCGACTTTCGCCGTCGCATCCAGCTCGCCCCCGCCGCCATGACCAACGCCGGCACGCGCGATGCCTATCTGTTCCACGCCCTGTCGGCCGATGGCGAGGTGAAGGGCGCCCATGTCGCAAACCCAGAGCCCGGCGAAGTGCTCGTGACTGTGCTCTCCCGCGAGGGCGATGGCGCCGCGTCGCTTGACCTGCAGGGCGTGGTCTATGCCCGGCTGAACGCTGACGACGTTCGCGCCCTCTGCGACAGCCTGGTCGTGCAGAGCGCCACCATCGTCGACTACACCGTTGAGGCCGTCATCGATGTGCTGCCCGGCCCCAGCCCGGCCGCCGTGCTCGAAGCTGCCACCGCAGCGCTCACCGCGACCCTCGCCGATCTGCATAACCTCGGTCGCAATATCACCCGCAGCGCATTGTTCGCCGCCCTGCACCAGCCCGGCGCGCAGGGCGTGAGCCTCACCAGCCCGGCCGCCGACATCGATATCGCCGACGACGAAGCCGGCTACTGCACCACCGTCACCGTCACCCTCGGGAGCATCGGCCTGTGAGCCTGCTGCCGCCCAGCACCACCGAAACCGAGCGCCGCCTTTCGGCCGCGCTCGCCCTCTCGGCGCTGGGCGCGGCGGCTGACCAGGTCGCTCGCCTGTGGCACCCGGACACCTGCCCAGCGCAGTGCCTGCCGGCCTTAGCCTGGTGCCTCCGGGTCGATGAATGGTCTGACGCGTGGCCCGAAGACGTGCGGCGCAAGGTCTGTCGCGACGCCATCTACCTGCACCGACGCCGAGGCACCCGCGCATCGGTCGTTCGCGCCCTGCGATCGGTCGGCCTCATCAACGAGTTGCTCGGCTACGAAGCACATATTGTCGAGGGCATCACCGCGCTGCGTCGCGACGCCACGGCCGTGCGCGACGGCACCCGATCGCGTGGCGAAACATCGAGCTGGGCCACCTACGAGGTGTTGCTCAACCGCCCCATCACCATCGCTCAAGGCCAGAGCGCTCGCCGGGTGCTCGAAGCCACCGCGCCCGCTCGCTGCACCCTGGCCCTGCTCGACTTCTCTGAAACCGCATTCACGCGCGACGGCTCACGCCTGCGCGACGCCACCATCAGCTACGGAGCAACCTGACATGGCAAATCTGACCGAAGTCGAGGAATACACCGAAGGCATCTATCAGTTCGAAGAGACCGACCCGGTGCAAGGTGGCCCCGGCGGCATCGACAACCTGCCAACCAAGCAGCTTGCGAACCGCACCAAATGGCTGAAAGCCAGTTACGACGCGCTTGCCGATGCGTTTTCGGCGATCGACTTCGGGCTCTTCGCACCTAAGGATTCGCCCGCGCTCACCGGCAACCCGCTTGCGCCGACCCCCACACAGTTCGATTCAGACACGTCGATCGCAACAACCGCGTTTGTTCAACGCGCGCTGGGCAACCGGGCCGGGCTGATCGGCATCGAAACAACGCCCTACAACCTGCTGCCAGCCGATGCCGGGAAGTTCTTTTACGGATCGAGTGCGGCGTCTGTCGTGAATCTGCCGTCCGTGTCATCTGTGCCGGCGGGCGCCACTTACACCATCCAGACAGCGGTACCCATCGTCGTTCAGCGCACAGGCAGCGACACGATCTTTGCGAACGGGGGCGGACAGACCTCTATCACGCTCCCCGCGAATACAACTGCGACCTTCACCAAAGGTCCGAACGTGAACAGCTGGGCCGTCGACGGTTCCGCGCGGCTACCGTTCGATGGCAACTTTGTTTCCGCGCTGGGCAGTTCGGGCTATCAGCGTCTGCCCAGCGGATTGATCATCCAGTGGGGCGGCACCACTGCCGGCACCAGCGGCACCATCACATTCCCGATCGCGTGGCCCAACAGCATGATGGCCATCGCCGCGGCCAATCAAATCACTGTCGGCACGCCGACCGATTCGGTCGTGTTCCGCGCCGCCACCACGAGCCAGATTCCGTGGGTGCGCAGTTCCGCCACTGCGTTCCTGTGGATCGCGCTCGGTTTCTAGGGAGGGTATTCACATGCTGTATTCCGCTCAAACCGGTGGCTTCTACAGCCGCGCGATCCATGGCGCGAACGTGCCGAGCGACGTGGTCGAGATCACGCCGCAGCAACACACCTCGCTCTTGCAGGCGCAAGCGCAGGGGCAGCGAATCGTGCCGGGTGTCGGCGGGTTTCCGTCCGCCCAGGCCCAGCACGTCACCATGACCGAATTGCGCGAGTCGAAGATCCGCGAGATCGACGCCGCCCGCGACGCCGCTGCACGCGGCGGCTTTCTGTATGCCGGGGTGCGCTACGACAGCGACACACAATCGATCCAGCGCATCAACGGCGCCGTCACGCTGAGCCTGCTGGACCCGACCTTCGAAACCCCGTGGATCACCGAAGACAACAGCGTGGTCACCCTCGATGCCGAGGCGCTGCGCGGCCTCGGGCAGGCCGCGGGCGAGCATGAGGCGCAGCAGATATTCAAAGCCCGCGCGTTGAAAGACGCCGTGCTGGCCGCCACCACCGAGGCGCAGATTGCCGCGATCGAGTGGTGAATTCGGGTGGATCAACGCGCCGTGATGTAACGCGGCCGCAGACAACCCGCTGAGCACCACGCAGCCGCGCGCGCGCGGCATGCTCCACCCACATCAGCCGGCACCCCCGCCCACCAGGAGCCCGACATGCCCGACACCTACCACCACGGCGTACGCGTCATCGAGATCAACGAGGGCATCCGCCCCATCCGCACCATCGCCACCTCGGTGATCGGCATCGTCGCAACCGCACCCGACGCCGACGACGACGTCTTCCCGATCAACACCCCGGTGCTCGTCACCAGCGTGCTCACCGCCATCGGCGCGGCCGGTGCAACCGGCACGCTCGCCAAGGTGCTCGACGCCATCGCCGACCACGGCAACGCCTTCGTCGTCGTCGTGCGCATCGAGCCCGGCGTCGATGCCGCGGCCACCACCGCGAACGCCATCGGCACTGTCACGGTCGGGGGCCAATACACGGGCCTCAAGGCGCTGCTCGCGGCCGAAGGCAAAGTGGGTGTGCGCCCGCGCATCCTCGCCGCGCCCGGGCTCGATACCCCAGCCGTGGCCGCCGAGCTGGCGATCATCGCTCAGAAGCTGCGCGGCTTCGCCTACATCGCCGCCCACGACTGCGACACGAAGGAAGAGGCCGTCACCTACCGCGACACCTTCGCCGCCCGCGAACTCATGCTCATCTACGGCGACTTTCAGGCGTTCGACACCGTCACCGAAGCCAACGCCACGGCGCTCGCCACCGCCCGCGCGGTCGGCCTGCGCGCCTACATCGACCACACGGTGGGCTGGCACAAGTCGCTGTCGAACGTCGCCGTGCAGGGCGTCACCGGCCTCACGAAAGATGTCTACTTCGACCTGCAGGAAACCGCGACCGACGCCAACTTCCTGAACGGCAGCGACGTCACCTGCCTCATCCGCCGCGATGGCTTCCGCTTCTGGGGTTCGCGCACCTGCAGCGACGATCCGCTGTTCGCGTTTGAGCCCTACACCCGCACCGCCCAGGTGCTGGCCGACACCATCGCCGAAGCCCACATGTGGGCCGTCGACAAGCCGATGCACCCGCAACTCGTGCGCGACATCATCGACGGCGTGAACGCCAAGTTCCGCGAGCTGAAGGGGCTGGGCTACATCATCGGCGCGGAGGCTTGGTACAACGAAGAGATCAACGACCCGGTCACCCTGAAGAGCGGGAAGCTGTACATCGACTACGACTACACCCCCGTCCCGCCGCTCGAAACGCTGCTCTTCCAGCAGCGCATCACAGACCGTTACCTCATCGACTTCGCCGCTCGGGTCAACGCCTGATTGAGCGCCTGACCGCCCGCGCCCGCACTGACCGGAGACCACCACCATGGGACTGCCCAGCAAGCTCAAGAACTTCAACTTCTTCAACGACGGCAACAGCTACGTCGGTATCTGCCCCGAGGTCGTGCTGCCCAAGCTCATGCGAAAGACCGAGGAGTACCGCGGCGGCGGCATGAACGGCGACGTCACCATCGACCAGGGCATGCAGGGCATGTCCATGGAGATCACCACCGGCTTCATGCCGGAGATCTACCGCAGCTTCGGCAGCGCCAACATCTCCGGCCGGCAACTGCGCTGGGTCGGCGCCTACCAGCGCGACGACACCGGCGTGGTCGATGCCGTTGAAGTCAGCGCGCGCGGCCGCTTCACCGAGATCGACCCCGGCAATGCAAAGGCCGGCGAAGACGCAGGCATGAAAACCACGGTGCCGCTGACCTACTACCGGCTCACCATCAACGGCCGCGTCGAGATCGAAATCGACCTGCTGAACTTCATCGAAACCATTGACGGCGTTGATCGGCTCGCCGAGCAGCGCAAGGCCATCGGCGTTTGACGGTCGTCACAACAGGAGATTGAGATGAGTAATTCACGTGCGCGCACCGGTGTCACCCCGGACAAGCTCCCGAACTGGAAGCCTGAAGCAAAGAACCAATCCGCCAACAGCAACGTGCATCGACAGGTGACTTTCGGTCCCGCATTTTCGACGCTCGGAAACACCACAACGCCGAGAAAGGTTGCACAGGTTCTTGTGGATAAAAAGCTGTTGGCCAGAGACGGCGATGTGATTCGAGTTCACTTCGGCATAAAAAAGAACGGCGTCACTGACAACGCTTTCGCTCTTTTTTATTTTGGAACGACCGGCGAGATCGCCACCGACGTGGCTGTCAACAGTTCTGCGACCACGGCACTGAGCGGAGCGACGGATGCAGGCTCTGGCACCCTTGACTTCATGCGGGTCAGCGCAACCAGTATCCGCCGGCTCGGCAACGGCACCCTGCTGAACACATTGTCCGGGAACGGCGCTCCGGACATCCCCGCCGATTTCACTGTCCCGAACATGAATCAGAACGACCTGTTCCTCACGCTCGGTGCCTACACAGCGACGGCGGGCGGTGTTGCTTCGGCAGAGATCGCAACCATCACCTCGTTCGAGGTCGAAAAGCGCCCTTTTCGGTAGGCGGCGAATTGAAGTGGTCCGGATTCGTCGCCGTACCCGAGGACTTTTTCGGTATCAACGTTCATCGGTGGCCGAACGGCTATCCCACGGACACCGCCGAGCCATCGTTCGGCTATAAGACCTACCGCATCTGGGATCACAAGACGGCGGACAACAAATATCTGCTGTGGGTCACCCAGAACCCTTCAGCGGGCGTGTACGACTGGACTCAACTCGACATCATCGTTGCCGAACTCGAAGCTCGCGGTATTCAAGGCTGGTATGTATTGAGCGGCACCCCTGCCTTTGCACGTCTCGGAGGTGCTTTTTCCGATCCGTACGGCAACCCAAGTGGCGCATCGCCTGCTGATCCGGCTTTCGTGACTGCATTCGTCACAGCGCTGCTACAACGCTACAACGCGGGCGGACGTCGTTTCTTTCGGTACATCGAACCTTGGAACGAACCCGCATGGGACGGCAGCAGCGGTTTCTATAAGGGAACCGCGGCTCAGATGGCGGCGATCTGCCGCGCCGTCTACATCGCGGCGAAAGCAGTGGATCCTGAAATCGTGGTCACCACACCCAGCGACTGGAGTGCCGCGGGCCACTTAGCCGGTCTGTTCGCGGCCAGTGACGGGGCCGGCGGCACGGGAAAGGATTGGCTGGATGCGGTGTGTGTTCACCCGTACTACCGGTGGTGGGACGATGACCCGTTCCTGCGGACAGGTCAGGGTACAAACGTCGGCGTTTACATGCGTGCTCTTCGTACCAACCTCGCGGCCGCCGGTGTTTCCGGCAAGCCGATCATCTGGGGCGAAACAGGTTATGCATCGTCACCCTCATCGCCCGAACACATCGCGATTTCCAGCAGCCCAAACAAAGATCAGTTGTATGCAAAGTGGGCTTTTAGACAGGCGCTGGGCTGCATCATCGAGGGTGTGAGTGCGATGCTGCTCTACGATTACGACGGGCCCCTTGCGCTGTCGGGAAACCCGGTCACTTCGCCCGTTATCTCGCAGGCGTGGGACGCGATCAACAAGCTGTGCGGTACGAACATGCTGGAAGTTCGTCTCGTCGACGGGCAATACGTGGTCAGAACATCCAAAGGTTTCATTTACGCGTGAGCACCTCATGAACATCGCCCTCGAAACCCCCATCCCCCGCGGTGACACCCGCATCACCGCCATCACCCTGCGCAAGCCCGCTGCCGGCGAGCTGCGCGGCCTGGTGCTCTCTGACCTGCTGCGCATGGAAGTCGGCGCGGTCATGGCGGTGCTGCCGCGCATCACCGAGCCTGCGCTCACTGCGCCTGAGGTGGCGAACATGGACCCGGCTGACCTCATGGCCTGCGCGATGGAGATCAGCAGTTTTTTACTGCCGAAGTCGCTGCTGCCGGCCGACTCGCCGGGCGCAGCAGCGACGACGACGGGATTGGTTGCCCCGCCCGGCTAGAAGACGCCATGGCCGACATTGCCGTGGTGTTCCACTGGCCGCTGTCGGACATGTGCGCGCTCAGCCTGGCCGAGCTGCTCGCCTGGCGTGAGCGCGCGAGGGTCCGGACGCAGCCGGATCAGTGATCACGCGGGGCGGCTTCGGCCGCCCCGCATGCTTTGAGGTGCCACCATGTCATCTGACCGTTCCCTTCGCCTGCAGGTCATTCTCGACGCGGTCGACCGCGCCACCGCGCCGCTCAAGCGGGTGCTCGAATCGTCAAACGGGCTCTCGAAGGCGGTGAAGGGCGCGCGCGACCGGCTGCGCGAACTTGAGCAGCAGCAGAAGAAGCTTGAATCGTTCCGCACCACCACACGCGACTTTCACGCCACCGCTGGCGCGCTGGCCAACGCCCAGGCGAAGGTGAAAGAACTGGCCACGGCCATGAAGGCGACCGAGGCACCGACCAAGGCGCAGACCCGCGCCTTCGAAGCCGCGCGCCGAGAAGCCGCACGGCTGAAAGATGCGCACGCCACGCTGGCCGAGCGCCAGCAGCGCACCCGGCTCGAGCTGGAGCGTGCCGGCATGCCCACGGCCAAGCTCGCCACGCACCAGCGCGAACTGAAGGGCCGCATTGACGCCGCCAACCAGGCCCTTGCACAGCAGACGGCCCGGCTCAAGACTCACGGCGAGCAGATGGCCCGCGCCCGCGCGGCGCACGAACGTTACGACCAGGCCATGAGCCGGCGCAACGCGCTGGCCGGCGCTGGCGCCAGCGGTGCAGCAGCCGGTGTGGCCATGGGCCTGCCGATACTCAACATGGTCAAGAACTACGCCACGTTCGAAGACGCCATGCTCGGCGTGGCGCGGCAGGTCGAGGGCGCGCGCGACGCCAACGGCCGCTACACCCAGACCTACTACGACATGGCCGACGCGATTGTGGCCATGTCGCGCCGCATCCCGATGGCGACCACCGAGATTGCAGCGCTGGTGGAGGCTGGCGCGCGCATGGGCATACAGGGCAAGGCCGATCTGCTCGCCTTTGCCGACACCGCCGCCATGGCCGCCACGGCGTTCGATGCCGCCGCCGGCGAGATCGGCGAAAACATCGCCCGCATTGCCAACCTCTACAAGATCCCGATCGCCAGCATCAGCCAGCTCGGCGACACCATCAACTGGCTCGACGACAACGCGCAGTCGAAGGGTGCGGACATCATCGAGGTGATGCAGCGCATCGCCGGCATCAGCCAGACGGTGGGCATGTCGTTCAAGGATGCCGCGGCGCTTGGCTCGACGTTCCTCAGCCTGGGCGCCTCGGCCGAGGTGGCCGCCACCGGCGCCAACGCGCTGATCCGTGAGCTGGCCATCGCCGGCAATCAGCCGGCGAAGTTTCAAGCCGCGCTGCACTCGATCGGCCTGTCGCCCGACGCCGTGCAGACCGGCATGATCAAGGACAGCACCGGCACCATCCTGCGCGTGCTCGAAGCCATCAAGGCCCTGCCGCGCGAGCAGCAGCTGGGCGCGGCGGTCGGCCTCTTCGGCAAGGAATACGGCGACGACGTCGCCAAGATCGCCGAGAACATGGGCGAGTACCGCCGCCAGCTCGCGCTGGTGAATGATGAGCAGGCGCGCGGCTCGATGGCGCGCGAAGCGGACGCCCGCAACACGACCTTGTCGGCTCGCTGGCAGATGACGCTCAACCGCCTGTTTGCAGACAGCGCGCAGGGCGGCAGTGTGCTCAAGAGCGTGCTCTTTTCGCTGCTCGACACCGTCGACACCATGCTCGACGGCCTTCACCGGTGGATGCAGGCGAATCCGGGCCTCACCCAAGGCATCGTCACGGGTGCAGCGGCCATCGCCGCGCTGGTGACCGGCGTGAGCGCTCTCGCACTGGGCATTGCCGCAGTACTTGGCCCTCTGGCGCTGGTCAAGCTGGGCCTCGCGCTGGTAGCGCCGGTTGTGGTCGCAGTGGTCGGCGCGGCCGGGCCGATGCTCGCTGTGCTGACGGCCATCGGCATCGCCGCCTTCACGATCTACAACAACTGGGACCGCATCAAGAGCGCCTTCGTCGACGTGTTCCGCTTCATCGCCGATGGCATCGAGCGGTTTTTCGTCTCGAAGATCACGTGGGTGCTCGATAAGGTGCGCGCCGCGCAAGAGCTGGCGGCGAAGTTCGGCATCGGCAGCGGTGCATCATCCGCCGCTGCCGCGCCGCTGATGGCCGGCGGTGGCGGCAGCGTCACCTACGCCACCAGCGCGCCCATCACCCTTGTGCAGCAGCCCGGCCAGTCGCCGCAGGACATGGCGGCCGAAGTGCAGCGCCAGCTCGAACAGCGTGAGCGCGCCACCGCCGCGCGCGGCCGCAGCCGCCTCACCGATATGGAGTAGCCCATCATGATGCTCGCCCTCGGCCTCTTCGTTTTCGAGCTGCGCACCCTGCCCTTTCAGGAGATGCAGCGCGCCATGTCGTGGCGCCACGCCGAGCAATCGCGTGTGGGCGAGCGCCCGGCGCTGCAATTCACCGGCCCCGATGCCGACACCATCACCCTCACCGGCGTGCTGCACCCGGAACTCACCGGCGGCCGGCTCTCGATCGACATGCTCGAAACCATGGCCGACCAAGGCGAAGCGCTGCCGCTGGTAGAGGGCTCGGGCTGGATACACGGCATGTTCGTCGTTGAATCGCTGCAGACCACGCGCACCCTGTTTTTCGACGACGGCGCCGCGCGCCGCATCGAATTTTCGATATCGCTCAAGCGCGCCGACGTGCCCTTGGGGCTGATGATCGATCAGGCCCAATCCGTCGCCGATACACTGCTCGACAAGCTCGGCACGGTGATCGGCGCTGACCTGATCGACGGCTTCGGCGGCCTCACCGACCTCGCCGAGCGCGTAGGCCTCACCCTGCCCACGCTGCCCGACCTCACCGACCTGCAGCTGCCGCCGCTACCCGACCTTTCGGCCATGGGCGACCTCATCACCGCCGTAGCCACCTTCCCCGATCTCACCGCCCTCGGCCTGCCCAACCTCGCGCAGTTCGAAGACCTGGCCAGCATGCCGGCGCCCGAGCTGCGCAACATCCTTGACCTGCTGGTGCGCCCGGCATGACGGCGCGCCAGCCCGCATACCGCCTGCGCGTCGATGGCGAAGACATCACCGACCGCATCCGCCCACGGCTGGCCAGCCTCACCCTCACCGACAACCGCGGCTTCGAAGCCGACACGCTCGAAATCGACCTCGACGACACCGATGGCCTGCTCGCCCTGCCGCCGCGCGGCGCACGCGTTGAACTGTGGATCGGCTGGAAGGGCGAGGCGCTGACCGACAAGGGCAGCTACCTGGTCGATGAGCTGGAACACAACGGCCCGCCCGACGTGCTCACCCTGCGCGCGCGCAGCGCAGATCTGCGCACCGGGTTATCCACCAAGCGCGAATGCAGCTACTTCGACGTGACGTGCGGCGACGTGGTGCGCACCATCGCCGAGCGCAATGGCCTCACGCCGGCCATCAGCGGCGATCTCGACACACTCGCGATCGAGCACACCGACCAGACCCATGAGAGCGATGTGAACCTGCTCACGCGCATGGCGCGCGACCTCGACGTCATTGCCACCGTGAAGGCCGGCCGGCTGATCTTCATGCGTGCCGGCCAGGCCACCACGGCCAGCGGTCAGACGCTGCCCACCGTGATCATTCAGCGATCGAGCGGCGACAGCCACCGCTTCGCCGTGGCCGACCGCGCCGGCTACACCGGCGTCGTCGCCCACTACCACGACGTGCGCGCCGCCGAGCGATCGCACGTGTTCGTCAGCGACGATGCGCCCTACCTGCCAGGCGACGGCAGCGGCCCGGTGGGCGGCGTGAAAACCCTGAGCCACACCTACGTATCGAAGAAGAACGCCGAGCGCGCCGCGCGCGAGGAGTGGCAGAAAATACAGCGCCAGGGCAACCGGCAGGACTACACCGGCGTGCGCGCGCAGTACTGGAAAGACAAGGCCCGCACCAAGAAGGCCAGCGTGCTGGCAGGCGTCGATTCACCCAAGCCCGCCGCCCCGCCGCCCACCGAGCCCAGCGGCGAAAACAACAAGGTGCTGCGGCACGTGTACGCCAACCGCACCAACGCCCTGCGCGGCGCCGACGCCGAATGGAAGCGCCTCAAGCGCGGCATGGCGACCTTCACGCTCACCCTCGCCGAAGGCCGCGCGGACCTCTTCCCCGAGCTGCCGGTCACCGTGCGCGGCTTCAAGCCCGAGATCGACAGCACCGGCTGGATCATCACCCGCTGCCGCCACACGCTCGACAACAGCGGATTCGTCACCTCGGTAGATCTGGAAATAAAGCCGGCGGTCGGGGTGTCAGCGGCGGACTGAATCCGCCCGGGTACCGTTTTTGCCACCGGAATCAGTGCCATGCTCCGCGGGGTTACACACTTTCTGCGAGCCGCTCAAGCGTCCGTTCTTGCACACGAAACGATCGCCATGACAGTGCGAAATACCGCCTGCACCGCGGTCGCACGGCTGACGGCCGTTGCCCCGCGAGAGCACCGTAGGGGTAGCGATTGCCAGCGCGACGGCGAACAACAGTAACCTCATGGCTTAGGCATTCGGTGCGCTTGCGAGGCCGCGGCCGCGCCCAGGGCAGCGAGCACTACCGCTATCACCCACCAGCCCCCGCCCGCCACGGCGGTGCCGAACGCCACAATCGCCGCGATCGAGGCAACCACGCCGGCGAGCACGTTTCGAACAAAGAAACCTCGGCCTTGCTGCGCGCCGCGCACCGCGCCCGCATGCCAGAAGCCGATCAGGGTGATCACTGAAACGCTGAACTCTGGCATTGCCTGCCCTCCATGTCCTGGTCGTATGTCTTTGTGCATAGTCCTTTTGGACTAAACGTGACGCCTACACGCCCGTTTAACAGCGATTTGCAATCTACGAGCATCTGAGCCTAAAGAATGCCTCAACGACAACGTCACGAGGCAATGGCAATGCGCGGCACTTCACAGCGGATCGTTCTTCCCTTTTCCTCGCCCGCCGCACGCGAGACCGAGCGCGGATTTGAACTGCTTGCCAAAGCAGCCGAGCGCGGCGAGATCATCGGGGCGGCTTACACCGTGATCACCCCGGAAATGCTCACCCGACAGGGATGGTTCGGCGCCGCGAACGCACACCCGGCGCTGACCTACTACGGCGTGCAGCAGCTGGCCCAGATGCTGCTGTGGCCTGACGAAGAGCATTCGCGCTAGACCGTGCGCTTGCGCCCCGCGCTGGTACGCCCGAGCTTTACACGCTCGCCAGGCAAGGCCTGCTTACGGTCGAGTGCCACGTCATGCAGTGTGGCCGCGGAGGCGGACTCGGGCCGTGCGTCATAGACGGCCGTCGCACTACCGGTCGGCATGGCACGCGGCGCCCAGCCGTGCCACGCGTCGACCATGGCCCGCAACATGCGGCGGGCGCGATCGTCCATGCCGCGCACATCATCCAGCAGCTGCGATTCGTCACGACTGAGCAACTCTGGCGAACGATCGCCGGTGAGCAGAAACACGACGTCGAAGCCGCGCGCTGCGAGTAGATCCAGCTCGCGGGCGTCAGGGCTGGTTTCGCCGCGTTCCCAAGCCGCCCACGCCTGCCGCCTGCGGTTCACGATGAGCGCCGCGTCGTCCTGATTCAGCTCAAGGCGCTTCCGCTCTTCCTCCAGCCGTTCAGAAAATGTTTGCTCTACCGAACATCTGTTGCTTGACATGTACGCTTTTTCATACAATAGTGTGGTCATAGTGTGCTTTAACGTACTTCGGAGCATAGACGACATGAACGCCGCCGCAAAACCATCAGCCGCGCGCACGCCCAAGGGCAAGGGCACGCAACCCCGCGTGGCCGTGGTGCTGCAGGCTGAAGAAAAACGCCAGTTGTCAGAGCTGGCGCAGCGCGAAGGGCGCAGCCTGGCCAACATGGCCCGCACGCTGCTCATCAACGCGATGAGTGAGGCCGCCTGATGTCATTCTCGGGGCACATCCAGTTGCATACACCATGCGAATGCAGGGGCCGCGCATGAACAGCGTGCTCCGCGCCTTCCACGGCACCGTGCACCGCTACCCCGGCGGGGCAGACGCCCTTGCCGTGGTGCTTACCCAGTTCGGTCACCCGATCAAGGGCGGCGTGCTGCGCAACAAGGCCAACCCGGAGTTTCCCGGCAACTCGGCCTCTCTCGCCGATGCCGACGCCACCATGGCCGTCACGAGCGACTACGCCGTGCTCCATGCGCTGTGCGCAAACCACAGCCATGTCGCGATACGCGTCGACGCCGACGTGCAGCCCAGCGATCTGGCGGTGCTCGAAATGATCACGCACGTCTGGCTCAGCCACGGCCAAGTGGGCGCGGCGATCGACGCCGCCCTTGCCGACCAGCACATCGAGCACTCGGAAATGGCCGAGATCGACCAGGCGATCTACCGCCATGAGCAGGCGCTGCACGCGCTGAAGGCTCGGCTCAAGGCGCTGGTGCAGCCCTCACGCGGACGGAGACGGCCGTGAGCATGCCCTGCCCGATCTGCGGCCACACCGCGCACATCCGCACTTCACGCCCGATGTCCGACGTGAGCCGCGAGCAGTACTACCACTGCACCAATGGCCGGTGCAGCCACATATTCGTGGCGATGATCAGCATCGTTCGCACCGTAGGCGACAGCCTGCTGCCCAAAGAAAAGCAGTCGGGCTGGCCGTTCAACTACGCGATCACCCGAAGCAAGAAATTGCAGAACGCGCCATGCGATGAACTGCAGCTTTCACTGATCGAAACCGGCCCTCCGAGCGGCTGACAGCCGCCGCCCGAAACCCCTGAAAACACCACCCGCCGCTCGGCCATTTCGCCGCGCGCAGGGACCCTTTTTGCCAAAAGAAATACAAAGACATGGATTCCAGGCTGCACGCCGACATCACCGCCCGCCTCGACAGGGACTACGCGTTCAAGCCACGCGACAAGCACCTGCGCGAGGGTGTGTGCCCCCAGTGCGGAAAAAAGAGCCTCTGGACATGGCAGGAATCGCCGTGGGTGTTGAAGTGCGACCGCCTCTCGAAGTGCGGCGCCGAGTACCACGTGAAAGAGCTGTACCCCGACCTGTTCGAGCGCTGGACCGAGCGCCACCCGGTCACCCCTGAAAACCCGTACGCCGCCGCCGACGCGTATCTCAAGATGGCGCGCGGCTTCGATCTGGCGCGCATCAAGGGCTGGTACACACAAGAGACCTACTTCGACCCCTCGATCAAGGCGGGCAGCTCAACGGTGCGCTTCGCGCTGCAGGGTGGCGGCTACTGGGAACGCATCATCGACCAGCCCGGCCGCTTCGGGAGCCGCAAGGCCACATTCCGCGGCAGCTACGCGCACACTTGGTGGGCGCCGCCGGGCATTGACCTGACCGACATCAAGGGCAACCGCGAGCTGTGGATCGTCGAGGGCATCTTCGACGCCATCGCGCTGCTGCATGTCGGCATCACTGCGGTGTCAGCCCTGAGCTGCAACAACGATTGCGCCGCCAGCCTGGCCGCGCTGGCCGAGGCCTGCGCGGCAGCAAAGGTCGATCGGCCGAAGGTGATATGGGCGCTCGACGCCGACAAGGCGGGGCGCAGCTTCACGCGCAAGTGGGTCAAGGCATCGCAGGAGGCGGGCTGGACAACCATCGCCGCGCAGATCCCGCAGACCGGCCGGGCAAAGCTCGACTGGAACGACATGTTCCAGCGCGACCGGCTCAAGCCCAGCGACATCGACACCTACCTGTACCACGGCGCGCTGCTCACCGCGCAATCGGCGGGCGACAAGGCGCTGCTGATGTACCAGCGCGGCGCCGGCAGCAGCTTCCCGTTCGAGTTCGGCAACCGGCTCTACTGGTTCAAGCTCGACCTCGAGAAGTACACCGCCGCCTCCAATGCGATCGAGGAGGAAGACGGCGAAAAGAAACTCTCGAAGCAAGAGGTGCGCGAACGCGCGCTGGCCAACGCGCACGCGGTGAACGAGATCGCGACCTGCTACCCGCAGGCGCTCTACTACCAGCGCGACAGCGTCACCGATGACAGCTGGTACTACCTGCGCGTCAGCTTCCCGAACGACACGGCGCCGGTGAAAAACACCTTCACGTCGGCGCAGCTGGCCAGCGGTGCCGAGTTCAAGAAGCGGCTGCTCGGCATGGCGCAGGGCGCCATCTACACCGGCAGCACCGGCATGCTCGATGCGCTGTGGAAGCAACAGCTCAGGTTCATCACCAGCGTTGAAACGATCGACTTCATCGGCTACAGCCGCGAGCACACCTGCTACGTCTTTGGCAACGTGGCGGTGTCGAAGGGCCGCACCTATGAGCTGAACGACGACGATTACTTCGAGATCGGCCGCCTCTCGGTCAAGAGCCTCAACGGCTCGGTCGGTCTGCAGATCAACCCCGACGCGAAGCGCTTCACCACCGAGTGGGTCGACGCCATATGGGAGGCCTTCGGCGCCAAGGGCGTGGTGGCGCTGGCCTTCTGGTTCGGTGCGCTGTACGCCGAGCAGATCCGCGCGCTGGCCAAGAGCTACCCCTTCCTCGAGGTGGTGGGCGAGCCGGGCGCCGGCAAATCAACGCTGATCGAGTTTCTGTGGAAGCTCTGCGGCCGGCTCGACTACGAAGGCTTCGACCCCTCGAAATCGACGCTGGCCGCGCGGGCGCGCAACTTCGCCCAGGTGAGCAACCTGCCGGTGGTGCTCATCGAAGCCGACCGCGGCGACGACTCGAAGAAGGGCGGCTTCGACTGGGATGAACTGAAAACCGCCTACAACGGCCGCAGCGTGCGCGCGCGCGGCGTGAAAGACGGCGGCAACGCGACCTACGAGCCGCCGTTCCGAGGCGCGGTGGTGATCAGCCAAAACGCAGATGTGAATGCGAGCGAGGCCATCCTCAGTCGCATCGTGCATCTGCACTTCGACCGCAGCGCCCAGACGCCGCAGTCACGCGCTGCCGCCGAGCAGCTCGAACGCACCGAAATGGAAAGCGTGAGCGGCTTCATTTTGCGCGCGGCGCAGCGTGAAGAAGAGGTGCTCAAGTGCTTCGTGGAGAAGGTTGCCGAGGCCGAGAAAGCCCTGTCGGCCGTGCGCGAGATACGCAACGTGCGCGTGATCAAGAACCACGCACAAATCATGGCGCTGGTGTTGTGCCTGGTGCGCATCGGCATCCTGCCGAAGCACTACGCCGCCGCCGGCTGGAACCAGTTGATCGAGTGCGCCAAGGCACGCCAAGAGGCGATCAGCGCCGACCACCCGTTGGTCGCCGAATTCTGGGAAATCTTCGATTACCTCGAAGACGGCGGCGAATTTAGCGACGGCCTGCTCAACCACAGCCGCGACACCAGCGTGATCGCCATCAGCCTGCCGCACTTCGAGCAGGTGTGCGGCGACCGCAAGCTGAAGTTCCCGCCGATCCCTGACTTGAAGCGCGTGCTGCGCACCAGCCGGCAGCACAAGTTCATCGACGTGCGCACGGTGAATTCGCGCCTGCATGAGGCCTACAACAAGCGCGTGCATGTGAACAGCAGCAACCCGGTGACCAAGCCGCAGTCGGTCAAGTGCTGGTGTTTCGAGGCTTGATGGCGATGGCAAACACCTTCAACGCCCCCGAGCAGCACTACGGCCTGCGCATCTGGCGCCACCTTCACGCGCCGGTCTGGGTCGCCCACTTCCCGGCCGTGCCCGGCGTGCATCGCGGCAAGTACTGCGCCTACCGCTCAACCACGCCACCGAAGAACCCGTGCCAGCCGTGGTGCAGCGACAACGCGTGCATCGGCACCGAGCGCGGCTTCCAGACACTGGCAGAGGCGAAATCGGCGGCAGAGAAGGTCGCACGGAAGGCAGCGCCGGCCGCCAGAAGGGTGCGCGCATGAACGCCCCGCTGCCGACCATCACCAGCCCGGCGCTTCGCTACCACGGCAGCAAGTTCCGGCTCGCGCAGTGGGTGATGCAGTTCTTCCCGGCGCATCAGACCTACACCGAGGCATTCGGCGGTGGCGCTGGCGTGCTGCTGCAAAAGCCGCGCGCCTATGCCGAGGTCTACAACGACCTGGACGGCGAAATCGTCAGTTTCTTCCGCGTGCTACGAGATCCGGATATGCGCGCCCGGCTGATTGAACAGATCACCCTCACGCCGTACGCGCGGGCCGAGTTCGAACTGTCGTGGGTGCGGTGCGCTGACCCGGTCGAGCAGGCACGGCGCACAGCGGTGCGCGCCTTCATGGGCTTTGGCAGTGGCGGCGCCACGAAGAGCAGCACCGGGTTTCGCATCGACACTAAGCGCCTGAACTCCACCGCGCAGCACGTCTGGGCACGCTATCCGCAGACCATTGCGATCGCTGGCCAGCGGCTGTGCGGCGTGCTCATCGAGAACCGCCCGGCGATCGAGGTGCTGCAGCAACACGACGGCGACGACGCGCTGCACTTCGTTGATCCGCCCTACGTCTTCGGTACCCGACAACTCAGGGGCTCGAACGGCTGCTACCGGCACGAAATGACCGACGCCGACCACGGCGCGCTGCTGGAAGTGCTGCGCACCCTGCGCGGTTACGTAGTGCTGTCGGGCTACCCGTCGCCGATGTACGAAGAGGCGCTCGGCGACTGGACGCACTGCTCGACCCACGCCCGCGCATCTGCACATCGCGGCACGGCACGCCGCACCGAGTGCGTGTGGATCAACCCGAAAGTACTGAACGCACTTTCGACTCACCCGGCGGGGCTTTTCGCATGACCGCCCGCGCCCCCATCACCCGCGACGAACTGCAGGCCGCCTACGCAACCACCGGCTGGCGCTGCAGCTTTGAAGACGCGCTCGCCGCGCCCGACCTTCACGCCCTGCTGTGCCTGGGCGCCCTCATGCGCCGCCGCCGTGCCGCCCGCTGGGCAGGCATGCGCACGCGCGTCGAGCTTTCCCACCCCGAGGCCGCCGCCTCGGCTCGCTGCTGCACCCCTTGCTGACCCACCGGAGGAGATCGCCATGCCCTTGCCCGCCCCCCTGCTCAACCCGCACAGCCGCCGGCTCATCCGTGCCGCGGCCACGGTGCAGCAACTGCTCGACGCCGGCCGCCTGCTGCTGCGCGTAGATCCCGCCCGCCCCGGCGTGGTCGAGGCCTTCGACGAACTCGACGCCGCCCGCCTTGAAGCCGACAAGTTTCACCTCACCACGGTGAGCCTCTCGCCCTTCATGCGCTACCAGCTCGACATCGCGCTCAGCGAGCCGCTGACCATGCTGGTGGCCCACCTCTACACCTCGCGCTGGGCGGTCGACCTCGACGCCCTGCTGTGGGCCAGCACCGGCAAAACGGCCTTGATCGCCGTCGAGCTGATGGAGTGGTACGCCCGCCGCGGCCCGAACGACGCCTACTTCCAGCGCCTGGGCGAAAGCATTCACGCCGAACTACTGGCCGCCGAATCCGCCCGCGCCGCCGCCGAACCCGCGCCCTCGCCCACCGTGCTCGACCGCCTGCTCTCGATGCTGCCTCGCCGCGCCGCCAAGCCGGTCGTCGATGGCCTCGGCATCTTCCCGGCCCGCCACGGCTGACCGGCACAACCGTTTTCACCCACCACCTCAACCGAGAGGAGAGAAGCATGCAGACCACAGCACCCGCAACCACGGCCGCACCGGCGGCCGCACCCGAGCCCAGCGCCGAGACGTGGGCGATCGTCGATCTGTTCGGCCACACCAAAGTGGCCGGACGGCTGAGCGAACAGCAGATCGGCGGCAGTTCGTTCGTCCGGCTCGACATTCCCGAGGTCAAGAGCGACTCCATTCACATCGCGCCTCATACCCGGTTATTCGGCGCAGCCGCGATCTACGGGATCACGTTCGTCGACCAGGCCACTGCAACCATGGCCGCGCGCGACATTCGCAGCGAGCCGGTTTCGATGTGGTCCCTCAAGGGCGCGCTGCAGCAGATGCCCGCACACGAGCGCATGCGGTTCATCGGCGTCGACGTGGGCGCGCCGGGCGGTGACCAGACCGTGCACGTCACTGCCTTATCCCCCTTCAATCCGGAGGACTGATCATGCTGCGCACCTACAAGCTGAGCACGCAAGACTACGAAATGACGGTCGAGATCGACACCGACCTCATTACGGAAGAGAAGCTTCACGAGATCAATCAGTTCTGGGGCGACGCCGACTACCGGTTGATGCGCCACGGCGGCGATGTGAGCCGCGCTGTGCTGGACCAGTTGTTCAACACGGTCCGCAACCTGCAGAGCGCTCGCCCGCGCACCTTGTGCGGCGTGGTCTATGCCTTCGCGTGGGAGGACTTTCGCGGCAACTACAAAGACGGCATCGAGGGCTGGCCGGCGATGGATGGCCGCGATGGCATCACCATCGTAGCCTGCTGGCAGGGCCTGCAGCTCGACGACAGTCTCTACATCGAGCCGATCGGCGAAACCGCTGACAGGAGGGCCGCCTGATGGAAGCGCTCGCCCCCCTGCCCCCCGAGCAGTTCATGACCTCGATCGAGGATCCTGACGCGATGCAGACCGTGTCGATGACGGTACGCCGGCGCGACGTGCCGCGCCTGTATCAGTTCATGGACCTGGCCACCATCGAAGAAGCCGAGCAGCTTCGCAAGGCGAACATGCACACGCAGATCGATTCGCTCGCCGAGCTGGTGCACATCGCACTCAGCCACTGCGGCACCAGCGGCGGCCGGCGCGTCGCCACCCTGCTGGCCAGCATGTACAACGGCAACCGGGTGAAGTTCGACGCGAGCGACCTGCGCTGCATGGACGTGACGCTGTTCGAGCACTGCATGAACGCCATCCGGCTGTGCACCGAAAACAATCGCGAGCCGCACCAGTTCTTCAACAACGGCGGCGCCGCTTTCGAAGAGATCATCCGGCGCTGGGGGCTGGAGAAGAAGCGTAAGGGGGTGCGGTCATGATGCGGCTGGCGGCCTTCATCGCCAGCCGCGGCTGGCTGGTGGGCGCATTGCTCGGTTTCGCACAGCGCACGCCCTATTTCCACATCCACGGCCGCGACGGCTCTCTTTACATGGGCCGCTGGTGGCTTCTACGCGGCCGCGTGGCGGAGGACCAGTGCCCCTGGTGGCTGCGCTGGCTACCGATCGCCGTGCGCATCCACTGGATCGTGCGCCCGGACAACGACCGACATCTGCACGACCACCCTTTCGACTACTGCACGGTGATCCTGCGCGGGTGGTACGTCGAACAGGACGTGTTCGGTGTGCGCCACTTCCGGAAGGCGGGCGACATGGTCAGCGCCCGGGCGCAAACCTTCCACCGGATAGCAGAGGTGAGCCCCGGCGGCGTCTGGACGATGTTCATCTGCGGTCGGCGCCGGCACACGTGGGGATTCCTGGTCGACGGCCACAAGGTGGATTACCGGCGCTACCTGCGACTTTCCGATGAGGTGAAATCATGACCCGCAAGCGCGGCGCCTACGTTCGCCATTTCGCCGTGCTGCCCGGACGGGCGCGCAACACGGTGCAACTTCAGACCGGCCACTGGATGGCGCTGCAGCTGCTCGGCACGCCCAACTTCAAGCAGCACCACCTGTGCGAGCTGGCGACGCCGGCGCACATGGTGCGCGCCATGCCCGGCACCCCGCCCAACGTGCTGCGCCACGCCGATGCGCTGATCCGGGTGCTCAACGTTGTCATCACCCGCGCCGAGCAGATCGGCCGCATTGAAGTGGCCACCTACGAACAGGCCGCCATTTGCGCCAGCGCACCACCCGTCTTCAACGCGCTGGCCGCCGCCAGCAATCTCGACATCGCCCGCGCCGCACTCGCCGTCAAGGCGCTGCAGGCGCGGTACATCAGGGAAGGACAGACAACATGAAACGCGATGCCTTCACCACCGCGCCCGACGACGTGCGCGATATCCGTCACTTTCACCTGTTCTGTGGCCTCGGCGGGGGCGCGCGCGGCTTCAACGCGGCCAGCGCCCGTGTCGGCTCAATGACCGGCCGGTTCCGGTGCATAGGCGGCATCGACGTCGACCCGGCATCGATCAGAGACTTCGGCAGGCTCGCCGGCGTACCGGGCACGGTGCTGGATCTGTTCGATCGAGATCAGTACTGCGCCTTCCACGGCGCCGAACCGCCGGCCGGCTGGCGCGAGTCGACGACGGCTGACATCCACCGCGCGGCCGGAGGCGAGCGCCCGCACATCGTGTTCCTGAGCGCGCCGTGCAAGGGATTCAGCGGCCTGCTCGCCGAGGGCAAGAGCCGCACCGACAAGTACCAGGCGCTCAACCGCCTCACCTTGCGCGGCGTGTGGCTGATGCTCGAAGCGTGGTCGGACGACCCGCCTGAGCTGATCCTGTTCGAAAACGTGCCGCGCATCGCCACGCGCGGCAGGCACCTGCTCGACCAGATCACGGCACTGCTGCGGCAGTACGGCTACGCGGTGGCCGAGACCACGCATGACTGCGGCCAGCTCGGCGGTCTCGCGCAGAGCCGCAAGCGCTTCCTGCTGGTGGCGCGCCACATGGCCAAGGTGCCGCCCTTCCTGTACGAGCCGGCGATGAAGCGGCTGCAGGGTGTCGGCACGGTGCTGGGCCGTATGCCGCTCCCGGGCGATGCCGCAGGCGGTCCGATGCACCGCGTGCCGGCGTTGATGTGGAAAACATGGGTGCGGCTGGCGTTCGTCGAGGCCGGTAGCGACTGGCGCAGCCTGAACCGGCTGGCGATCGAGGGCGGCAACCTGCGCGATTACCTGATCGTGCCGGAGATGTTCCGAGGCGCCCTCGGCGTGCGCCGGTGGGACGAAACAACCGGCGCCGTCGCCGGCGAGTCACTGCCGATGAACGGTGCCTTCTCGGTCGCCGATCCGCGCTTCGAACAGTCCGCGAAGTGGTCGGACGGCCAGGCTTACGGCGTGCGCAAGTGGGACGCGCACACCGGGACGGTCAGCGGCAAGACGATGCCTGGGCAAGGTGCATTCGCGGTGTCCGACCCGCGCATGCCGCCGAGTGATACTCGGCACTACAACATGTTCCGCGTCATTGACTGGCGCCACCCGTCGAACTGCGTCACCGGCTCGCAGCAGATCGGCAGCGGCGCGATGGCGGTGAGCGACCCGCGCCCGGCCGGCGAGCTGTTCGGCAAGTACGCGGTCACCGACTGGACCGACGCGGCCGGAACCGTGATCAGCGGCAGCACCACAGGGCAGGGTGCCTATGCCGTGGCCGACCCGCGCCCAGGCATGCAGCGCCAGCGCGGCGATCACTACCTGACCGGCGGTCACTACGGCGTCGTGCCGTGGTCGAGCAGCTCCGGCGCTGTGTCTGCGTCCGCGTGCCACGACAACGGGCCGTGGTCGGTGGCGGATCCGAGATTAGAGCCCACGGGGGCAAAAACCACCCCTTACGATTTTCAAGAATGGCGTCCAGATGCGGTTTTCGGGATGGGTCCAGGGGCCTTTCAGACCCCCCAGATTCCTGGATCTAATGACCGCGTCGTTGCAGTAATCCGAGCCGAGGACGGCACGTGGCACAGGCCCTTCACGACACTCGAACTCGCCGCGCTGCAGTCGCTGGTCGATCCGGAAGAGCAGCTGGAACTGGACGGTCTGAGCGACAGCGACTGGCGCGAGCGCATCGGCAACGCTGTCCCGCCGGACGCTTCTCAGGCCATCGCCAGCGAAATGGGCCGCACGCTGCTGCTGGCGTGGTCGGGCGAGACCTTCACCCTTTCATCCGCGCCAATCTGGGTGCAGCCGGCGCTGGCTGCGCTGACTGTGGCGCAGGGAGACCTCAATGTCTGATACCTACAACACCCATCAACCGCCCTGGGCCACTGGCGTCGCCCGCGGCTACCTAGAAGTCGGCGCCCAGCTTTGCACCCGCGATGGCCGGCGGATCGGCAACGCCGTCGTGCTGCAGGTGATGTCCACCTGCAAGGGCACCTCCGCCCAGATCTGGACGGACGCCTGCAACGACCTGGTGCTCAACGAAGCCGAGCTGGCCGAACTTTTCCACGAGCCGGAATGGCTCAGGGACCCGGCCAGTTCGCCCGGCATGACCGCCTTCGCAGCTCACCGCGCCGTGTCCTACCTCATCACGCGCATCCGCACCGAGCCGCGCGTTGCGAGTCTGATCGGTGAAGGCACGCAAGCCTTCGACCTGCTCGCCGCGGCGTGGTGCTTCAAGACGGGCATGCCTGACGCCGACCTGCGCGAGCTGGCGCAGATCAGTTCGGCATCACATCAAGTCGAGACAGATGGCGATGAGATTTCCGAACACCTTCACCTTCTGCCGGAAGAACACCCACTCAGGAACACGCCGCTGATCGAGATCGGCGCCCAGCGGCGATGGAAGAAAGGCGGCGAGTGGAAGGACGTACAAAAGCACTGGGGCATCGCCAACAGTACCTACAACAACCTCGCCGAACACGCCTGGAAGCGGTACGACGATTGGCGCGCGACGAAACCATCGCCGAAGGCAGGGGAGCAAGGCGCATGAGCACAGAAATCCCTCTTTTCCGCCCATCGAACGGCACACAGGGCGAGAGCTTCATCGCCGGCTGGTGCGGACGCTGCAAGCGCGACCGGGTCATGAACGGCGATGTAGATGCGGACATGGCCAGCGAACAGGACTGCTGCCCGATCATCGGCGCCACCTACGCGTACGACGTCACCCACCCGGAATACCCACGAGAGTGGCGCTACGACGATGACGGCGACCCGGTCTGCACCGCGTTCGAGCCTGTCGACGCGCCGGACGGCCCGAGCTGCGCCACGCGTGACGCCCACACCGTGGATATGTTCGAGGTGAGTCCATGAATCTGAAATTCCTGATCGCGGAGGCCGCTGCGCTCGGTGGGGCGGACCTTTGCGCAGCCGGGCACGCCTTGGTATCCATAGGCGGGCGGCATTGTCCGCACGACTTCACAGACAACTGCTCGCAGCCCGTTTTCGAGTGTGCGCGCTGTGGGGCCGTTGATTACGGTGACAAGGGCGGCCCCGGATATAAATCGTGCGAGGCATCCTGCAAGCATGGCTGGCATGCGCTGAAGAGAAGCTACGTAGTGCGTGAATCATCAGCCGGCGCACTGCGGTGGAGAAAGCCATGACCATACGCGACCTGCATCTCTTCGAAGGCGGAGCACGCCTGCAGATGAACGAGTCCATCGAACTGACCATGCAGAGCCTGCAGGCCTACGGCCCTGCACACGAGCATTGGGTCGTTGCGTGGTCCGGTGGAAAGGACAGCACAGCCACGCTGACGCTGATCGTGTGGCTGATCAACACCGGCAAGATTCGGGCGCCGAAGCGCCTGACCGTGCTCTACGCTGACACGCGTCAGGAACTGCCGCCGCTGGCCATCGCTGCCGAGGCGATCATGGACGAGCTGGCCGAACGCGATATCGAATGCCGGATCGTCCGCGCGCCGCTCGATAAGCGCTTCCTGGTCTATATCCTCGGCCGCGGCGTGCCGCCGCCGAACAACAACACGCTGCGCTGGTGCACTCGACAGATCAAGGTTGATCCGATGGCCGCCGCCATCGCTGAGTCGATCGGCGACGGCACAGCATTGACCATCACCGGCGTCCGTCAGGGAGAGAGCGCGATTCGCGACCGACGAATCGAAATGAGCTGCGGAAAGGATGGTGCCGAGTGTGGACAGGGTTGGTATCAGCAAGTTCTGCCAGAGAGCCGGAGCGTGCGCGGCCGCATCGCCACGTTGGCGCCACTCTTGCACTGGCGTGTCTGCCACGTCTGGGAATGGCTCCGCCACTGGGCGCCGCGCGAGGAGTTCGGTGGATGGTCAAGCGAGCTGATCGCCGACGCCTACGGTGGGGACGAAGCCGAGGAAACGAACGCGCGCACCGGGTGCATCGCATGCCCGCTGGCGCAGGAGGAAAAGGCCCTCAACAGCATCCTTGCGATGCCGCGCTGGCGTCACTTGGCCCCACTGCATGAACTCAAACCGATCTACCGCTGGCTTCGGGAACCAGCCCAGCGCCTGCGCAAGTCTGGCATTGAGCGCCTGAAGGATGGCTCAATCGGCAAGAACCCGCAGCGCATGGGACCACTCACGTTCGAGGCGAGGCTTTCTGCTCTCGATCAGATTCTGGATATTCAACATCGGGTGAATCTTGGCGCCATAGGCAACGGGTGGAAGGGCGACGTGTTCGAGCTGATCAACGCTGAAGAAGAGGCCCGCATCCGTGCTCTGATCGCCACCGAAACGTGGCCAGATGGCTGGAACGGGGATGAGCCTCACGCCGATGAATGGTTGCCGGTGACCATCTACGGTAACGGTGCAGAACAGCACGATCTCTTCGGGCTCGAGGAGGCTTCATGATCGCCCTGTCTATCCGCCAACCGTGGGCCTGGCTCATCGTCGCCGGCCACAAAGACATCGAGAACCGCGACTGGCCAACCACTTTTCGCGGCGATTGCCTGATCCACGCCAGCAAGTCGGCCACCCGCGCCGACGTCGAGCAGATCCGCGACAGCCTGATCGCCGAGTTCGGTACAGACTTCGGTCTGCCCAGCTTCGACGATCTTCCGAAAGGTGGTCTGTGCGGCATTGTCACCATCACCGGGTGCGTGACGGCGAGCAGCTCGCAATGGTTCGTGGGTGAGCATGGCTTCCTGCTGGAGCGGCCACGGCCAATACCCTTCCAGCCCTACAAGGGCCGGCTGCAGTTCTTCAACGTGCCGGAGTACGACTGATGGACATGTTCCTGACCGACGCCGAGATATCGCGGATCTGCGAGCCGCTGGTGCAGGCCGCGGCACAGGTTCGCTACCTGCGCGAACTTGGCCTGACGGTGACGACGAAGCCAAACGGCCGGCCGCTGGTTGTGCGCAGCCATGCGGAAGCGGTATTGTCCGGCCGACCGATCGACCAATTGCCTGCATTCGACGTCGAACGGAAGTCCCCCGGCCCCAACCGGGAGCGTTTTCTTGCTTCTATCGCCCGGGACCGGGCCGCATGACATGGGCCGACGCCGCAAGAACAACCCGCTGGACCTTCCCGACCGCGTCTATGCGAAGCACGGCGCGTTCTACTTTTTCCATCGCCCGACAGCTGACTACCCGTCCGGCCGATGGGAGCACCTGGGTACAGACGTCGCACAGGTGAAGGAACGCGCGCGGCGGATCCGGCAGCACCAAGACGACGGATTCGGGACGGTGGCTTATTGGCTGGACGAGTTTCTTGTTTGGTGCAAGAAGAGAGTGGCTGTCGGTGACATGGCGCCGCGCACGCTTGAGGACTACACGGCCAATGCAAAAAAACTGAAGGATTACTTCGGTGACATGTACCCGCTCGGCGTAGGGCCGAACGACGTCGGCGACTATCTGGACACCAATCTGGAGTCGAAGCGCGCCGTGCGGGCGAACCGCGAGAAAGCCTGCTTGTCGTCGATGTTCACGTGGCTGATCCGTAAGGGCCACGCCGGCGTGAAGACGAACCCCTGCATCGGTGTTCGCCGCAACACGGAAACGAAGCGCGATCGCTATGTCGAGGACGACGAAATGCAGCGCGCGCTGGCCAGCGCTCCGCTGATGGTGTGGGCGCTGGCGCACCTCGTGTATCGCACGCTGCAGCGGCCGGAAGACATCATCACCTGGACCGAGCGCGACATCGTGAAGCGCCGCCTGCCTGACGGCCGCGAGGTGCGCGTGATACGAAACGACCAGGCCAAGACGGGCGCCGTGGTCGACATTGAGGTGACACAGGAAGTCGACGATATCCTCGATCGCCTGAAGGCCGGCGCCGGCAAGCTGCGCGGCATGACGCTGCTGCATCGTCGCGATGGCCAGCCCTACACCTACGACGGCCTGTGCGCGATGCTCAAGCGCCGCCAGGCCGCCGCGAAGGTGCCCAGCTTCGGGTACTACGACCTGAAGGGCAAAGGCGCAACCGACATGTGGCAGTCAGGCGTCCAGCTCGAGAAGATTCAGGTGCTGTGCGGCCACGATTCCATCACAACAACCGAGCGCTACGTGAAGCAACGCTGGCGCGGCGTTGTTCAGCCGAATCAGGTCAAGGCCGCCGTCTAATAGAGCCGCCTGAACCACGGCCAGATGCGCCTTTCCGGACACGTTCCAGCGGTGAAATATTAGACACCGCGATGCCCTATCCCTTGCCAGACGCGGGTTTCCGGTCAGTCCGACAACGGACTGTTAATCCGTAGGTCCCTGGTTCGAGCCCAGGTCGGGGAGCCAAAGAACCGCGTTGAAAATCAAGGCCTTCGAAAGAAGGCCTTTTTCGTGTACTCGTCAAATGAGGCCCCTTGGCGAAACGCGACGCCTGATGCAGATGGCACCACAAAGCGCGCTGGGCCTGCTCGCGCTGGCGCGTCCCGTCCGCACTCATCACCTGTTTATGTCAGCCCTCCCTTCGTCGCGCCCGGCCCGGCTGGAGCCCGGCGGTCCTTCCGCGCGCGCGATGTTCCGCAGCGGCCGGTGCGATTCCTTCGTGAGCGAGTGTTTCGATGATGGGGCAGTCAGGACGATCGTCTCCGTGGCAGCAGTGAACGAGATGCTCCAGCGTGGCCTTCATCGCGTGCAGTTCCTTCAACTTTTCTTCGAGTTCCGCGATATGCGCCTGCGCCAGCGCGCGCACCGTCCGGCTTGGCCGCTTGCGGTCCTGCCACAGGCCGAGCAACGCGCGAATCTGTTCGATTGAGAAGCCCAGGTCGCGCGACTGCCGAACAAAGCGTAGCGTGCTGACTTCTCTGGCGGTGTACTGCCGGTAGCCGGACGCCGTTCGCGCCGTCTCCGGGAAAAGTCCGACGCTCTCGTAGTGGCGAATCATCTTTGTCGACACCCCGGAGGCCTTTGCGGCTTCACCGATGTTCATGCTCATCGCTGCTCTCCCTTGACGGCCCCGCTTCGGATCTGCCGGTTTGCAGACTTCACCGCGCGTCCGTCGGCAACACCCTGCCACCTGCGCAGCGTCAACGCGTTCAGCACCACGCTGACGCTGCTGAAGGCCATTGCGGCACCGGCAATGATCGGGTTCAGCAGACCCAGCGCCGCCAGCGGAATACCCAGCACGTTATAGCCGAAGGCCCAGAAAAGGCCCTGCTTGATTTTGGAGTACGTGCGGCGGGATACATCAAGCGAGTCGGCCACCAGGCGCGGATCACCGCGCATCAGCGTGATGCCGGCGGTCTCGGTGGCCACGTCGGCGCCGCCCGCCATCGCATAGGACACCGAAGCGGCTGCCAGTGCCGGCCCGTCGTTCAAGCCGTCGCCGACGAAGGCGACCACCTCGCCAGCGTCGCGCAGTTCCTTGACGATGGCGGCCTTGTCGCCCGGCAGCAGCCCGGCACGCAGGTCGGTGATGCCCACTTCCTTCGCGACCGCATCGGCCGCACCACGGTTGTCACCCGTCAGCATGACGGTCCGGATGCCAAGTTGGTGCAGCCGCGACACCGCCTCCGCCGCTGTTGGTTTCACCGTGTCGCCGAAGGCCAGCAGGCCCAGCAGACGACGCTGGCCCGGATCGGACCGGACCAGCCAGGACACGCTCCTGCCCTGCCGCTCCAGCTGATGCGCTTCGGCGTGCAAATCGCCTTCCACAAGACCCAGTTCGTGCAGCAGGCGCGTGCTGCCCAGGGTCAGCGTCTGGCCACCCACGACACCCTGGACCCCACGCCCCGGTAGCGCCTCGGCCGTGTGCGCCTCGGGCACCGGCAGGCCCTCGTGCCGCGCCAGGTCCATCACGGCCACGGCCAATGGATGGCTGCTCGACTTCTGCAGCGCGGCGGCCAGGCATAGCACCTCGTTCCGGGTGTAGCCCTCGGCCGCCCGCACGGCAGCGAGCGAAGGCTTGCCTTCCGTGAGCGTGCCGGTCTTGTCGAACGCGACGACGGTGACAGCGTGCGCGACCTCAAGCGCTTCGGCATCCCTGATCAGGATGCCGTGGCGCGCCGCGACACCGGTACCGGCCATGATGGCGGTCGGCGTGGCCAGCCCGAGCGCACAGGGGCAGGCGATGACCAGCACGGCCACCGCGTTGATGAGCGCCTGCTCCCAATCCCCCGTTAAGCCGAACCATCCAGCGAAAGTTGCCAGCGCAATGAGCAGCACCACCGGCACGAACACCGCACTCACGCGGTCGACGATGCGCTGGATGGGCGCCTTCGCGGCCTGCGCCGACTCGACCATGCGGATGATTCGGGCCAGCGTCGTCTCGGCGCCGATGGCGGTCGTGCGGACTGTCAGCGCACCTTCGGCATTGATGGCGCCGCCGGTCACCTTGTCGCCGCCCCCCTTGGCCACCGGCAGGCTCTCGCCCGTGATGAGCGATTCGTCGACATGGCTGCGGCCTTCCACGATGTCGCCATCGACGGCTACGCGGTCGCCAGGACGCACGATCACGAGGTCACCCACCTGCACCTGATCCACCGGAACATCCGCCTCAACGCCCTCTCGACGCACGCGGGCGGTGCCTGGGCGCAGCGCATTCAGTGCCCGGATGGCGTCGGCCGTCTGCCGCTTCGCACGTTGCTCGAGCCACTTGCCCAGCAGCACCAGCGTGATCACCGCCGCGGAGGCCTCGAAGTACAGGTGCGGCATGCCATGGTCGGCATGCCCGAACAGCAGGTAGGCCGACAGCCCGTAAGCCGCCGAGGTGCCCAGGGCCACCAGCAGGTCCATGTTGCCGGTCTTGGCCAGCACGGCCTTCCAGCCGGCACGGTAGAAGCGCCAGCCGAGCCAGAATTGCACCGGGGTCGCCAGGGCCAGTTGCAGCCAGCCGTCCGGCATCCAGTCGATGCCAAAGAGCTGCAGCAGCATCGGCATCACCAGGGGCAGCGTCAACGCGCCGCCCACGGCGACGGGCCACCAGGCAGGAAGACGAGGCGCGGACTGCGGCTTTACATCCTGGAGCTCCTTCGCGACATAGCCGGCCTTCTCGATGGCGGACTTCAGTGCCGTGACCGGCACCGCAGACAGCGCATGGATGCTCACCTTCTCGGTCGCCAGATTGACGGTGGCTGCGGAAACGCCGGCCACCCTGAGCAGAGCCTTCTCGACACGCCCTGCGCAAGAAGCGCAGGTCATGCCTTCGACCCGCAGCGTGATGTCGGTCGTCGCGACGTCGTAGCCCGCCTTGCGCACAGCGGCGGCCAGAGTGTCTGCAGTCACTGCAGTCCCGGCGCTCACCGAGGCCTGTTCGGTCACCAGGTTGATGCGGGCCCGCCTGACACCGGGGACAGCCTTGAGCGACTTTTCGACGCGCATGGCACAGGATGCACAGGTCATGCCCGTGACCTGCAGCGTGATATCGGACAGTGCGTTGGCGTTCATGGATACCTCGGAGCGTTGTTCGAAGTTGCACATCGTCAAGGTTCCGACGATGGCAATGTCAACACCGGCAGTTGCGCCTGGAGGCCTCATGGATTTCTGCCCGGATTGCTTGACCTTGCAACAGTGGGAGGGCGGACAGTCAACTCACCAACAACCCGATGGAGTAGAAAATGATTGCTTTCGAAGTCAAAGACATGACCTGCGGCCACTGCGTCAGCATCATCACCCGCGCGCTGAAGGCGACCGACAAGGACGCCGGGGTTCGGATCGACCTGGCCACGAAACGCGTGCACGTCGAGCCGGTGTCGGCGGACGCGGACGACATCGCGGAAGCGATTAGGGATGCTGGCTACACGCCCGTGTCGGTTGCGACGGGGCACGGCGAAGTTGCCGCGCCGGAGCGCGGATCCTGTTGCGGGCACTGCCAGTGATGGCGTGCTGAACCGCCCTTCGGCGTCGGTGGCTGGCCACTCGGGCCAGCCTCGTGGAGCGCGTTTTCAAGCTGTGACCTGGCGGCGTGTGCCCATAGTTCAGGTCTGCCCCCGGTCCGATGCGTGGTGGTCTGTCAGCAGGAGTATCGCCAGGGCCACTGTGTCGGGCCTGTCAATGCCGATAAAAACTGACACGCTTTTCACCTGTTTGCCGATTTAAGACTGATACACCCACATTACATTTGCATGCTCGTGGATCGCGCCCCGCAGTGAGGGCCGAAGGCCAGAACGCAGGGGCGCGATCAACGAGCGTCACCCATTCCTTTGCCGGGCGCGGCGGCGCCGATCTGCACCATGCCGGCCTCGCGTTGGTGCTTGAGCCGATAGCTCTGCCAGGCCAGCGTCAAGCGCCAGCTGCCGCGTCTGATCGAACACATCCAGGCGGGCCGCATCGAACCGCGCCGGATCATCACGCACCGCATTCCGCTGGAAGAAGTGTCCGACGCCTGCTACCTGTTTGCCAACAAGCTCGACGGCTGCATCAAGACGGTGCTGATCCCGCCGGGTGTCACGGTCTAGCCCGAGGGAGACGTCATGAACAACGACCTGGATGAACACCCGATGGCAGACCAACACCGGCCGCTCGACCGCGCACGATTTGCGCACATCCCCGGCTGGGGCATCGATCTGCCGCGCTCGCGCCGGCCGGCCGTGCCGATGGAGCGCCAACCGCCCCGTCTCGACTTCCAGCCGCACCCCCCCAGTCAGCAGGCGGTGCTGGTCGAAATCCAGCACTCCAACGAACGCCCCGGCATCACCCCGCTGTTCGGCAGCACCCTGCCGCCCAAGGGACTGAGCGGCGCGATCCGGCGGCAGGCCTCTCAGCACAGCGAGAACGATCTGCGCCATTGGCACATGCTGCTGGCGGCGGACCGCGTCGACATGGTGGAAGGTCTGGCTGGCGACCTGATGCGCAGCCATCTGCCGCGCATCTATGCCGAGACGGGCGGCCGCGCGGAACTGCGCCATCGGCCGGCGGCGGCGGCACGCAAGGCGGGCACCCTGCTGGTGGTGGTGGGCGTTGTGTGCTGGATATGGAAGCGGCGCGCGCGGCCCTGAGCACCCGGTTCGGTGCGCGGCGTCGCGTACGCCCAGGATGCGCAGGCGACTGGAAAGACGCACAGCGGCGCCCGCGACGAAAGAGCTCTGCGGGTCATCACCCTCCAGGGCCCGATGGGACTGAACCACTCGGGTCAGGTGCGCTTGCGGGATTTCTGTCTGCCTTGCGCGCTTCTGCCGAGCCGATCGCCACCGCCTGCTTCGGGTCCTTCACCGGCTTGCCGGTGCTGCCGTTCTTGAGCTTGCCCTCTTTGAACTCGTGCATCACGAGTTCCACTTTGCGTGAGCTTTTGTTGCCTACCTTGGCCATCTCGTTGCTCCGTCGAACGGGAAAGCCTGTTGTGGCAAGAATGCGGCCCGCGTCGATGGTCCGTCGATGTTCATCGGGCGATCAGTTCATCGAGCTGCTGCCCTGCTCCGACACAGAACTGCGCCGCACAGACCTGTCCGGCCGATCCGTGCGCGGCGGCGTTCCCAGCATTGCGGCAAGACTTGCTGCACGACGTGCATCGCCGGCGTCAATCGGCGTAGTCCGAACCCGCGTGGATATGAAGGTAAACGGCGACGGGCCGCCCAACCGCCGGTGGCGGCGGGCGGCCCGCGCGAACCCTCAACCGTCAGTTGCGGGGCTCGGGGGTGGTCTGGCCTTCCGGGCGGCGTTCGCGTTCATCCGCACGGTCGGACGCCTTCTGCTTGGTGTCGCGGTCGCGCACCACTTCATTGGCGTGCTCGCTCGGATACTGCGTCGACTTGCGAGCCTGATCCTGTTCCGGCTGGTACTTCTTCTGACTTTCGGATTGCTGCGCCTCCGGCATCACCTCCTTCTGGTGCTTGCTCGGATACGTCGGCTGAGCGCTGAGCGACACGGAAAATGCGGCTACCGCAATTGCAAGGGCTGTACGGGCTAAAGTCATGGTGGACCTCCATCTGGGTGGCAGGCATCAAATGGATGCCCATGACTGCAGCCTAGTGCTTGCGAACAGGTTCACTGTAGTCGGGCGCCCACAGCCTGTAGGACCCGCGACGGAGAACGATCGGCCCAATCCTCCAGGGTGCCCGCACAGACAGCTCAGAGGCGCGCCGACGCGGATCCTGTCCATGCCGTCCGGGCAAGCCGCTGTAAGACTGCAGCGACTTCCGACACCGTGCGACCCCTCAGCGGGAGACAGCGAGCTTCGTGGTGCGCACCGCACGTGCGCCGTCGTCCGGGTGCACCTTGCGCAGCCGGGTGTGCACCTGAAGGTAGCCCAGCCAAAGGTCCTGCCGCACGTACACGATCTGGCCCGGCTTGGCGTCGAACTCGAGCTTCGACGTGAATTGAAGCCGTGAGCCCAGGGTGTGCCGGCCAGGTTCGATTTCCTTGAACAGATGGGTTTGCGACACGGTCGAGCCGATCGGCTCACCATCGAGCAGCACGTCGATCGGCAGCGCCGGAGCGCTGTAGCTGGTACGGAACACATAGACGCCCGCCTTGCCCGGGCTGACCTCGGCCACGCCGGGCGGCGTACCGGCGTCGGTTCGATACTGCGGGACGGCGGCGCAACCAGCGAGCACAGCGGTCGCGGCGATGAGGGCAAACATCCGGTACTTCATCGGGGATCTCCTGATCTGTCGCGCATGGCGAACGCGCCGAAGGGGCGTCCTGCGGTCTGCCCGCCATGCTGCAGACCTCGGCCGCGCAGGTCTGCGGACGCTGTCCGAACAAACCACTCAAGGCATGCCGCTGCTGCTTTGGCCGCGAATGGCGCTTCAGGTTTCGCGCGTGCCCAGATAATGGATGGCGCCCGCGCGCGTCAGCCCGGATGTTCCAGATCCGGCGGCGGTTCTTCGAGAGCCACCTCATCGGGCAACAAGCCAGCGCGCAGTTGCCGGGCCGGCTTTACGCCCAGCCGGCGCAGGTTCTCGACCTGCCGCACCAGGTTTCCACGCCCTGACGCGAGCTTGCCGTGTGCATCCTGATAGGCCTTCTGCGTCTGGTCGATGCGCTTGCCGATCTCTTCGAGGTCTTCGACGAAGCCGACGAACTTGTCGTACAACCGTGCTCCCTGTTCGGCGATCTGCTGGGCGTTGCGGCCCTGGCTTTCCTGCCGCCAGACATTGGCCACCATGCGCAGTACCGCCAGCAGCGTGCTCGGACTGACCAGCAACACATTGCGCGAGAACGCGTCCTCGAACAATGTGTTGTCGCTGGTGGCAGCCAGCATGAACGCCGGTTCAACCGGCACGAACATCAGCACGAAATCGGGCGCTTTCAGTCCGTCGAGCATCGGATAGTTCTTGTCCGACAGCCCCTTGATGTGGGCGCGGATCGACTGCACGTGCTCGCGCTGCGCCAGGGCGCGTGCGGCGTCGTTGTCGGCACTGCAATAGCGCTCGTAGCCGAGCAGCGACATCTTGGCGTCGATGATCATGTGGCGGCCTTCAGGCAGCTGGATGACCACGTCCGGTCGGCGCCGGTTGCCGTCGTCGGCGGCATAGCTCTCTTCGGCGACATATTCGTGTCCGCGACGCAGGCCGGACGATTCAAGCACCTTTTCCAGCACCATTTCGCCCCAGATGCCCTGCGACTTGTTGCTGCCCTTGAGCGCCTGGGTGAGACTGACCGCGTCTTCGCTGATCCGGGTATTGAGCAGCGCGAGCCGCTCGATTTCGTTCTTCAGCGTCAGCCGCTCCTTCGATTCCCGGTCGTAGGTCTGTGCCACCTGATCCTGGAAGGCCTTGATCTTCTCGTTCAGCGGATTGAGCAGCAGCCCGAGATTGTCGTGGTTCTGCTGGGTGAAGCGCTGGCTCTTCTCTTCCAGGATGCGGTTCGCCACCTCCTGGAACTGCAGAGCCATCTGCTCGCGCGCCGCGTCGAGCAGCGCGAGCTTTTGGGTCGTCTGGCTGCGTTCGGCGTCGAGCTGGGTGCGCAATCCGGCCACGGCCTCGGCCAGCGCCTGGCGTTGCGCCGCGCCTTCGGCCAGCGCCCTGTCGTGGGCGAGCCGGGAGTCGGCCAGCGTCTGTTCGAGCGCCGGCAGCCGCTGTGCCTGCGTTTCGGCACGCACGCGCGCAGCCTTCTCCTGCTGCAGCTGAAGGTCGAGCGTGGCGCGGTCGGCACCGCTCACTTTCAGTTCGGCGCGCAGGCGATCGATGTCGAGCGATGCGGCGCGCAGCCGTTCCTGCGCCATCAGCAGCTGCGCCGCACGCTCGGCCTGCGCACGTTCGGCCACCAGCTCGTTGCGGCTGCGCAGCCAGATGGCGCTCAGCACACCGCCGAGCAGTGCGGCCGCCAGAAGCGCGATCAGGATGGCGGGGTCGGTCAGGCTGACGGGCATGCGATGCGCGATCCGGTTCGGAAAGCCGGACTATAGCCGGCCTCGCTCGGGCGCCGCGCGATCTGCGACGCCTCGCTCAGTGCTTGTGATCCATCGCACCGCTGGCGCCAAGGGCGCGCGCGGTCGCCTTGATCACGATGGTTTCGCGCTTCTTGTCCGCACCTTCGATGACCAGTGTCACGGGCACGTCCTGCCCTTCGGTGATCGGGGCCTTCAGGTCCATCAGCATGACGTGATAGCCGCCCGGCTTGAGCTCCACCGCCTTGCCGGCCGGCAGGTCGATACCCGGGATGGCGCGCATGCGCATGATGTCCTTGTCCATCGTCATCTCGTGGATTTCGGTCACGCCGGCCACCGGAGAACTGGCTTCGACCAGTCGGGCGGCTTTCGGCGCGGTGATCTGCATGAAGGCGCCGGTGGCCTTCTGCTGCGGCACGGTGGCGCGGACCCAGGCATCCTTGACGGTGAGTTCGGCCATGGCCGGTGCGGTGATCAAGGCAAGCAGTGCGGCAGTCATTAAGCGACGCATGATGATTTCCTGTGTTTGAAAAAGGGGGGCGGTTGTGAAGTGAGCGGTGCGGCAACGTTCGTGGAGGAGCTTAGCGGTAGGAAATCGCGGTGACTTCGATCTCGCGCAACCCGGACGGGCTTTGCACGCGGACCGTGTCGCCTTCACGCGCCTTGAGCAAGGCGCGGGCGAGCGGCGATATCCATGAAATGCGTCCTTCCGACGCATTGGCTTCGTCGACACCGACGATCTGCACCATCTGTTCGCTGCCATCTTCGTCCTCGTAGCGCACGGTGGCGCCAAAGAACACCTGGTCGGCACTCTGCTGGTCCTGCGGATCGACAACGGTGGCGGATTCGAGGCGCTTGATCAGGAAACGGATGCGCCGATCGATTTCGCGCAAGCGCTTCTTGCCATATATATAGTCGCCGTTTTCCGAGCGGTCGCCATTCGAGGCGGCCCAGGCGACTGTTTCCACGATGCGCGGGCGCTCGTCGCGCACCAGTTGGTCAAGCTCGGCCCGCAGTCGGCCGTAGCCGGCGAGCGTCATGTAGTTCTTGCTGCCAGGCGGCAGCGCGGTGACGACTTCGGGGTCTTCTTCCTCGGTGTCGGTTTCCTTCGTGAAGGCCTTGTTCATCCGGATGTCAGTGATTGCGTGCTCGTTGGACGAGCACGCAT
The DNA here is from genome assembly GCF_030696805.1 of Methyloversatilis sp. Taxonomy (GTDB): domain Bacteria; phylum Pseudomonadota; class Gammaproteobacteria; order Burkholderiales; family Rhodocyclaceae; genus Methyloversatilis. The sequence goes on along the minus strand of NZ_JAUYRO010000088.1, from coordinate 11,146 downwards.
CTTACCGAATCAGTGATAGATCGCCGGTTGGGTCAGCAATGCCTCCCACGGCACCATGAAAGCGTCGAACGCTTCCGCGCCGACTTCATGATCGACCTCGTGGTCGACCAGCGCCTTCAGTTCCTCGCGGAAGCGCTTCGCTGCGTCGTCACGGATCAGCGCGCCGCGCCCGACCCGCTTGTCGATGACTTCGACCGCTTCCAGCCCCGCATACTCGACCACGTAAACCAGCGGATTGTTGAACATGATGTGCATGATGTATCTCCTTGGCTTGTGCGGCTCACCAGCTTGCAGCCTGACGGTTGTCCGGCTGTTCGATACGGCACTGCAAGCACCTGTATTGCAGGTGGGGCAATCCTGCCGTCTTTCAAGTGATTTAACGGCCGCATGGCCCGGCGCTGAAGGGAGCTTGCACCGGTTGCAACACGCTCCTAACATCCACCATCCCTTAACGGCGCAGGCCGCGCGCCGGTTGTCACGATTCGGTCCCGCACATGGAAGATGACGAACTGCGCGCATCGCTTGAGCTGCTGCGCATCGAGCACCGCGACCTCGATCAGGCGATCGCCGATCTCCACGCTGCCCCGGCCGGCGACGAATTGCTGCTGCGCCGCCTCAAGAAACGCAAACTCATGTTGCGCGACCGCATCGACCAGATCGAACGGATGCTTGAACCGGACGATCTGGCCTGAGCGCGGCTCAGCGAATCAGTCGGCGAGGGTGATCCAGACCGGCTGGTGGTCCGACGCCGCGGTGGATTGATCGACCTCGACCGCTTGCACCCGCGGCAGCAGCGGCGACGTGGCCAACGCAAAATCACAGCAGAAGCGACGCCCGGGCCAGTCGCAGCCATGCAGTCCGACCGTGTCGGCATGCGCCACCGCGCCATGACAGTGCGACCACAGATCGTGCCAGCGCGCTTCTGGCGACGCACCGGGCGCAACCAGACGCACGAATTCTTCGCTGCCCGGCTCGCAGTTGAAGTCGCCGCACAGCAGCGCGGCGGCCGGCCGCAGGATGGCGGCGAACGCACCGCCCGACGCCTTCGCCGCCGGCGGCGCGACCGCATGGGCCTGCGCCTCTGCATTGAGCGCGCGCAACGCCTCGATCTGCCCCATGCGCTGCAAGCGTGAGTAGTACTCGAGGTGGGTGTTGAGCACCCGCAATCCGCCGGCCGGGCCGTCCAGCACGACTTCCACGCACGCGCGCTGCATGCTCGGGACCGCGCCGTCCGCCGGCCAGGGCAGCAGATGTCGCCAGGCGGCAAGTACCGGCAGTCGACTGAGCGTGAGATTGCCGAACTGCCGGCGCGTGCCATCCCGGCGCAGACTGTCGGCACCGGGTGCGAAGATCGGCGCATGATCGGGGAAAAGCGCGGTGAACTGCGCGACCTGGTCTTCACCCTGAAGACCGGGCAGATCGTCGTAGCCGCGCGCGACTTCCTGCAGGCAGATCACGTCGGCGTCGCCGAAATCGTTCAGCGCGCGTGCGATGCGTGCGGTGCTGACCCGACCGTCGCAACCGCGCGCCCACTGGATGTTCCAGCTCACCAGATTCATGATTTGCCTTTCTGCCTCCGTTGTCGGCAGCGTCCTGGTTTGGAACGCCTGACGACCGAACCGGTCGATCCGGTTGAACTGACCCGATTGAGTTTCAGGAGAAACGGATGATACGAACCCTGCTGACCGCCTGCGCCATTGCATTAAGCCCGGTCGTCACTCAAGCGCAGCAAGTTCCGCAGCATCTCAGCGTGCCACCCGGCTTCGGCATCGAGCTGTGGGCCAAGGTCGACAACCCGCGTGCAATGACGCTCGGCGAGGCGGGCCGGCTTTATGTCGGGTCGCGCAAGGGTCACGTCAGCGCGATACCTTACGACAGCACGACGATGGCAGCAGGCACTGCAGTCAAGGTGGCCAGCGGCCTGAACATGCCGGTCGGCGTGGCCTGGCGCAAGGGCGACCTGTACGTGTCCGCGGTCGACCGCATCGTCAAACTGCCGGGTATCGACAAGCGGCTCGACGCGCCGCCGGCACCGGTACTGGTCAGCGACCGTTTTCCGTCGGACAAGGCGCACGGCTGGAAATTCATCGCTTTCGGCCCGGATGACAAGCTGTACGTGCCGGTCGGCGCGCCGTGCAACATCTGTGACCGGGACAAGGATGGCTACTCAAACATCATGCGCATGAATGCGGATGGCAGCGGGCTCGAGGTGTTTGCGCGCGGCGTGCGCAATACGGTCGGCTTCGACTGGCACCCGAAAAGCGGCGAACTGTGGTTCACCGACAATGGACGCGACTGGATGGGCGACGACACGCCGCCTTGCGAACTGAACCGCGTCGCGAAGGCAGGCCAGCACTTCGGCTATCCCTACTGCCACGGCGGCACCGTGTCCGATCCGGAGTTCGGACAGGGCAAGTCGTGCGGCGACTACACGGCACCCGCGCTGAACCTGGGTGCCCATGTGGCACCGCTCGGCATGCGTTTCTACAGCGGCCAGCAATTTCCGGACGAATACCGCAACGCTTTGTTCATCGCCGAGCACGGCTCGTGGAACCGCAGCAAGCCGGATGGCTACCGGGTGATGATGGCGCGCCTCGACGGCAACAAGGTGGTGAGCTACACCCCTTTCATCGAAGGTTTCCTCGGCCTCAACGATGCCGTGTTCGGCCGCCCGGCCGATGTGCTGGAACTGCCCGACGGCAGCCTTCTGGTGTCCGACGATCATGCGAACGCGATCTACCGCGTACGCTGGAACGGCACCCGCACCGCGGCCGGCGACGCTGCACTGAACTGACGCCGCGGCATGGCCGATTGACTTGAGGCGCGCGCGGGCGTTCACTGTCCGGTGCTACCGAGGAGAACGGACATGGACAGCGACAGCTCACTGGAAGACGGGCGCATCGAAAGTTTCGGCGTGATGGCGGCACCGGTCGACATCAAGAACGACCTGCCGCTGAGCGCCGCCGCCGCACACAGCGTCAACGAGGGGCGCGCCGCCGTGCGCGGCGTGCTGGAACGCAGCGATCCGCGGCTGCTGGTGGTGGTGGGCCCGTGTTCGATGCACGATCCGGTCGCCTGCATGGAATATGCGCGGCGCCTGCACGTTCTGGCTGCAGATCTGGCCGGCAGCCTGCTGCTGGTGATGCGCGTCTATTTCGAAAAGCCGCGCACCACGACCGGCTGGAAGGGCTACATCAACGACCCCTTCATGGACGACAGCTTCCGCATCGAGGAGGGCATGCGCCGCGCTCGCCGCTTCCTGCTCGACGTCGCAGAACTGGGCCTTCCGGCCGCTACCGAAGCGCTCGATCCGATTTCGCCGCAGTACCTGGGCGATCTGGTGTCGTGGACGGCGATCGGCGCGCGCACCTCCGAATCGCAGACACACCGCGAAATGGCCAGCGGCCTGTCCACGCCGGTCGGCTTCAAGAACGCAACCGACGGCGATGTGAATGCGGCGATCAACGCCATCATTTCGGCGTCGCGGCCGCACAGCTTCCTCGGCATCAGCCGCTACGGACGCTCCAGCATCATCCGCACGCGCGGCAATCCGCACGGTCACCTGGTGCTGCGTGGTGGTGCCGGGCGGCCGAACTACGACTCGGTCAGCATCAAGCTGGCCGAACAGTCGCTGATCCGGGCGGAGCTGCCGCCCAACATCGTCGTCGATTGTTCGCACGCGAACTCGTTCAAGAAGCCCGAAATGCAGCCGCTCGTGCTGGCGGACGTCGCCGCACAGATCCGCGATGGCAATCGCTCCATCGTCGGCGTCATGATCGAAAGCCATCTTGAAGCGGGCAACCAGCCGATTCCGGCCGATCTTTCGCGACTGCGCTACGGCTGCTCTGTCACAGACGCCTGCGTGGACTGGGCGACCACCGAACGGATGCTGCGCGAACTCGCTGCAACGACGGCCGACGCGCTGCAGCGACGCAGGCTCACCGCCTGACCGGAATAGTTCGGCGTGATACCGCGGATGCAGCCGATAATCCGCGGCAGCGCCCTGCGGCGCTCCGATCCGAACTTCAAAAAGGAACAACTGATGAACGCTTTTCGCACATTCGTCGCCGGCAGCAGCCTGATGCTGATCGCCTCCGTCAGCGTGGCTGCCGGCAAGTTGTCAGTGGAACGCGAAGCCACGGTCGATGGTTCGCCCGACACCGTCTGGAAACTGGTGGGTGATTTCAACGGGCTCGATGTGTGGCACCCGGCGGTGGCCTCCAGCACGATGAAGGGCGCCGGCATCAAGGCCGGCGCCACGCGCACGCTGACGCTCGGCAACGGCGGGAAGATCGAGGAAAAACTGACCGCCTACAGCGGCGTCAAGCACACCTACACCTACACCATCCTGAGCAGCCCGCTGCCGGTGAAGAACTATGTGGCGACGCTGGCGCTGAGCCCGGCCGGCGAAGGCAAGACGCGGGTGAAGTGGTCATCGACCTTCGACGCCAGCGGCGCCAGCGACGAAGAAGCGAAGAAGGTGATCAGCGGCATCTACGAAGGCGGTCTTGAACGCGCAGGCAGCACGCTGAAGAAGTAAGTCGAAGGCGCGCGGCGGGCTGATGCGCCCACCGCGTGTTCAGGCGGTACGCGCCACAGGGTAGGGATACAGCATGTTCAGCGCCGTGCTCTGGCCGTTCGGCTGCACGATGCGCGTGTGCTCGCGACGGAATTCCCGCGCATGGCGCAGCCCGCACGAGTGGGCAATCATGTCGATCTCCTGATTCATGTTGAGGCAGTAGTTGGCCACCCGGGCCGCCTTGTCCGCGACGTCGAGCCCGCGGTGCAGCTTGGGGTTGTGCGTCGTGATGCCGGTTGGACAACTGTTCGAATGGCAGCGCAGGGCCTGGATGCAACCAAGCGAAAACATGAAGCCGCGCGCCGTGTTGACGAAGTCCGCCCCGGCCGACAGCGCCCATGCGGCGCGGGCCGAGGTCACCAGCTTGCCGGCGGCAATCACCTTCACCCGCTCGCGCAGACCCGCTTCGATCAGTGAATCGACCGCACGTGGCAGTGCTTCGTCGATCGACAGCGCGACGTGATCGGCCAGCGCCTGCGGCGCCGCCCCTGAACCGCCCTCGCCGCCGTCGATCGCGATGAAATCCGGCGCGGCAGCGATGCCGCGGCGCAGGATCGCCTCGCACAGATCGTTCATGAAGTGCCAACCGCCGAGCGCAGTCTTGATGCCGACCGGCTTGCCGGTGACATCACGGATCAGCGCGATGCGGTCGAGCAGTTGTTCGACGTTCGACACTTCCGGATGACGGTTCGGGCTGATCGAATCGACACCCTGCGGAATGCCGCGTATGCGCGCGATCTCCGCGGTCACCTTGGCCGCCGGCAATACGCCGCCCTTGCCCGGTTTCGCACCCTGCGACAGCTTGATCTCGAACGCGCGCACCGATTCGATCGCCGCCAGCTCGCGCAGCCGCGCCTCCGACAGCAGGCCCTGCGAATCGCGCACGCCGTACTTGGCGGTGCCGATCTGCAGGATGACGTCGCAATTGCCTTCCAGGTGATACGGCGACAGCCCGCCCTCGCCGGTACTCATCCAGCACCCTGCCTGGGCTGCGCCGCGCGACAGTGCCTGCACGGCAGGTGCGGAAATCGCACCGAAACTCATGCCGCTGACGTTCACGATGGAGCGCGCGGTGAAGGGCTTGTCGCAGAACCCGTTACCCAGGATCAGCGGCGGCGTGTTCTCGCGGTCCTCGTCGAGCACCGGAAACGGCGCATTGACGAAGATCAGCGCGCCGGGCTCGTGCAGCGAATAGGTCGAGCCGAAGCCGATGATGCCGCCCTCGTTCTTCGCCAGCCGGTACACCCAGCCGCGGGTGGCGCGATTGAACGGCATCTCTTCCCGGTCGCCGAGAAAGAAGTACTGCCGGAAGTATTCGCCAAGCTGTTCGAAGAAGTAGCGCAGGTGACCCACGACAGGGTAGTTGCGCAGGATGGTGTGCTGGGTCTGCGTGCTGTCCTGGATGTAGCGATACAGCAGCAACAGCACCAGCCCGATCACCAGGGCTACGCCCAGGCTGACCTGGAACACCGACATCAAGGTTTCCATCGAATTCTCCGGTAGGACGGTGCCGTCAGGCTGGCTGCAGCAGAGCGCGCCGCAGCAGTGCGCGAATCGACGACGCTTCGAACGGCTTGTCGCAGATGCCCGACACGCCTGCTTGCTCGACGGCAGCGAGCCGGCTCATGTCCGATTCGCTGGTGACCATCAGGATAGGCACGGACGCCTGCCAGCTTTGCTGGCGCACGTACTCGACCAGCGCGCGGCCATCCATTTCCGGCATGTTGTAGTCGGTGACGATCAGGTCGAACATCGTCTGGTCGAGATGGGCGACTGCCTCGCGCCCGTTCGCCGCCTCGACGAAGTCGCGCAGGCCGATGTTCTCGAGCACCCTGCGCATGAAGCGACGCGCGTTCCCGCTGTCGTCGACCAGCAGCACGCGCAGCGACTCGAAATCGATGTCGGCATCGTCTGTTTCGCCCTCGGCAAGGAAATCAACCGTCGCTTCGAGTACGCGCCGCAACTGGGCGTCGGAGAACGGCTTTGGCAGGATGCCGCAGACACCGGACTGGCGCACCGGATCGAGCGCCTGCGGCCGTGTTTCGCTCGACACAAGCACGAATGCCACGTGCTGCAGCGCCTCGGTCGCGCGCATCGTCTGCACCAGGTCCGTGCCGTCACCATCGGGCAGATAGAGCGCGCTGATCACCACATCGGGCAATTTGTGCTGCATCGCGACGAGCGCCGACTGCAGCCCGTCGGCTTCGCGGATCTGCACGATGCCCAGGCCGCCGGCACGTTCACGGATGATTCTCATCTGCGTCGATGAAGGTTCCACCAGCAGCACGTCGAGGTGCAGGAAATCGGGAGACATGGCAGGCCCGGTCGAAGCCGTAAGGAATGCGATCACCCGTTAGCGGCTCCGTCGCAGTGCAACATGAGCGTCGCGCCGACCGGGCATGCGCCGCTTCGTGTCCGCACGCACGTATGCACCATGAAAAAGGCCCGCCGGATGTCCGGCGGGCCTTCGGTCAGTCACTGCGCCGGGCGCAGGATCAGGCAGCCACTTCCTTCGCGGTTTCCGCGTATTCCTCGATCTGGTCGAAGTTCATGTAGCGGTACACCTTGTCGCCGTCCTTGTTGATGGCACCCATGTCGGCGTGGTACTCGGCGACGGTCGGGATGCGGCCGAGCTTCGAGCAGATCGCGGCCAGTTCGGCGGAGCCCAGATACACATTGGTGTTCTTGCCGAGACGGTTCGGGAAATTGCGGGTCGAGGTCGACATGACGGTCGCGCCTTCGCGCACCTGTGCCTGATTGCCCATGCACAGCGAGCAGCCGGGCATTTCGGTGCGTGCACCTGCGGCGCCGAACACACCGTAATGCCCTTCCTTGGTCAGTTCGGCGGCGTCCATCTTGGTCGGCGGAGCGATCCACAGCTTGACCGGGATGTCGCGCTTGCCTTCGAGCAGCTTGGATGCCGCACGGAAGTGCCCGATATTGGTCATGCACGAGCCGATGAACACTTCGTCGATGGCCTGACCCTGCACTTCGGACAGGAACTTCGCGTCGTCCGGGTCGTTCGGGCAGCAGACGATGGGTTCCTTGATGTCGGCCAGATCGATTTCGATCACGGCGGCGTACTCGGCGTCGGCGTCACCTTCCAGCAGTTTCGGGTCGGCCAGCCAGGCTTCCATCGCCTTGATGCGGCGGGCCAGCGTGCGGGCGTCCTGATAGCCGTTGGCAATCATGTTCTTCATCAGCACGATATTCGAATTCATGTACTCGATCATCGGCTCCTTGTTGAGCTTGACCGCGCAGCCGGCGGCCGAACGTTCGGCGGACGCGTCCGACAGCTCGAATGCCTGTTCCACCTTCAGGTCCGGCAGGCCTTCAATTTCCAGGATGCGGCCGGAGAAGATGTTCTTCTTGCCCTTCTTCTCGACCGTCAGCAGGCCGGCCTTGATCGCGTACAGCGGAATCGCATGCACCAGATCGCGCAATGTGATGCCGGGCTGCATCGTGCCCTTGAAGCGCACCAGCACCGATTCCGGCATGTCGAGCGGCATGACGCCGGTGGCGGCGGCAAAGGCAACCAGACCGGAACCGGCCGGGAAGGAAATGCCGATCGGGAAGCGGGTGTGCGAGTCGCCGCCGGTGCCGACGGTGTCCGGCAGCAGCAGGCGGTTCAGCCACGAGTGGATGACGCCGTCACCCGGACGCAGCGCTACACCGCCGCGCGTGCTGATGAAGGCCGGCAGTTCGCGATGCATCTTCACGTCGACCGGTTTCGGGTAGGCGGCGGTGTGGCAGAAGGACTGCATCACCAGGTCGGCCGAGAAGCCGAGGCAGGCCAGATCCTTCAGTTCGTCGCGCGTCATCGGGCCGGTGGTGTCCTGGCTGCCGACCGTGGTCATCTTCGGTTCGCAGTAGGTACCCGGGCGCATGCCTTTCCCTTCGGGCAGGCCACAGGCGCGGCCGACCATCTTCTGCGCCAGCGAATAGCCCTTGCCGGTATCGGCCGGCACCTGCGGCAGGCGGAACAGTGTCGACGGAGCAAGACCCAGCGCCTCGCGTGCCTTGGCCGTCAGGCCGCGCCCGACGATCAGCGGAATGCGGCCGCCGGCGCGTACTTCATCGAACAGCACGTCGGACTTGACGGTGAATTCGGCAATCACCTGGCCGTCCTTCAGTGCCTTGCCTTCATAAGGACGCAGTTCGATCACGTCGCCCATGTCCATCTGGCTCACGTCGAGTTCGATCGGCAGCGCGCCGGCGTCTTCCATCGTGTTGTAGAAGATCGGTGCGATCTTGCTGCCCAGGCACACGCCGCCGAAACGCTTGTTCGGCACGAAGGGAATGTCTTCGCCGGTGAACCACAGCACCGAGTTGGTGGCCGACTTGCGGCTGGAGCCGGTGCCCACCACGTCGCCGACGTAGGCCACGAGGTTGCCGCGGGCGCGCAGTGATTCGATGAACTTGACCGGGCCGCGCTTGCCATCTTCTTCCGGCGTGATGCCGGGGCGGGCATTCTTCAGCATGGCGAGCGCGTGCAGCGGAATGTCCGGGCGGCTCCATGCGTCCGGTGCCGGCGACAGGTCGTCGGTGTTGGTTTCGCCGGTCACCTTCAGGATGGTCAGCGTGATCGACTTCGGTACTTCAGGGCGGCTGGTGAACCATTCGGCGTCGGCCCAGCTCTTCATGACGGCAACCGCGTTGGCGTTGCCGGCATCGGCCTTGTCCTTCACATCGTGGAACTGGTCGAACATCAGCAACGTCTTCTTCAGGCCTTCGGCAGCCACGGCGCCCACTTCGGCGTCGTCCAGCAATTCGATCATCGGGCTGATGTTGTAGCCGCCGAGCATCGTGCCCAGCAGTTCGGTCGCCTTGGCACGCGAAATGAGCGCGCACTTTTCGATGCCGTGCGCCACGGCGGCCAGGTAGCTCGCCTTCACCTTGGCGGCGTCGTCCACGCCGGCCGGCACGCGGTGGGTGATCAGTTCGACCAGCGTGGCTTCCTCGCCTGCGGGCGGCGCCTTCAGCAGTTCGATCAGTTCGGCAGTCTGCTTCGCAGTCAGCGGCAGCGGCGGGATGCCGAGCGCGGCGCGTTCAGCAACATGGGCACGATAAGCTTCAAGCACGGTGGTTCCTCCGGTGGACGGGTATTTCGCATCATAGAACGACACACCGGCTCGATGGTGCGTCGCACGAAGACACGGACAGAAAATCCGCGGCCTGTACCGATGCGAACCGGCCGCCACACGGCGATACCGTGCGCTGCGGCCATTCGCAAACCCGCATGGCGCACTGCAATAGCGTCGCGCAAGCGGGAGGTTCAAGTCTTATATATGATATCTTTTATTCGATTGACCGCCAAGGAGGTCCGTGAGTCCATGCGGCGGGGCTTGGCTACGGGCTTGGCTACGGGCTTGGCTATACTCGCGCTGCCCTTTTCGCCCGGCGCCCCATGATCCAGCCCCTCCAGACCGACGCCGACCTGCGTAACCTCAATACCCTGCACCTGCCGGCTCGCGCTGCCCGGCTGCAGCCGGTCGACGATGCAGCCGATCTGCCGGTGCTGACCGACGCGGCGCTTGACGTCGGCGGCCCGGTGCTGGTGCTCGGCGGAGGCAGCAACATTGTGTTCGGACGGGATGTCGACGGCACGGTGCTGCACATGCGCACGCGCGGCATCGACGTGCTGGGTCGCACAGGCAACGACGTGCTCGTATCAGTCGCAGCGGGCGAAAACTGGCACGACTGGGTCGCTCACGCGCTGGCGCAAGGCTGGCACGGACTCGAGAACCTCGCACTGATTCCGGGCACTGTCGGCGCCGCACCCGTGCAGAACATCGGGGCCTACGGCGTCGAACTGATCGACTACCTTGACCACGTCGACGCCTGGGACATGACCGACCGCCGATGGCTGCGGCTGGGCGCCGATGAATGCCGGGCCGGCTATCGAGACAGCGTGTTCAAGCGCGAGTTGGCGGGCCGCGCCGTCATCACGCGCGTCGCCTTCCGGCTGGGCACACGGCCCGAAGTGCGCTGCGACTACGCCGACCTGCAGCGCGAACTTTCATCGCGCGGCGTCACGCAGGTGACGCCGCAGCACGTGTTCGACGCGGTGTGCGCCGTGCGCCGCGCCAAGCTGCCCGACCCCGCCGTGCTCGGCAACGCCGGCAGCTTCTTCCGCAACCCCGTACTGCCGGCCGATGCCGCTGCAACGCTGCTCGCCGCCCACCCCGACGCGCCGCATCATCCGGCGGCCGACGGAGCAGTGAAATTCGCCGCTGCGTGGCTGATCGATCATTGCGGCTGGAAAGGCGTGCGCCGCGGCGAGGCCGGCGTACATGACAGGCAGGCACTGGTACTGGTTAACCATGGCGAGGCCTCCGCCACCGACCTGCTTGACCTTGCCGCCGACATCCGGGCCAGCGTACACGCGCGCTTCGGCGTGACGCTCGAACCCGAGCCACTGATCCTGCGCTGAGCGCGCGGTCCGGTGGACCGCCTGTTGCCTGTTGGGCATCGCTGCGCTCACCCCAACCTACCTCGAGCCGCGGGGCGCGGCCGGAAACGACATCGCGTTGCCTGTTGGGCATCGCTGCGCTCACCCCAACCTAC
>NZ_JAUYRO010000042.1 GCF_030696805.1 Methyloversatilis sp. | reverse complement strand
TGGACGCGGCCGCTGGGGTGCGGCGCGATGGTCACCGCACTGATCGCGACGGGGGCGGAGCGGGGATTTCGGCGAGCACGTCTCGCCGCCCGTGCAACGGCTCCTACGAAAACCGCTGTGCTGCCTGCCTTTCGTAGGAGCGGACCCTGTCCGCGATATGCACGTTGATCACGTGACGTCGCATCTCGAAGACCGGATCGCCTGCAGGGCAGGCTCCTACGAAAAACAGCGCGATGTTCGCCCGTCGCAGGAGCGGACCCTTTCCGCGATGCGCGCGTTGATCATGAGCAGTCGCGTGCTCAACGGTCGGGATCGCCTGCGGGGGCGGAGCGGGGATCTCGGCGAGCACGGCTCGCCGACCGTAGGACGGCTCCTACGAAAACCGCGACGATGTTGCGCTTCGGAGCGAGCCCTGCCCGCGATGCGAATGAACATCACGTGACATCGCGTGCCCGCAGATCGGATCGCCTGCGGGCACGCGCCTACTGTTCCAAGGCGGCCAGGGCCACGGCATGCACCGTGCGCCCTGAACCCGCCCCTCAGCCCAGCCGGCCGAGCTGTTCCTTCAACTTGCCCAGCAGATCGCCGAAGTCGGTCATGCGCTTGCGCTCCTGTTCGACCACATTGGCCGGTGCGCGGCCGACGAAGCTTTCGTTGCCCAGCTTGGCTTCACACTTGGCGATCTCGCCGCTGACCCGTGCGATTTCCTTGCCGATGCGCTCGCGCTCGGCGGCCACGTCGATCTCGATCTTCAACAGCAGGCGGAAGCTGCCGACCACCTGAACCGGTGCCGGCGAGGCCGGAAGCTCTTCGCCGACGGCCTGCACTTCGCTCAGCCTGGCCAGCGCGGCGAGATAGGGTGCGTAGCCGGTGATCGCCTCGATATTGCCGGCGGCCAGCAGCGGTACCTTCTGCGCCGGCGACACGCCCATTTCGCCGCGCAGGCTGCGGCAGGCGTCGACCATGGACTTCAGTTCGATCACCCAGGCATCGGCCGTCGCGTCGATGCGGCTGGGCACCGCCTGCGGATAGCGCGCGATCTGGATCGAGTCCCCCTCCTTGCGCGCCGCCAGCGGTGCGACCGTCTGCCACAGCTCTTCGGTAATGAACGGAATCAGCGGGTGGGCGAGGCGCAGCACGGTTTCGAGCACGCGCAGCAGGGTGCGGCGCGTGGCCCGCTGCTGTGCCGGCGTGCCGTTCTGGATCTGTACCTTGGCCAGTTCGAGATACCAGTCGCAGTACTCGTCCCACACGAAACGATAGATGGCCTGTGCCACCAGGTCGAAGCGGTAGTCGCCGAACTGCTTTTCGACTTCCGCTTCGACGCGCTGCAGTTCGCTGACGATCCACAGGTCGGGCGCCTGGAAGTGCAGTGCGCCTTCAGGGCCGCAGTCTTCATTGCACGGCGCCAGCCCGCAGTCCTGGCCTTCGCAGTTCATCAGCACGAAGCGGGTGGCGTTCCACAGCTTGTTGCAGAAGTTGCGGTAACCCTCGCAGCGCTGCATGTCGAACTTGATGTCGCGGCCAGGGCTGGCCAGCGAGGCGAAAGTGAAGCGCAGCGCATCGGTGCCGAAGGCGGGAATGCCGTCCGGGAATTCCTTGCGGGTGCGCTTTTCGATCTGTTCCGCCTGCTTCGGATTCATCAGGCCGGTGGTGCGCTTCTTTACCAGGTCGTCGAGCGCGATGCCGTCGATCAGGTCGATCGGGTCCAGCACATTGCCTTTCGATTTCGACATCTTCTGGCCTTCGGCGTCGCGGATCAGGCCGTGCACATAGACGTCGCGGAACGGAATCCTGCCGGTGATGTGCGTGGTCATCATGACCATGCGCGCCACCCAGAAGAAGATGATGTCGAAACCGGTCACCAGCACCGACGACGGCAGGTAGAGGTCGAGCGCCGGATTGCTCTTGTCCGGATTGCCCGGCTCCCACTCCGGCGTCCAGTCCAGCGTCGAGAACGGCCAAAGCGCCGACGAATACCAGGTGTCGAGCACGTCTTCGTCGCGCTTCAGTAGCGGCAGGTTCTCCTTGATCGCGTAATTCCGACCGACCTCGGGCAGCGTGTCGCCGGACATTTCGCGCGCCATCGCGGTCGCGACGGCGAGGCGCTTCAGGTCCGGATTCGACTGCGCCAGGTGCTCGAAATACTTCTGGTAGGCCTCGGCTTCCGAGTGCGCGACGAACACGTTGCCGCTTTCGTCGTACCAGGCCGGAATCTGGTGGCCCCACCACAGCTGGCGCGAAATGCACCAGTCCTGGATGTTGTTGAGCCACTGGTTGTAGGTATTGACCCAGTTTTCCGGGTGGAAGCGGATTTCGCCGCTGGCCACCACGTCGAGCGCCTTCTGCGTGATGCTCTTGCCGTCGGCGCCCGGCTTGGTCATCGCGACAAACCACTGGTCGGTCAACATGGGCTCGATCACCGCGTTGGTGCGGTCACCGCGCGGCACCTTCAGCGTGTGCTTGTCGGTCTTGTCGAGCAGGCCGGCCGCTTCGAGATCGGCGACGATGGCCTTGCGCGCGGCGAAGCGGTCGAGTCCTTGGTAGTGAAGCGGAATGTACTTAGCCAACAGCTCATCAAGAGTGAGCGAGTAGTCCGTCGCATTTTCTCTCTGTTGTGCGAGAGAGGCGTGCGTCGCGTCTTTCTCGTTGAACAAATCAAGAAGATTCGTAATGTCGGCAGTCCGGGTGATCGAAGTGCGGGAATAGAGCTTCGCATCCGGCGCGAGAATTGAGATAAGCCTGAGACCGTGGCGCTTGGCAACCGCGTAGTCGTTGAAGTCGTGCGCCGGCGTCACCTTGACCACGCCGGTACCGAATTCGCGATCGACATAGTCGTCGGCGATGACCGGAATTTCCCGGTCGGTCAACGGCAGCTTCACGGTCTTGCCGATCAGCGCAGCGTAGCGCTCGTCTTCCGGATGGACCATGACAGCGACGTCGCCCAGCATGGTTTCCGGACGGGTGGTGGCGACGGTCAGATGGCCCGAACCGTCGGCCAGCGGATAGCGGATGTGCCACAGCGAGCCGGCTTCTTCCTCCTGCACCACTTCGAGGTCGGACACCGCCGTGCCCAGCACCGGGTCCCAGTTCACGAGGCGTTTGCCGCGGTAGATCAGGCCTTCTTCATGCAGGCGGACGAAGGTTTCGGTGACGATTTTCGACAGGCCTTCGTCCATCGTGAAGCGCTCGCGCGTCCAGTCGGGCGAGGTGCCCAGACGGCGCATCTGGCGCGTGATGGTCGAGCCGGAGAATTCCTTCCACTCCCACACCTTCTTCACGAACGCCTCGCGGCCGAGGTCGTGGCGGGAGATCCCCTGGGCGTCGAGCTGGCGCTCGACCACGATCTGGGTGGCGATGCCCGCGTGGTCCGTGCCCGGCTGCCACAGCGTGTTGTCGCCGCGCATGCGGTGGTAGCGCGTGAGCGCATCCATCAGGGTCTGGTTGAAGCCGTGACCCATGTGCAGCGTGCCGGTGACGTTCGGCGGCGGCAGCAGGATGCAGAAGTTGGGCTTGTTCGGGGTGTCTGTGTCCAGGCCGGCAGCGAAGTAGCCGCGCGATTCCCACTCGGGGTACCAGCGGCGCTCGATGTCGGCCGGTTCGAAGCTCTTGGCCAGCGTCATGACGGGTTCGCGTAAAAGCAAACCGTCGATTATAGAGGCTGGTCCGGTGCTTCCGACGGGTCGCGGGACAGTGCCGCGGTGACCACTGCCACGCTGCGCGCCTCGATTTCACCGGCGATGGTGTCGCGCAGGTCGAGCACAGCCTGCTCTCGGATGCGCGCCGTGGCGTTTTCTACGGCGGCGCCCATCGCGGCTTCGAGTGCGGCGCGCAGTTCAAGCCCGACCAGCGCCGGCAAGGTGGTGCGGCTCCAGTCGTCGATCAGGCTCTGGATCAGCGGCGCCAGATCGCCGAACTGCTGCGTCAGAGCATACGAGGTGTTCTGCTGCAGTGCGTCCCGGAGTTCAGCGTTGATTTCCGCCCGGACCGCATGGCGGGCCTCGTCAAGCAGGTCCAGCCGTGTTTGCGCGGCGACCTCCTGCGTGACGCGCTCGGTGACGTCGCGCGTGACCTGCTGGGCGACTTGTGCAGTGACCTGCTGCGTCACGTCTGCCGTCACCGCAGCAGTGACTTCGGCGGTGACGCGCGCCGTCACGTCGGCGGTCACCCTCTCGGTGACTGCAGCCGTGACTTCGGCGGTCACGCGCTCAGTGACGTCGGCAGTGACCTGCGCCGTGATCTCCGCCGTGCGGTCTTCCGGTTCCGGGACGGCGATCAGCGCGTCGAGATCGATGGCTTCAGTCAGCAGCGGAATGCCGTCATCGACCGGGGCCGGCGCGGCATGACCGGCGACGAAGCTGCGGCTGCGCCGCATCAGGCTGTCGGCCCGGCCAAGCAGGTCATCACTCATGCGGGCTCCGCAGTGGCATGTCGGGTATGCAGGTCACAGCCGTGCTGCCGGTAGAACACGAAGCGTGCGCGGGCGGCGTCGCGGTCCTCGGTGTCGCGACCGACGATTTCGACGATGTGCTCGCGCTGTTCAAAGCCGTCCGGTACCTGAACCGACAGGTTCAGCAGTATCGCGTCGGCCGGCGCCAGCGCCGGGTCGCGGCCGATGCGCACCGGGGTGGCGTCGGCCAGCGGGTGGCCATCGCGCACATGCGGCACGAAGGCGAGGTGCTCGAAGGTCCACAACATCTGGTCGACGCGCGCTGCCAGCAGGTCATCGGCGCAATGGATCCACACACGGCGCCCGTCGGCGTGCCAACTGGCGACCAGTTCGCAGGCGTGGCGCAGCTTGTCGGGTGCGTCGTGGTGGAAGTCGACCCGGGGCATGGGCTCAGAGCTTGCCGGCGCGTTCGAGCAGGAAATTCACCAGCAGCGGCACGGGCCGGCCGGTTGCGCCCTTGTCCTTGCCGCTTTTCCAGGCGGTGCCGGCGATGTCCAGGTGCGCCCACTTGTACTTCTTCGCGAAGCGGGAAAGGAAGCAGGCGGCGGTGATGGAGCCGGCGGGCCGACCGCCGATGTTGCCCATGTCGGCGAAGTTGCTCTTCAGCTGTTCCTGGTAGTCGTCCCAGATCGGCAGCCGCCAGGCGCGGTCGAGCGCACTCTGGCCGGCGGCCAGCAACTCGTCGGCGAGCGCGTCGTCGTTCGCCATCAGGCCGCTGGTGACGTGGCCGAGCGCGATGATGCAGGCGCCGGTCAGCGTCGCGATGTCGACGACGCAGGCTGGCTCGAAGCGTTCGGCGTAGGTCAGCGCATCGCACAGGATGAGCCGGCCTTCGGCGTCGGTGTTCAGGATTTCGATGGTCTGACCGGACATCGACTTGACCACGTCGCCCGGCCGGGTTGCCGCGCCGCCCGGCATGTTTTCGACCGTCGGGATCAGACCGACCACATTGATCGGCAGCTTCATCGCCGCGATGGCCTGAAGCGTGCCGAGCACGCTGGCGGCGCCGCACATGTCGTACTTCATTTCGTCCATGCCTTCGCCGGGCTTCAGCGAAATGCCGCCGGAGTCGAAGGTGACGCCCTTGCCGACCAGCACCACCGGTGCATCGGCCTTCTTGCCGGCCCGATACTCCATGGCGATGAATTTCGGCGGCTGGCGGGTGCCGGCCGATACCGACAGCAGCGAACCCATGCCCAGCTTCTGCATGTCGGCGCGCTCAAGCACGGTGACCGCGATGCCGCTCTTGCGACCCAGTTCCAGCGCTTGCTCGGCCAGATAGGTCGGCGTGCAGAGATTGGGCGGCAGATTGCCCAGGGTTTTCGTGAAGGCGACGCCATGGCCGATGGCAGCACCCTGCACCAGCGCTTCTTCCGCCGCAGTGGCGCTGCATTTTTTCGGCAGCATGAAGGCCATCTTTGCCAGCGCGCGCGATTCATCTTTCTTGTGGCGTGCGTGCGTGTCGTAGCGATACAGAACGTCCAGCACGGCGCTTGCCGCCTGACGCAGGGCGCGCGCGCCAGCCGCCTTGCGCGGCGCTTCGTCGGCCAGCGCACACACCGCGTCGGAAGCACCCGTGTCGCGCAGTGCGCGCACGGCCGCAGCCACTGCATCGCGGTACTCGCGTGCGCCGAACTCCTTCTCCTTGCCCAGACCGACCAGCAGCACGCGCTCGGCGGCAACGCCGGGCAGCTTGTGCAGCAGCAGCGTGCTGCCTGCCTTGCCCTCCATGTCGCCGCTGTCGGTGATTTCGCTGATGCGGCCCTTGCTTGCCGCGTCCAGTGCAGCGGCAGTGGCAGTGAGCTTGCGGGATTCGTAGACGCCGACGATCAGCGCACCGGTGCGCAGTTTCTCGGGGCTGCCGCTCTTTATGCTAAATTCCACCCGCTTCTCCTCAAGTCAATTCGCGCCGCTTCAATCGCCCGATTATCGGTGTGAAGCCGCACACGAGTCAAAAAAGAACGCTGCGACGCGCCCCGGCGCAGAGCCGTTCCGCACGGAGCCCCAGGCTTGATCTTCCAGCGCGCCGCCCTGCGCGAATTCGCCAGCACAGCCTTGACGGTCTTTGTGGCCCTGTTTGCCATCGTGCTGTCCACGCAACTCGTGCGCCTGCTCGGACAGGCAGCCGGCGGAAAGGTGGCATCCGAAGCCGTGATGGCGCTGCTCGGCTTCGGGGCGCTGCGCTACCTGTCGGTCATCCTGTCGCTCACGCTGTTCATCGCCATCCTGCTGTCGATGTCGCGCAGCTGGCGCGATTCGGAAATGGTCGTGTGGTTTTCGACCGGCGTGTCGCTGACTGCCTGGATACGCCCGGTGCTGGTGTTCGCCGTGCCGCTGACCGTGCTGGTGGCGGTGCTGTCGCTTTATCTCGCGCCCTGGGCACTCAACAAGAGCGCCGAATTCCGCACCCGCATGAGCAATCGCGATGACGTGGCCCAGATGTCGCCCGGCAGTTTCCGCGAGTCGTCCCAGGCAGACCGCGTGTTCTTCGTCGAAAGCGGCGAGGGCAAGG
The DNA here is from genome assembly GCF_030696805.1 of Methyloversatilis sp. Classification (GTDB taxonomy): domain Bacteria; phylum Pseudomonadota; class Gammaproteobacteria; order Burkholderiales; family Rhodocyclaceae; genus Methyloversatilis. The sequence continues at coordinate 50,723 of NZ_JAUYRO010000042.1, read as the reverse complement.
AGGGTGCGGTGAAGAATATCTTCGTCAGCACGACCGACAAGGACAAACTGGGTGTGATGGTGGCGGGCGACGGCTACACGCAGACGGTTGAGAACGGAGACCGCTTTGTCGTGATGCTCGAAGGGCGTCGCTACGAGGGCGTACCGGGCAGCCCGGAGTACCGCGTAATGGAATTCGAGCGCTACGCAGTGCGCATCGAAACGCGCGAGGCGCAAGGCGTGGAGTCGCGGCCCTATCTGCGTACGGTCGAGGAACTGCTGGCCGATCCGACACCGCCCAACAATGGCGAACTGGCGTTCCGCATCGGGCTGCCGATCGCTGCGCTCAATCTGGCGCTGCTGGCGATCCCGCTTTCCTTCGTCAATCCGCGCGCCGGTCGCGCCACCAATCTGCTGACCGCGCTGCTGATCTACTTGATGTATTCGAACCTGCTTAGCGTCACGCAGGCCTGGGTCGCGCAGGGCAAGCTGTCGCTGCCCGGCGCACTGTGGTCGCTGCACGGTGGCATGTTCCTGCTGCTCGCACTCCTGTTTGCCTGGCGCACGTATTCACACGTGCCGCGGGCCTGGCTGAACCGCTGACCATGCTGATACACGAACGCTATCTGCGTCGCGAAGTCGTGCTGGCCACCCTGCTGGTGCTCGCGTCCTTTCTCGGCCTGTTCGGCTTTTTCGACCTGATCAACGAACTGGACAACCTCGGGCGCGGCAATTACGGGCTGGAGCATGCGGTGATGTACACCGTTCTGACCATGCCCGGTCGCGTGTATGAAACGCTGCCGATCGCCGTGCTGATCGGCGGTCTGTATTCGCTGACCACGCTGTCGCGCCACTCCGAAATCACGGTGCTGCGGGCATCGGGCGTGTCCACGCCGCAACTGCTGCGACTGCTGGCACGCATCGGTCTGCCCTTTGTCGTGTTGACCTTCGTCACAGGCGAGTTCGTCGCGCCGCCCGCCGAAAAGGCGGCGCAGGAACTGAAGCTCGCCGCACGTTCGCAGTTGCTGACCAGCGAATTCCGCAGCGGCTTCTGGATCAAGGACGAGAACGACTTTGTTAACGTGGGCAGCGTGACGCCGGACGGCAAGCTGCAGCAGCTCCGCATTTTCGAGTTCAACGATAGCCGTGTGCTGCTGTCGGTGCTGGAAGCCGCCGACGCAGCCTATCTGCCGCCCGAGGGCTGGACGCTGACCGACGTCACCCGCACCGAATTCACCGACAAGGGTGCGCGGGTGAGCCGATCGGACAGCCTGGTGTGGGAATCTGGCCTCAGCCCGGATGTGATGAGCGTCATGCTGGTCGTGCCCGAACGCATGTCGGCCTGGAAGCTCTGGCACTACATCCAGCACCTGGTCGACAACCGGCAGGAAACAGGCCGCTACGAAATCGCGCTGTGGAAGAAATTCACCTATCCGCTGGCCTGTATCGTCATGCTGGCACTCGCGCTGCCGTTCGCCTACATGCACAACCGCAACGCCGCGGTCAGCATCAAGGTATTCACCGGCGTGATGATCGGCGTGTTCTTCCACATGCTGAACGGTCTGTTTTCCAACCTCGGTGCGATCAATTCCTGGCCGCCCTATGCGGCAGCGCTTACGCCGGGGCTGCTCTTCATGTTCGCCGCGGCAGCCATGCTGTGGTGGGAAGACCGGCGATGACTTGCGGCTTTCATTGGCCCTTTGGAATGACTTACTTGACGCGGATCACCCGCGTGCCGGCCAGCCGATCGTGCAGAAACTGGCGCTCGCGATCGAACAGTGCCCAGATCAGGCCGGCGCCGCAGAACAGAACCGAAGGCCAGCTCAGCAGATAGCGCAGCACGGCGCGGCGCCAGTGCGGCGGTTTTTCCTGCGCCGCATCGACTACCTGGATACCCCAGGTCTGCATGGCCAGCGTCTGGCCGCCGCTGTGCCAGTAATGCACGAAATACAGGCCGAGCAGCGAGAACGCGTGCAGCCAGGCAAACCAGCCCTGCGGCGCCACCTCGAAAAAGAGGCCTATTGCCAGATAGGGCAGCATGAACCCAGCGGCCAGCACGCCCAGCAGCAACAGTGATTCGTACAACAGCGAAGCGAGGCGGCGGCGCAGGCCGGCCACCGGAAAACGGATGAGATCTGACATCTGAAAGTACGGGAGCGTGGAACGGCGACCCAGAGGTCTGCAGGAGTGCGAACTGCCCTCCTGCAGACCCCGGAACCCTGCGCAGTCTACTTGCGTACCGGAGCCGCGGTGGCGGCGCCCGGTGCTTTTTCTGCCGGGCGTTGACTGTCGCTGAAGCGCTTGCGTTCTTCGCGCGACAGGCTTTCGTAGGCTTCCCACTTGCGCGCAAGTGCTTCGCGCTGATCGGGCGGCATGGCCTGCAGGCGCTTGTAGCGCTCACGAGCCTCGACCCGCTCTTCTGGTGTAAGGCTGGACCAGTAGCTCATGCGCGCGCGCATGCGCGCCTGTTCATCGGGCGTCATCGATGGAAATCGCTGCGCCAGTTCGAGCCATTTCCGGCGCCGATCATCGTCAAGGTAATTCCAGTCTCCCCCCAGCGGGGAGAGCACATCGCGCTGCGCCGCGCTCAGTTGCTGCCAGTCGGGCTGGTCGCTGGCCTGTGCAGGGACTGCTGCGGTGATCGCCAGCACGACCGAAATCATGCACAGCAGGGGGCGCATCAGACGCCTCCCTGGTGCGCGACCCAGGCCGCGAAGCCACGGTCGAGGTAGGCATCGATCGGCAGGTCGTCCGTCAGCAGCGCGCTGTCGATTTCGATGACTTCGCTGTGATTCGCGTTCGCGCCATACTGGCCGGCGACAGTGGCGACCACCGCCAGCATGACAATGCCGAGCGCCGGAGTGATGACGTCGCGCAGCCAGCGCTGGCCGGTGCCCGGAAAGCCGGCCAGCTGGAACAGTGCGATCGGCGCCCGCCGCCTCGATGCATGCAGCGCAAGTGCCTTCTCGCGCGACTGGCCCAGACGGAATACGATGTCCGGCGGCAGTGCCGCACTGGCAGCTTCCAGCGCGGCATGCGCGCGCTGCCCGATCGCCGCCTGTTCAAGCGCATTCGGCTCGGGCCTGGTGATGGAATTGTTCATAGTTTGACGCCGCGCAGCTTCAGGGCGGCGGCCAGCGAATGCGTGGCGCGCGAGCAGTGCGTCTTCACACTGCCCTCGGAGCAGCCCATGACCGCCGCAGTTTCGGAAATATCCATTTCTTCCCAGTAACGCATCAGAAACGCCTCTCGTTGACGGCCCGGAAGCCGGGCAATCTCCCGCTCGATCAGCGCCATCACTTCTGCCTGCCCGACGTTCTGCTCCGGGCTGCGGCCGAGCGATGACGGGTCGTCGACCACCATGGTGTCGAGCAGATCGTAATCATCATCGTCATCCGCGCCGGAAAAGGCCGACAGCAGCGTTGTCCAGGTCGAACGCACCTTGCGTCGCCGGAATGCGTCACGGATGACGTTCTGCAGGATGCGCTGGAACAGCATCGGAAACTCGCCGGCTGGCCGGTCACTGTACTTTTCCGCCAGCTTTAGCATGGCGTCCTGCACGGCATCGAGCGCGGATTCGTCATTGCGCAACGCGAAGACAGCCTGTTTGAAGGCACGACGTTCTACGGCGGCGAGAAAGCTCGACAGTTCTTCTCTGGAAGCCAGATTGATTCCTTCTCGGGGTGTCTGCGCCGAACGATCAGCGTATTCTGGATCGGTCGGATGGAGGCTTGGTTCCCGGCGGGACGGGGCGCGGTGAGGAGCCCGCATTGCCGCGCAGATGGCGGACAAATGCCTTGACCACGCAACAGGTGCAGGCTACCCTCTGGCGCTTTTCCGGAAATTTTATACAGGTGGTTCAATGCTATTGACCGGAGCGGAAATTGTAGTCAGGTGCCTTGCGGAAGAAAAGGTCGAATATGTGTTCGGGTATCCGGGCGGTGCCGTCCTGTACCTCTACGACGAGCTTTTCAAGCAGGACGCGGTACGCCATGTACTGGTCCGGCACGAGCAGGCCGCGCTGCACGCGGCCGATGCCTACTCGCGCTCGACTGATCGTGTGGGCGTTGCGCTCGTCACGTCCGGTCCCGGTGTGACCAATGCCATCACCGGCATTGCCACGGCGTATATGGATTCCATCCCGATGGTGATCATTTCCGGTCAGGTGCCCACGGCCGCCATCGGTCAGGACGCCTTCCAGGAGTGCGACACGGTCGGTATCACGCGCCCCTGCGTGAAGCACAACTTCCTGGTCAAGGACGCAAAGGACATCGCCAGCACGATCAAGAAAGCCTTCTATATCGCCAAGACCGGCCGCCCGGGCCCGGTGCTGGTCGATATCCCGAAGGACATCACGATCGCCAAGGCGGAGTATGAGTACCCGAAATCGGTCACGATGCGGTCGTACAACCCGATCATCAAGGGGCATCAGGGGCAGATCAAGAAGGCGGTACAGCTGCTGCTCGACGCCAAGCGGCCGATGATCTACGCCGGCGGCGGCGTCATCCTGTCCGACTGTTCGGAGCAACTGACGAAGCTCGTTCGCACGCTTGGGGCGCCGTGCACCAATACCCTGATGGGTCTTGGCGCGTATCCGGCGACCGACAGGCAGTTCGTCGGCATGCTAGGCATGCACGGCAACTACGAAGCGAACATGGCAATGCAGTACTGCGACGTGCTGATCGCCGTCGGCGCCCGGTTCGACGATCGCGTGATCGGCAATCCGGCGGATTTCGCCCGCATTGCCCGCAAGATCATTCACATTGACATCGATCCGTCGTCGATCTCCAAGCGTGTGAAGGTGGATGTGCCCATCGTGGGCAACCTGCCGGACGTGCTGGACGACATCCTTCGCCTGCTCGACGGCTCGGCCGACCGCCCCGATCAGGAAGCGCTTGGCGAGTGGTGGAAGCAGATCGAGGAATGGCGCCGCCGCGACTGCCTGAAATACAAGCAGAGCGACGAAATCATCAAGCCGCAGTTCGTCATCGAAAAGCTGTGGGAAGTCACCAAGGGCGACGCGTTCGTGACGTCCGACGTAGGCCAGCACCAGATGTGGGCGGCCCAGTACTACAAGTTCGACAAGCCGCGTCGCTGGCTCAATTCCGGCGGCCTCGGCACGATGGGCGTGGGCATTCCTTACGGTATCGGCGTGCAGCTCGCCCACCCGGGATCTCCGGTCGCGGTCGTGACCGGTGAGGGTTCGGTGCAGATGAACATCCAGGAACTGTCGACCTGCAAGCAGTACCGCATTCCGCTGAAGATCTGCAGCCTGAACAACCGCTATCTGGGCATGGTTCGCCAGTGGCAGGAAATCATCCACGGCAACCGCTATTCCGAGTCGTACATGGATTCGCTGCCGGATTTCCCGAAGCTGGCCGAAGCCTATGGGCACGTCGGCATGCGCATCGAGAAGCCGGGCGATGTCGAAGGCGCCCTGCGCGAGGCGTTCAAGCGCAAGAATGATCTGGTGTTCCTCGACTTCCAGGTCGATCAGACCGAAAACGTCTATCCGATGGTGATGGGCGGCAAGGGTTTGACCGACATGATTCTGTCTTCGGAAGACTTGTAACCGTAATTCGAACGCTGCTGTACGCGGAACCGGGCGGCAACGCTGCCCAGTCCGTCTGCCGGGATTACCCGCCCGGCAGACAGCGGGCACCGGCCTCCGGCAGCCCGTTTCCGCGGCAGCGGTCTCTGCAATCCCTACCAAGGCGCTCGCAATGAGGCACGTCATTTCCGTATTGATCGAAAACGAGGCAGGTGCGCTGTCTCGCGTGTCCGGGCTGTTTTCCGCTCGCGGCTACAACATCGAATCGCTGACCGTGGCACCGACCGAAGACGTGTCGCTGTCGCGAATGACCATCATTTCCACCGGTTCGGACGACATCATCGAACAGATCACCAAGCAGCTGAACAAGCTGATCGAGGTGGTCAAGGTGGTCGACCTGTCCGAAGCGGCACACGTCGAGCGCGAGCTCATGCTGATCAAGGTGCGTGCGACCGGCAAGGACCGCGAAGAACTGAAGCGGGTCGCCGATATCTTCCGCGGCCGCATCATCGACGTGACCGACTCGACCTATGTCATCGAGCTGACGGGCAACACGACCAAACTCGATTCCTTCGTCGGCGCCATCGATGCGTCGCTGATTCTGGAAACCGTGCGTACCGGCGTCTGCGGCATCGGCCGCGGCGACCGCATATTGCGTCTCTAGGCTGCAATCGAATCCGTATCACCATCACGTACCGCATCACCGCTCAAACCCACACGTATAAGGGAAAACCCATGAAAGTCTTCTACGACAAGGACGCTGACCTGTCCCTCATCAAAGGAAAGAAAGTCACCATCGTCGGCTATGGTTCGCAAGGCCATGCCCACGCCCAGAACCTGTCCGATTCCGGCGTCAAGGTCACAGTCGGCCTGCGCAAGGGCGGTGCATCGTGGAAGAAGGCCGAAGGTGCCGGCCTGAAGGTGAAGGAAGTCGCTGAAGCGGTGAAAGGCGCGGATCTGGTCATGATCCTGCTGCCGGACGAGAACATCCCGCAGGTTTACTACGGCGATATCGAACCGAACATCAAGAAGGGCGCGACGCTCGCATTCGCGCACGGTTTCAACATCCACTATAACCAGGTCGTGCCGCGCGCCGACCTGGATGTCGTGATGATTGCGCCGAAGGGCCCCGGCCACACGGTGCGTTCCGAATACCTGCGCGGAGGCGGTGTGCCGTCGCTGATCGCCGTGTATCAGGACAAGTCGGGCAAGGCGCGCGATCTCGCGCTGTCGTACTCGGCCGCCAACGGCGGTACCAAGGGCGGCGTGATCGAAACCTCGTTCCGCGAAGAGACCGAAACCGATCTGTTCGGCGAACAGACCGTGCTGTGCGGGGGGCTGGTCGAGTTGATCAAGGCCGGTTACGAAACGCTGACCGACGCGGGTTACGCGCCGGAAATGGCCTACTTCGAGTGCCTGCACGAAGTGAAGCTGATCGTCGATCTGATCTTCGAAGGCGGCATCGCGAACATGAACTACTCGATCTCGAACAATGCCGAGTATGGCGAGTACGTGACCGGCCCGCGCATCATCGGTGCCGAAGCCCGTGCCGCGATGAAGGAGTGTCTGGACAACATCCAGAACGGCAACTACGCCAAGCGCTTCATCCTCGAAGGCCGCACCAACTACCCGGAAATGACGGCCCGTCGCCGTCTGACTGCAAATCACGAAATCGAGAAGGTCGGTGCCGAACTGCGTGCGATGATGCCGTGGATCGCGAAGAACAAGCTGGTCGACCAGTCGAAGAACTGATCCGGTATCGGTGCTGCCCGATCCGTCTGCGCGCGTGCGCGGGCAGATCGGGCTTTTGCATTTCGGGGTCGGCTGATTCGCGCTGACTCTTGCGACGTGGATCGTTGATGATGGTGGATCTGATCGCACTGGCGTTCACCGGATCGTCCTGAACGCAGTGTTCTGCCTTGCGCGCTGCTGTCCGCGCAGGATTTTCCGGAGAGAGCGCATGTCAGAGTACGACCCGCAATATGTGAAGCCCGCCGACCCGCTGAAACGCAGGCGCGGCATCTATATCCTGCCCAACCTCTTCACGACGGCTTCGCTGTTCGCCGGCTTCTACGCCATCGTGCAGGCCATGAACGGGCGGTACGAATATTCTGCGGTCGCGATTTTCGTGGCCATGGTGCTTGACGGCCTGGACGGACGCGTGGCACGCCTCACGCGCACCCAGTCGGCGTTCGGCGCCGAATACGACTCGCTGTCGGACATGGTGTCCTTTGGCGCCGCGCCGGCGCTGATCGCTTATGAATGGGCAATGCGCGGCCTCGGGAAATGGGGCTGGATTGCCGCCTTCATCTACTGTGCCGGTGCTGCGTTGCGACTGGCGCGCTTCAATACCAATCTCGGTACGGTGGACAAGCGATATTTCCAGGGCTTGCCCAGCCCGGCGGCAGCCGCGCTGGTTGCCGGTCTCGTGTGGGTCACGACAGACAATGGCTATACCGGCCCCGACATGCGCTGGGCGGCATTCGCAATCACCCTGTTTGCTGGACTGACGATGGTGAGCAATGTCAAATTCTGGAGCGGCAAGGACATCAATCTGCGCCGAAGCGTGCCCTTCATCGTCATCTTCGGGTTCGTACTGGCCTTCGTCACGGTGTCGTTGAACCCGCCGATCGTGCTGTTCGGCCTGTTTGTCGCCTATGCGCTGTCCGGTTACGTCATGCTGCTGGCGAAATTCTTCACCCGGAAATCGACTCCGCCTCCGGCCTGAACCGGGCAACGGACATTGCCGGGCGGCGAAATTGCATTTATATTCGGGTACATGAACGCGATCCGCCTTCCGTCGTCCTCCCTCTCGCTGCGCCGCCTGCTGCTGGCCCGGCCGCTGCTGCGCTCGCGCGCACACTAATTCCTCCCCACAATTTGTTGAAGTCTGCCCGCCGTGCGCCAGCGCCACCGCGGTGCGTTCCCGTACGCCGAACATTCCAGTCTGACACCGGAGAAAATCATGTCTGAACGATTGATCATTTTTGACACCACCTTGCGCGATGGCGAACAAAGCCCCGGCGCATCGATGACGCGTGACGAGAAGTTGCGTATTGCCCGTCAGCTCGAACGCATGCGTGTCGACGTCATCGAAGCCGGCTTCGCAGCTGCTTCGAACGGCGACTTCGAGTCGGTGCGCGCGGTGGCGGAAACCATCCGTGAATCCACCGTGTGCTCGCTCGCCCGTGCCAGCGAGAACGACATCCGCCGGGCCGGCGAGGCGATCAAGCCGGCCGCCAGCGGACGCATCCACACCTTCATTGCGACCAGCCCGATCCATATGGAGAAGAAGCTGCGCATGACGCCCGACCAGGTCGTGGCGCAGGCGATCAAGTCGGTCGGCTTGGCGCTCGAGTACACCGATGACGTGGAGTTCTCGGCCGAAGACGCCGTGCGCAGCGACATCGATTTCCTCGTCCGCGTCTTCACCGAGGTAATCAAGGCGGGTGCCCGGACGATCAACGTGCCCGACACGGTCGGCTACTCGGTGCCGGCGCAATGGGCCGAGCGCATGAAGCAGCTCATCGAGCGCGTGCCGGGCGCCGACAAGGTCATCTGGTCGACGCACTGCCACAACGATCTCGGGATGGCGGTCGCCAATTCGCTTGCCGCGGTGATGGCCGGCGCACGTCAGGTCGAGTGCACGATCAACGGACTGGGCGAGCGGGCAGGCAACGCGTCACTTGAAGAAATCGTCATGGCGGTGCGCACCCGGCGTGATGTGTTCGGGCTGGAGACGCGCATCGATGCCACGCAGATCGTTCCGGCGTCGCGCCTCGTGTCGACCATCACCGGCTATCCGGTGCAGCCGAACAAGGCGGTGGTCGGTGCCAACGCCTTCGCGCACGAGTCCGGCATCCATCAGGACGGCGTGCTCAAGCACCGCGAAACCTACGAAATCATGCGCGCCGAGGACGTGGGCTGGAACACCAACAAGCTGGTGCTCGGCAAGCACTCGGGGCGAAACGCATTCCGCGCGCGTCTCAATGATCTGGGTATCGTGGTCGAGTCGGAAGAGCAGTTGAACGTTGCCTTCGCCGCCTTCAAGGAGTTGGCCGACAAGAAACACGAGATTTTCGATGAGGATCTGCAGGCGCTGATGAGCGACGAGTCGGTCACGCCGGAAGAAGAGCTGTACAAGCTGGTCGCCATGAGCGTGCGTTCGGAAACCGGTGAAACGCCGTACGCTGCGGTGACGCTGATCGATGCAGGACGCGAAGCGACGGTCGAATCGAAGGGCAGCGGCCCGGTCGATGCGGCGTTCCGCGCGATCGAAATGGTGGCGGCGAGCAAAGCCGAGCTGTTGCTCTATTCAGTCAATGCGATCACCACCGGTACCGACGCGCAGGGCGAGGTGACGGTCCGTCTGGCAAGGGGCGGGCGCATCGTGAACGGTCAGGGCGCGGATACCGATATCATCGTCGCCTCGGCCAAGGCCTACATCAACGCGCTGAACAAGCTGCGCGGCGGTCAGAAGCTGAACCCCCAGGGTGAAAGCCCGATCTGACCAGAAGGCCGGCGCCGGGGCGCCGGCCTTTCTCATTCCGCTGCAGCCATCCGGCTCGGTGCCGTCAGCTTCGAATAGAACATGCAGCCGAAAAACAGCGTCGTCGTCAGCACGGTTGCGACGGCCGCCAGCTGTGCCGACAGCCCGCTGTCCGACGTCGCGCGCACGATGCCCTCCGTCAGGTAAACCAGGCTGAGCAACGACATCCACTGATGTGTATAGCGCTTGCCGCGCAGGATGCCGAACAGCGCGGCAAGCAGCGGCACGATCTTCAGCACCAGCCAGGATCCGCCCGGACGCAGCGGAGCAAGCCACAGTTCCCACGCGAGGCCGAGCAGGATGAGGGCGACCAGGCTGATGCTGGCCATCAGGTTCCAGTGACGTGCGCTCATGTCAGATGGCCAGTTTGAGTGCGGTGAGCGCGAGCCTGCGGCCGAGCGCGAAGGCCAGGCGTGCTTCCGGTTCGGTCAGCCGGTTGTCGCCATCGGCCCCCGCCACATGGCTTGCGCCGTAGGGTGTGCCGCCGTCGGGCGTCGTGGCGAGGTCGGGTTCGGAGTAGGGCAGGCCGACAATGACCATGCCGTGATGGAGCAGCGGCAGCATCATCGTCAGCAGCGTACTTTCCTGACCGCCGTGCTGCGAGGTGGTTGAGGTGAATACCGCAGCTGGCTTGCCTGACAGCGCGCCCGACAGCCATTGTGGGCTGCTGCCATCGAGAAAATACTTGAGAGGTGCTGCCATGTTGCCGAAGCGGGTCGGGCTGCCCAGCGCGACGCCGAAGCATTCTTCCAGATCGCACGCTTCGGCATACGGTGCGCCGCTGTCGGGCACTGTCGAGGCAACCGCCTCGCACACTGTCGATACTGCAGGTACGGTGCGCAGTCGCGCCGCAGCACCGTCGACCGAGTCGATGCCGCGCCCGACCTGGCGCGCCAGATTGAACACCGAGCCGTTGCGGCTGTAGTACAGAACCAGAATTTCCTTCACCGGATATCTTTCAACGCAGGTGATCCAGCACAATGAGTCAGGTGAGTGTACAGGCACCGGCCCCGGTCACCGAATTTCCCGTCCCTCCACTTCGTACGACATGTCTTCCCGTTTCCCGGTTTCGCTCATCCGCATCTTTCGGACACTGGCGGCCGCAGCCCGCCGGCATCGGGACGCCCATGCGGCCCAGTCCGCCGCAGCACTGGCACTCGCGTTGCTGTTCGCGCTGGTGCCGCTGCTGGTGCTGGCGCAGCAACTCGCCGATCTGTTGCCCGACGCGTTGCGCGTAGCCAGGCCGCTGCGCGCCTACCTGACCGGTGCGCTGCTGCCGGATGAAACCGGCGCATCGGTGGTCCGCCACGCCATGCGCTTCGTCGCAAAAGCGCGTCGCCTGTCGCCAGCCGATCTGCTGGTGTTGCTGGTCAGTGCATGGGTGTGGGTGCGCACCGCTGATCATGCGCTCAATGCGATGTGGCCACAGGCGCCGCGACGCAAGCTGCGTCAGACTGTGCTGGTCTATCTCGGTCTGCCGCTTCTTGCACCGCTTGCCCTTGGCACCGGTGCCGCGCTGAGCGTGTATCTGGTCACCACGTCGCTTGGCCTGATCGACGAGCCAACCTGGCTCAAGCTCACGCTGCTGCGTGCGGCTGCCGCGCTTGTCACTGCCGGTTTTCTGCTGCTGCTGTACTGCACGCTGCCCCGCGCCCGGGTATCGCTGCGCTACGCCGTGACCGGTGCGCTGGTCGCCACGGCGCTGCTGTCGTTGATGCAGAAGGTACTCAGCGCCTATATCGATCATGTGCCGGGCTACGAGCTGGTGTACGGCGCGCTGGCGACCTTGCCGGTTTTCCTGCTGTGGCTCTATCTGTTCTGGAGCATCGTGTTGTTCGGCGCCAGCCTGACGGCGGAACTGCACGCAGGCAGACCCTAGGGCGTCATCCGTTCTTCAAGTTCGAACAGTTCGAAGGCGTGCGTTTGCAGGGTGAGGTCCGACAACCGGGCATCGCCCAGCCGGAGGCGCTCTCCGGCGGCGTGTGCGATGAGGATGTCGCGACCGACTGCGGCGCCCGTCTGCAGCATCAGTGCAGGCTGCGGGCGCCGCGAGGTCAGCGGCGGCAGCCGCAGTGCTGCGACCGACATGCGACCGGATGCGCGTTCGGTGCCGAATATCACGGTGGCCGCCTGTGCGCCGTGACTGAGCAGTTCGACACCGATTTCCATCCGGTCCGCCTGACCGCTGCGTGCCCAGCGCACCACGCAGATCATCCATTTTCGCGAATCGACGCCCTTTATCATGACCGGCGTTCCCGGACGGACCAGTCCGGTCTGGCCGCTCGCCAGGCTCAATGCGAAGCCGCTTGCACTGTCGTTCTGAATGAGCCAGTGCGAACTGCAGCGCTGCCAGTCCGGCGAGGCATCGCGCCGCTCGAGCAGTGTCCATATGGCGTCGAATCCGATCAACATTCGCACGTCCTGAGTACGCTCGCGGCGCGCCTGCTGGCGTCTTGGCATCGACATCCAGCGCGACTGAAGCATGCGCATCAGCCGGCGTGTCGGCAGTTGTTCGAGACAGGCGGGCAGATGCAGTTCGCCAGCGCTTCCACCTTCGTCGATCAGATCAAGGTGCTGGCCGAGTACCTGCCCCAGCCGCTGACAGGAGCAGTAAAGAATGTGCCCGATGCGTTCCGTGTCGGCTGGTGCGCGAAGCAGTGCGGTGGGACCACGGTCGATCTCGTCGTCGAGCCAGAACCATGAATCCAGATCGCGGTGCGGTGGTTGTATCTGCAACTGCACCGCGCCCGAGTAGCTGCGCACATACTCGGCCACCCGGAAGAAATCGGCGGGTGCAAGGTTGGGTGGCTGCGCCAGCGCCAGCGCGACCAGTTGCCGGTACAGCTGTTCCGCGTCAACAGAACCGGGCCGGCTGCTAACCGGCGCAGCCACTACCCGTGCATGCATCAACAGCGCATTGGCGGTGCCCCACATGCCCGGCGGGTCGTCGGCCGCAATGAGCACATTGAGTGCGTAGGCGTCGAGTACGCACACCATGGCATGTCCTGCGGTACGTGCGGGTCGATGGGCAGCGCCTTCGGCGAGTGCTTCGAGATAGGCACGAGCGAGCCGCATGTGCAGCAGACAGAGCAGTTCCGCCGTGTCACGCATGGCGCGTTCGACCGGCAGGGCACTCGCCGCAAGCTCTGGCTTCAGTGCGGCGGCGCAGCTTCGTGCGCGGTCGTGGAAGATGTCGAGGATGCGCACGCGGGCCGCTTGCGCTACGTTCGCCTGGTCGAGCATGTCAAGGTGGGCGGACAGCGCAGCCGTTTCATCCGCGAATCGAGCATCGACCGGCTTTGCAAGCCAGTCGAGCACCGTTCTCATGCCCTGTCCTGTCCGCGCGTCACGGATGAGCCCTTCGAGTACGGGCGATACGGAAGCGGGAAAAGACATCGTGAGCGATCGTTGCAGCGGAAGAAGGTAGGAACGATTCTAGTAAACTCGGGCTTTTCGTGCGCAGGCCATACGCCTCACTTCATTCTGGATCATGACCGATTTCCGACCCGCCAGCGCTGAACGCCCCATCATCGACCCGCCCGACCGGCTGATCGTTGCCCTGGATGTACCGAGTGCCGATCAGGCGCGCGCCGTCGTCGACCAGTTGGGCGACGAGGTTCGCTTCTACAAGATCGGTCTGGAGCTTTTCATGACCGGCAACTACTTCGAGCTGCTCGACTGGCTGGTGAAGCGTGACAAGAAGGTGTTCGTCGACCTGAAGTTCTTCGACGTACCCGAAACCGTGCGTTCAGCAGTGCGCGCGCTGTCCTGCAGCGGTGCGACCTTTGCGACGGTGCATGGCAATCAGGCCATCATGGAAGCGGCTGGCGCCGACAAAGGCGCCTTGAAGATACTTGCTGTGACCGTGCTGACCAGTCTCGATCGTGGCGATCTGGATGATCTCGGCTTTGCCTGTGATGTCGAAGCACTTGTTCTGTCGCGTGCGCGGCGCGCACTGGCAGCCGGGTGCGATGGTGTCGTGTCGTCGGGTCTTGAAGCGCCGGCGATCCGCGCCGAACTCGGCTCGCGCGTGCTGGTCGTGACGCCGGGCATCAGGCCGGTCGAAAACCGGCCGTCGGACGACCAGAAACGTACGGTCGATGTAGCGCAGGCGCTTGCCAACGGCGCCGATTACCTCGTGGTCGGGCGCCCTATCCGCAATGCGTCCGACCCGGCCGCAGCTGCGCGCCGGATGCAGCTGCAGATCGCCCAGGCGCTGGGTGTGTGCTGAAAGGGAGCCGGCGCACGTTATCAGCCCTTCGGATGATGATTTGCGCGTGAGCCTTGCAGCATACTCAGCGTGTCTTCAGTCAGCGACGGGGCAGTACCGCGTTCACGTGCTTGCGTCGGCACCTACACCCGCCCGGTGGTCCGTGCGCTCCCGGTTCTCCCGGGCGGCTGGCGCGGTGCTGTGCGCCTTTCTCCTGCTTGGTGCGCCAGCCGCGCTGGCGGCGTCCGTGCTGGTCCTGCTCAGTGAATCGGGTGGCGCCTACGCGGAGTTTGCTGATGCATTGAAGGCTGAGCGCGGCGCACGCGGAGGCTATTCGATCGCCGTGCTGTCGCGGGCAGATTTCTCGCCCGAAGCGCTCGAGTCGCATGATCTGGTGGTCGCGGTCGGTGCGAGCGCGCTGCGCACGCTTGTGCAGAGCGAGGTCAAGGTGCCGGTGCTGTCCACGCTGGTGCCGAAGACGGCCTACGAGGGCCTGGTTGCCGCCGATGCGCGCAGGTGGTCGGCCATCCATATCGATCAGCCATTTTCGCGTCAGGTGGCGCTGATCCGTCTGGCACTGCCCGACGTACGGCGCATCGGCGTGGTGGCTGATGCCGATACACCACAACGTCTGCAGCCGCTGCGCGAGGCGATGACCGGCACGCCGCTCCAGTTGGTGTCTGCGTCCTTTACCGGCGAGGCGTCTCTTTTCTCATCGCTCACGCAGGTTCTTGAGCAGTCCCAATTGTTTCTCGCACTACCGGATCCGCGTGTGCACAACGCCGGCACCGTGCGCAATCTGCTGCTGACTTCCTTCCGTGCGCGCATACCGGTGGTCGGGTTTTCCGCTGCCTACGTACGTGCCGGCGCGGTCATGTCTGTTTACTCGACGCCCGAACAGATGGCGCGCCAGGCCACCGACGCGATGATCGGCTGGACACTTGAGCGCAGCTGGCCGCAAGCGCGCTTTCCCCGTCACTTCACGGTGTCGGTGAATACCCATGTTGCACGCTCGCTCGGCCTGCGGATCGCCGATGCCGAAGCCCTGCGCGACCAACTGGTGCAGCAGGAGAAATCGCCATGAAGCACTGGGGAATCCGATCCCGCGTTCTGCTGGTGGCGCTTGCACCCCTGCTGGTGTCGGGTCTTGTCGGCGGCGCGTGGCTCGTGCTGGATCGCCTGGCCGCGCTCGAAAGCGCGCTGGTCGAACGCGGTCACGCCACAGCGCGTCAGGTTGCGGCATCCGCCGACTACGGCGTGTTTTCCGGCAATACCGATGCACTGGTGGCGCTGATCGAAGCCGCCCGGCGGGAACGTGACGTCACCGGCATCATGGTGTCGAATCGCGACGGAGACCTCGTGGTGTCAGGCGGTTTGCTCAGTCGCGAAGCCTATGTGCCCGGTGCCCGGCCGGCCGGGCTGGCACTGGTTGAGCTTGAATCTTCGACGCTGTTCATCGAGCCCATCGTGCGCAGTGCGGTGATCGGCGACCAGGACATGTTTGACGGGCTGACTGAAGACTCCGTCGACAATCGCCCCACCGGATGGGTACTGGTCGAGGTGTCGCGCAAGCGGGTCGATGCGCTGAAGACCGATTTTGCCGTGACCAGCGCGATCGTCATTGCCTGCGTGCTGCTGGCGGCCAGCGCTTTTGCGATCCGCATCAGCCATACGGTGACCCGACCGGTGCGGGAAGTATCGCGCGTCGTCCGGCGCATCGGCGACGGTCATCTCGACGAGCGTGTGCCGGTGGCGGGAGGCGGGTCGCTGCGCATACTGGGCGAAGGCGTGAACAACATGGCCGAACGGCTGACGCGTGCGCGCGACGAGCTTGAAGCACGCATCGCCGACGCGACTCGCCAGCTGCGCAGCCGCACCGACGATGCCGAACGCGCCAATCATGCGAAGTCGCGTTTCCTTGCAGCCGCCAGCCATGACCTTCGCCAGCCGATGCATGCACTCGGACTGTTCGTTGCCGAACTGGCCGAGCGCTTGCGCGGTTCGGAACATCGCTCCCTGATAAGGCAGATCGAGGAATCGGTCGGCGCGATGGAAGACCTTCTCGATGCGCTGCTCGACATGTCGAAGCTGGACGCCGGTGGCGTGACGGCGCGTCGCTCCGAGTTCGCACTGCAGCCGCTGTTGTCCCGCATCGTCGATGACTTCGCGGCCGATGCATTGCAGCGAGGGCTGCGCCTGAAGCTGCGCGCGACCGATGCATGGGCGGAGACCGATCCGCTGCTGCTTGAACGCATCATGATCAATCTGGTGTCCAATGCGGTGCGCTACACGCAGCGGGGCGGCGTGTTGATTGCCGTACGAGCGCATGGCGATCACCTGCGCATCGAGGTGCGCGACTCGGGTCCGGGTATCCCGGACGAGGCGCTCGAAATGATTTTCGAGGAGTTCTACCAGCTGCAAAATCCCGCGCGCGCGCGCGGCCAGGGTCTTGGGCTCGGGCTGGCCATCGTGCGGCGGCTGGTCGGACTGCTTGGCCACGAGGTGACCGTTCGCTCGCGGACCGGTTTGGGGTCGGTGTTCGCGATCGAAGTCCCTCGTGTTGAAAGTGGCAACCGGCCGACGCCCGAAGATGTGCCGGAAGTGATGCCCGACCGACTTTCGCTGTTCGTTGTCGTGATTGATGACGATCCGGGATCGCGCACCAGCATCGCCGGCCTGCTTGCCTCCTGGGGCTGCGAGGTGCTGTGTGCCGGAACGCTGTCCGAAGCGCGCGACGCCATCCGGCAGCGCGACAAGGCGCCGGCACTTGTCCTGTGCGATTTTCGGCTCGCAGCCGTCGCGACCGGTATCGATGTGCTCGACACGCTGCTCGCCGAGCAGAAGGGTGACATCGCCGCCGCACTGGTAACCGGCGACACCGATCCGCAAGTGAGGCGCATGGCGACCGCGCGTGGCTACCCGGTGTTGCACAAGCCAGTGCGCCCGGCGCGGTTGCGCGCGTTGATCCAGCAGGTTCTCGCGCAGTCACAGAACCCGGTCGCCTGATGACGATTGAGGTTACGTGGTGAATGTCTTGCTGCGCAGTGGGTTCTTCGCTAATATCGCGGGTTTTCCTCGTTTCGAAGGAAGTGTAATGGTCGTTATCCGTCTCGCGCGTGGGGGTGCCAAGAAGCGCCCGTTTTTCAATATCGTTGCGACCGATTCCCGCAATCGTCGCGATGGCCGTTTCATTGAGCGCGTCGGTTATTACAACCCGATCGCTCCGGAAGGCACTGGCCTGTCGGTCAACGCTGAACGACTGGCCTACTGGACTGGCGTCGGTGCGCAACTGAGCCCGACGGTCGCCCGTCTGGTCAAGAAGGTCGCCTGATTTCCGGCTTGACGAGCACCATGGTCGTCCTCGGGCGGCTGTCGGCGCCGTTTGGCGTGCAGGGCTGGTTGAGGTTGCACCCGTTCGGTGACGACCCCCAGTCCTGGAAAGTGATTCGTGACTGGCGTGTTCACGCCGATGCCGATGCGCCTGCGGCGCAGTGGAGCACGTTGAAGCTGGCCGAGTTGAAGCTGCAGAACACCGGTCCGGTCGTTAAGTTCGAAGGCTGCGACGATCGCAACGGTTCGGAAAGGCTGGTCGGCCTGTATGTCGCCGTACCGCGCCATGAACTTCCGGACACCGGAGAGGATGAATATTACTGGGGCGACCTGATCGGTCTGTCGGTCGTAAACAGTGCGGGCGTGATGCTCGGTCACATCGATCGATTGCTGGAAACCGGTGCCGACGACGTGCTGGTTGTAGTCGATGCCCAGTCCGACGACAAGCCGGTAGAGCGTCTGATTCCTTTCGTGTCGGCCGTCGTGACCGATGTCGATCGCGAAGCGGGCGTGGTTTGTGTCGAATGGGATGCGCAATGGTAGGGCCTGATGGCTCTGTTGAAGTCACCGGAGCGGCGGTTGTCGCCTTCGAGGTGATCACGCTGTTTCCGGAAATGTTTGCGGCTATCGAACGCAGCGGCATCACCCGACGCGCGATGGAACGGAAGTTGTGGCGGGCGAATTACGTCAACCCACGTGATTTCGCGACCGACGCCCACCGTACCGTGGATGACCGGCCGTATGGCGGTGGTCCCGGCATGGTGATGATGGCGGAACCGCTTGCGCAGTCGATTGCGTCGTGCCGGGCACGTCACGCAGGAGCGGTGAAAGTGGTGCATTTTTCACCGGCTGGCGAGCGCCTGACGCATCGCCGGGTGATGGAGCTGGCGGGCGCGCAGGCACTGGTCTTGTTGTGTGGCCGGTATGAAGGGGTGGATCAGCGCTTGATCGACCGCCATGTCGACCTGGAAGTATCGCTGGGTGATTTCGTGTTGTCCGGCGGTGAATTGCCGGCGATGGTGCTGATGGATGCCATCATCCGCCAGCTGCCGGGCGCATTGAATGATGCGAATTCTGCGATCGAGGATTCATTCGTCGCTGGCCTGCTCGACTGTCCGCACTACACGCGGCCGGAGACGTGGGAAGGTGAAACGGTGCCGGACGTGCTGCTGTCGGGTGATCATGCCCGCATCCGGCGCTGGCGGGCCGAACAGGCTCTGGCGCTGACGCGCAAGCGTCGTCCGGACCTGCTGTAGAAGCATGAAGTAAATGCTGTTGAAGTAGATAGGGTGGTCGCGGTTTGGATCACTTCAATAAATGCGCGCATCACGGAACAGGTGCTCTGCGGCAAGGCAATGCCACTGACCAGGAGTTTTTGCAATGAATTTGATTGAGCAACTCGAGCAGGAAGAAATCGCCCGTCTGGGCAAGAACATTCCCGACTTCGCACCGGGCGACACGGTGATCGTGAATGTGAATGTGGTCGAAGGCGAGCGCAAGCGCGTCCAGGCTTACGAAGGCGTCGTGATCTCAAAGCGCAATCGCGGCCTGAATTCAAATTTCATCGTGCGCAAGATTTCCAGTGGCGAAGGCGTCGAGCGGACCTTCCAGACCTATTCACCGCTGATCGCATCGGTCGAGGTGAAGCGTCGCGGCGACGTGCGTCGCGCCAAGCTGTACTACCTGCGCGAACGTTCGGGCAAGTCGGCGCGCATCAAGGAAAAGCTGGTCCGCCGCGCCGCACCGGCTGCCAAGCAAGACTGACATCCGTCAGGCGGGGCGCTTCGGCGTTCCGCGCCGCGGTAGTGAAAAAGGGACCGCAAGGTCCCTTTTTCACGTCTGTTATTGCGGGTGATGTCAGCCGGCATCCAGCGGCAGCAGCGCAGCCCGAACCTGAGCCCGCACGCCTGCCTCATCCAGCCCGACTTCCGCCATCAGCTGCGCCGGATCGCCGTGATCGACGAAGCGGTCCGGCAGGCCGATCCGCACCACGCGACAGGCGAGACGAGCGTCGTTGACCAACCGCTCGACCTCGCTGCCGGCGCCGCCGATCAGCGCGTTCTCTTCCAGCGTCACCAGCACTGCGTGGCGCTGTGCCAGTCCGAGTACGAGCGCAGTGTCGAGCGGCTTGGCAAAGCGCATGTTCGCCACGCTGGCATCGAACTCATCGGCCACCGCCAG
This sequence comes from Methyloversatilis sp., assembly GCF_030696805.1. GTDB lineage: Bacteria > Pseudomonadota > Gammaproteobacteria > Burkholderiales > Rhodocyclaceae > Methyloversatilis. The sequence continues at coordinate 30,924 of NZ_JAUYRO010000042.1, read as the reverse complement.
CGCCGGTGTGAGCATCGCGCCGAATGCGAGCAGGGCGACTTCACCGTTGCCGGAACGGCGCAGCTCGCCCTTGCCGATCGGCATAGTGCGCATGTCGCTCTGCAAAGGAACGCCGGGGCCGCTACCACGCGGATAGCGCACGGCGCTGGGACCTTCGTGCAGGTAAGCGGTGTACAGCATCTGCCGGCACTCGTTTTCGTCGCTCGGTGTCATCACGACGATGTTCGGTAGGCACATCAGGTAGGACAGGTCGAACGCACCATGATGCGTCGCACCGTCGGCACCCACCAGACCGGCGCGGTCGAGCGCCATCATGACCGGGAGGTTCTGCAGGCAGACGTCGTGGATCAGCTGGTCGTAAGCGCGCTGCAGGAATGTCGAGTAAATGGCGACGACCGGCTTCATGCCTTCGCATGCGATGCCTGCCGCGAAGGTCAGCGCGTGCTGTTCTGCGATGCCGACATCGAAGTAGCGCGTCGGGTACTCCTGGGCGAAGCGCACCATGCCAGAGCCTTCGCGCATCGCCGGCGTGATCGCCATCAGCTTGTCGCTCAGCGCCGCCATGTCGCACAGCCAATCGCCGAACACCTGGGTATAGGTCAGCTTGCCGGCGCCCTTGGCCGTCTGGATACCTGCGAGATGGTCGAATTTGCCGACGCCGTGATACAGGATGGGGTCGGCTTCCGCCAGTTTGTAGCCGTAGCCCTTCTTCGTGATCACGTGCAGGAACTTCGGTCCCGGCAGTTCGCGCAGGTTTTCGAGCGTCGGAATCAGGGCGTCGAGATCATGTCCGTCGATCGGGCCGTAGTAGTGGAAACCGAATTCCTCGAACAGCGTACCCGGCGTGATCATGCCCTTCACATGTTCTTCCGCTCGTTTGGCAAACTCCTTCAACGAAGGCGCCAGCTCCAGCACTTTGGCACCCGCGCGCCGCGCAGCGTTGTAGGTCTGGCCGGACAGCAGGCGCGTCAGGTATTTGTTCAGCGCGCCGACCGGCGGCGATATCGACATGTCGTTGTCGTTCAGGATGACGAGGATGTCCGCGTCTTCCACGCCGGCGTTGTTCAGCGCTTCGAAGGCCATGCCGGCCGTCATCGCGCCGTCACCGATCACCGCAATGCTATGGCGCTTCACACCCTGCGCTCGGGCTGCGACCGCCATACCGAGCGCCGCGGAGATCGAGGTCGAAGAGTGCGCGGTGCCGAAGGTGTCGTATTCGCTTTCGCAGCGGCGCGGAAAGCCGCTCACGCCGTGATACTGGCGCAGTGTCGACATGCGTTCGCGGCGCCCGGTCAGTATCTTGTGTGCGTACGTCTGATGGCCCACATCCCACACGATACGGTCGTGCGGCGTGTTGTATATGTGGTGCAGCGCGACCGTCAGTTCCACCGTTCCAAGGTTGGACGACAGGTGACCGCCGGTGCGCGACACCGATTCAAGCAGGAATCTGCGCAGTTCGGCCGCCAGCGGCGCAAGGTCGCGCGCATTGAGCGCCCGCACGTCAGCCGGAGATCTGATGGTGTCGAGCAGCGGGTAGGCGCTTGTCGTTTGCAAGGATCTGTCCATGTTCAGTTCTGCCGTGTCAGCACGAAGTCGGCGAGTTCGCGCAGGCGCTGTGCCTTGTTGCCAAAACCGGTGAGGCTGTCGAGCGCTTCGTCGTGAAGCTCGCGGGCGCGTTCTCGCGCCCGGCCAATGCCCAGTGTGGTGACATACGTCGGCTTGTTGGCCGCGGCGTCCTTGCCCGCAGTCTTGCCCAACGCCGCCGTGCTCGCCTCACAGTCGAGCAGGTCATCCACCACCTGGAACAGCAGCCCGACGCGCGCTGCGTAATGGTCCAGCTTCGCCGTGCCGGCGGCGTCCAGTTCGCCACAGGCAGCACCGAGTTTCACCGCACAGCGTATCAGCGCGCCGGTTTTGTGGATATGCATGAATTCCAGCGCTTCGACGTCCAGTTCCAGGCCGACCGATGCCAGATCGATCGCCTGACCGCCGGCCATGCCGCGCGAGCCCGACGCGACCGCGAGTTGAGTGATGAGCGCGACACGCGTGGCCGGGGCGACCGCGCAGTGTTCGGAGAGCAGCAGAAAGGCGAGCGACTGCAGGCTGTCGCCGACCAGCAGCGCCGTTGCATCGTCGTACTGCACATGCACCGTGGGCTTGCCGCGGCGAAGCACATCGTCGTCCATGCACGGCATGTCGTCATGCACGAGGGAATAGACGTGGATCAGTTCAAGCGCACAGGCGGCGGCGTCGAGCGCTTCCGGCGCGGCGCCGGACAGGGCGCCGGCTGCGTGACAGAGCAGCGGACGCACCCGCTTGCCGCCGCCCAGCGCGGCATAGCGCATGGCTTCGTGCAATCGGGCCGGGGCGATGGTTTCGGGCGGCAGGAAGCGGTCGAGCGCGCTTTCGGTGCGCTGCTGCACCGCGCCCACCCAGTCGCGAAAACCCGGTCCGCCGTCAGTCATCGCCACGCGCGCTGGCATCGGCCGGAAAGTCGCGCAGCAACCCGTCTTCGAGTATCTGCACCGTCTGTTCGGCCGCGTTCAGCGCAGACTGGCAGTGGCGCACCAGATCGACGCCCCGCTGGTAGCGCTCCAGCGCGCTGTCGAGCGGCAGCTTGCCGTCTTCCATCGCACGCACGATGGATTCAAGTTCTTCGATGGCGGTCTCGAAGCTGGCGGGCTCTGACGCCGCTTCTGATTTTCGGGTCATGCTGGGTACGGGCAGCTGGCTGGACCGCGAAAAATAGCTGATCCACCCCGGGCGGTCAAACCTGCATCTGGTTATACTCACCGGCTTTGTCACGCGCACCCGGTCCCTGCACATCCGTGCACAGTATTTCTTGTGCCGTGTGTTCCGCGCAGGCCGGCGCGCGGTTTTCCAACTTTGACTTCGGGGGTTGGGGAATGTCCGATCTGCAGTCCATTACCCGTCTGGAACCGGCGCACACTCAGTTTCCGGTGTCCTGGTACGTCGATTCATCGCTGTTCGAACTCGAAAAACGCGTGCTGTTCGACAACGGACCGGGCTATGTGGGGCATGAGCTGATGGTGCCCGACGCAGGCGATTATCAGACCCTTGGCTGGGCAGCCGATGCGCTCATGCTGGTACGCAATGCGTCCGGCATTGAACTGCTGTCCAACGTTTGCCGCCATCGCCAGGCGCTCATGATGAAGGGGCGCGGCAACGCGTCCAACATCGTCTGCCCGGTCCATCGCTGGACCTACGACACGCGCGGCGAACTGCTGGGTGCACCGCATTTCCCGAATACGCCCTGCCTGAACCTGAAGCGCCAGCCGCTGCAGAACTGGAAGGGGCTGCTGTTTTCGGGCCAGCGCGACATCGCGGCTGATCTGGCCGGCATGCAGGTGGCACCGGATTTCGACTTTTCCGGTTACCGGCTCGATCACGTAGAGATGCACCAGTGCAACTACAACTGGAAAACCTTCATCGAGGTCTATCTTGAGGACTATCACGTCGAGCCCTTCCACCCCGGGCTGGGCAAGTTCGTCACTTGTGATGATCTGAGCTGGCAGTTCGCGCGCGACTACTCGGTGCAGCGGGTTGGCGTGAATAACCGGCTGGCGCGGCCCGGCACGCCGACCTATGAACGCTGGCACCGCGCGGTGCTCGACTACTACCAGGGCGAACTCCCGCCGCACGGCGCGATATGGCTTACCTACTACCCGAACATCATGGTCGAGTGGTATCCGCACGTGCTGGTGGTCAGCACGCTGTACCCGCAGGGCCCGGACAGCACGCTCAACATGGTCGAGTTCTACTATCCGGAGGAGATCGTGCTGTTCGAGCGCGAATTCATCGAAGCCGAGCGTGCGGCCTACATGGAAACCGCGCGCGAGGACGACGAGATCGGCGAACGCATGGATGCCGGCAGGCGTGCGCTGATGAAGCAGGGCCGCTCGGAAACCGGGCCCTACCAGTCGCCGATGGAAGATGGCATGCAGCACTTCCACGCGTGGTATCGCCGCGAAATGGCAGACTATCTGTGAAGGCTGGATACCCGTGAGCCTTGGTCGGCGCCTTCGGCAGGACGGGGCACCGTGCTGCCCTGTTGCCTTGCGTCACTGACGGCCCTGCGATGCAGTCGCTGTGGATGGTGCTTGCCAGCCTTTTGTTCGCGTCGATGGGCGTGTGCGTGAAGCTGGCAAGCGATGCACTTCCGGCATCTGAAATCGCCTTTTACCGCGGCTTCATTGCGCTGTTGCTGGTCGCCGTGGTGATGCGCTTGCGCGGCGCTGACTTCGCCACACCGCACGCCGGATTGCATCTGAAGCGTGGCGTGTCGGGTGCGGTGTCGCTCATCCTGTACTTCGAGGCCATTTCGCTGCTGCCGCTTCCGACCGCGGTCACGCTCAACTACACATCGCCGCTGTTCATGGCCGCCTGGCTGGGCTTCACTGCGTCGGGCGAGTTGTCGCGACCGCTGATGCTGGCACTGGCCATCGGTTTCGCCGGTGTCGTGCTGGTGCTGCAACCTACGCTGGGCAGCGAACAGTGGGTTGGCGGGCTGTTCGGACTCGGGTCGGGGCTGATCGCCACCGTTGCCTATCTGAGCGTGCGCGACCTGGGGCGCCTGGGCGAACCGGAGTGGCGCATCGTGCTCTACTTTTCTGCCTGTTCGACAGTACTGGGTGCGCTGTGGGCGCTCGCCGACGGCGGGTTTCACTTCCATTCGGCACGGACCTGGGCGCTGCTGGGCGGCGTCGGCGTGTTCGGCACGGCCGCTCAACTGTGCATGACTGCCGCCTACAAGGGTGGGCGCACACTGGTGTCGGCCAGCCTGGCGTACACGACGGTCGCTTTTTCGACGCTTTACGGCATCCTGCTATGGCAGGAAGTGCCGTCTGCAGTAGTCTGGCTGGGCATGTTGCTCATTGTTGCCAGCGGCCTGCTTGCGCTGCTCAGGCCGCCGCCGGTGAAGACCTAGTTTTTCAAGGAGATTTCAAATGATCGCAACCGAGTCCGATGGCAATCTGGTGACGGTGTCCGCCTTCGGCGAGTTCACGCTGGCGGATTACCGCGAGTTCGAAAACCTGGTGAATTACCGCATCAAATTCGAAGGGGTGGTCAATCTGCTGATCGACCTGCGCCAGATGACCGATTTCACGCTCGACATGGCGCTCGAGGAACTGCGCTTCGCCCGCGAGCACAGCCACGACTTCGGGCGCATCGCGGTGCTGGCCGGCAGTCCCTGGATGATCTGGACGGCCTGGCTGTCGCAGGTGTTCGTCGATGCCGACGTGACCGTGTTCGACGACGAGGCCAGCGCGCGCGCCTGGCTCGCCGAAACGGTGTGAGCGCCGTGGGTCCGCTGATCAGCGCCGAGGCACTCGCAGGTCGCCTCGGCGACGACGCTCTGGTCATGATCGACTGCCGGCACGATCTGGCACGACCTGACGCCGGCGAAGCCGCGTGGGCTGAGAGCCATATTCCCGGGGCGCTGTTCATGCACCTCGATCGCGACCTGTCGTCGGTGAAAACCGGCAGCAACGGCCGTCACCCGCTGCCATCGCCGGCCGCCTTCACCGCGTTGCTCGGTCGCTGCGGCATCACACCGCAGCACACCGTGGTCGCCTACGATGACGCTGGCGGCATGTTCGCCGCCCGTCTGTGGTGGATGTTGCGCTGGGTCGGTCATGCCGACGCCGCGGTACTCGATGGCGGCCTCGCCGCTTGGCGCGCCGCGGGCGGCGCGCTTGACCAGACCGTACGCAGCCGCCCGGCCACGCGCTATCCGGTAGGCGCGGTCGAAACCACGCTGGATGCCGACGCCTTGATGGCCAATCTCGACAGCGCCGCGCTGCTGGTGGTCGATGCGCGTGCGCCGGACCGTTTCCGCGGCGAGAACGAAACGCTGGATCCGGTCGGCGGCCACATACCGGGTGCGGTCAACCGCTTCTTCAAACTGAATCTGACCGACGATGGCCGCTTCAAGCCGGCCGACGTCCTGCGCGCCGAGTGGTGTGCCATCGCCAATGGACGGGATCCGGCAACCCTGGTCATGCAGTGCGGCAGTGGCGTCACGGCCTGCCATAACCTGCTCGCGCTCGAACTCGCTGGCCTGTCCGGCGCGCGCCTGTATCCGGGTTCGTGGAGCGAATGGTGCAGCGATCCGGCACGACCGGTGGCGCGCTGAACGGCGCCACCGACCCTGTTGGCGACAACGCGATGATTGCGCGCGAACTGCTTGCGCAGGTCGCCGTACGAGGCGCCGGGCGGTCGATCTGCCCGTCGGAAGTCGCGCGCGCACTGGTCACTGACTGGCGCGCACTGATGCCGCGCGTGCAAGAGGTGGCGCGCCAGCTGGCACGTGACGGTCTGGTTGTCATCACACAGGGGGGCGAAAAGCGCGACCCGAACGCCGACTGGCGCGGCCCGATCCGTTTGGCGCAGGCGCCTGAGCGCTCCGCCGGCTCCAACGGAGCGATTTGTTGGCCGTGAAAGGGTGGTCGGGAAAGCGGTCGCCTTCTGCAAGATCTGCCGGTCGACGGCGTTGATTGTCTGGTCGATATCGAACTGACGCCATCGGAGGCACACGGGCATGATGTGCTCGTGCGGATCGCTGAACTGGAACTGATTTTTGCGCGTTCGCTCTACCCGTGCGCCGTCGCGGTCGGACCGGCGTGCGGCCGCGGCGAAGCCATTTCATATATGGGAGTAATGCATGACCACACTTTTCGACCCGCTGAATCTGGGCGACATTGCACTGAACAACCGCGTCGTCATGGCGCCGCTGACGCGCAACCGAGCGCTGCCCCGTCAGGTGCCGGGACCGCTGACCGTCGAGTACTACACGCAGCGCGCCAGCGCCGGTCTGATCATCGCCGAGGCGACGCAGGTCAATCCGATGGGGCAGGGCTATCTCGACACGCCGGGCATCCATTCGGCCGAACAGGTCGCCGGCTGGCGCAAGGTGACCGATGCGGTGCATGCGGCTGGCGGCCGCATCATTCTGCAACTTTGGCACGTCGGCCGCATTTCGCACTCCTCGCTGCTGCCTGGCGGCGCGTCGCCGGTGTCGTCGACCTCACGCCGTCCGGATGCGCAGTGCTTCACCCGCGACGGCTTCGTCGATGTGTCGGCACCGCGCGCGTTGCGCGACGATGAATTGCCCGGCCTGATCGACGACTACCGCCGCGCTGCACGCAACGCCATCGACGCCGGCTTTGACGGCGTCGAAGTGCATTCGGCCAACAGCTATCTGCTGGAGCAGTTCCTGCGCGACAGCGTGAATGACCGCAGCGGCCCGTACGGTGGTTCGATCGAAAACCGCGCCCGTTTGCTGCTGGAAATCATGGAAGCGGTGGTGGCCGAAATCGGCGCCGGTCGGACCGGCGTGCGCCTGTCGCCGGCCACGACGTTCTGCGACACGCCGCTCGACAGCAATCCGCAGGTGCTGCACAGCCATGTGCTCGACCGGCTGTCTGCCCTGGGCATCGCTTTCGTGCACATGATCGAGGGCGAAACCGGTGGCGAACGCGCGCCTGCCAGCGTCAAGCCGCCGATCGACTACGCTGCGCTGCGCGCGCATTTCAACGGTGGCTGGATCGCGAACAACGGCTACGACCGCACGATGGCGATGGATGCCGTCGCATCGGGCGCCATCGACGCGGTGGCTTTCGGCCGGCCCTTCATTTCGAACCCGGATCTGGTGCGCCGCCTGCGTGACAACGCGCCGTACAACGACCTGCGCGCCGAACTGATGTACGGCGGCGGTGCAGCGGGCTACACCGACTATCCGGCACTTGGCGCAGTCTGAGCGCTCAGGGTGGGTCTTGAGGTAGCGGGCGCGCCGCCGGTTCGGGGCGTGTCCACATCCAGCCGGCGACCGCTGCGAGCAGCACATACACGCTGCCCCGCACCCACACCGGCACCGGGCTGAACCACAGCGTGGTGGCGCTGAACAGCATCATCGCGCTGGCCAGCCACTTGGCGCGCCGCGGAATGGCGCCCTGTTCGCGCCAGTTCGTGATGTAGGGGCCATAAGTCGAGTGCGCCAGCAGCTTGGCTTCCAGCTCCGGCCAGCCCCGGCTGGCTGCCCAGGCTGCCAGCAGCAGGAAAGGCACCGTCGGCAGCACCGGCAGCACTGCGCCGATCACGCCCAGCAGAACAGCCACTCCTGCCAGCAGCCGCCACAGCAATTGTCGGGTCCAGTGGATCAAAAGGGGCCGGGCAGGATTTCAAAGCAGCATTGTGCCGCAGCCCGGCGCGTGTCGGCCGGTACGTGTGAGAGCAGCCCCTGCGAGCGGACTCCTGTGGATGCGGCCCCCTGTGGGAGAGGCCTCTGAGGAGAGGCCCCTGTGGGAGCGGCGATCCACTGCCGGCCCGGCATGGCCGGCCGGCTCTGCGGGCCGGCAGTGGATCGCAGCTCCCACAGCCACAGCCCCAACAGCTGCAGCGCCCGACCGCTGTTGCGCCCACTGCCGAACCTGCAAGAAACAGCTGGGCGCGGTCGTGGGTGGCCTGCTTACCGTCGCAGGTCGAGCGTGAACGGGAAATTCGGGTTGCGGTCTTCCGGCGGGGCGGATACGTGACCCGGCGTGTGCCCCATGGCAAAGAAGCGCGCCAGCCGGCGTCCTTCGGCCTCGTAGGAATTCACCGGGAAGCTTTCGTGATTGCGACCGCCGGCGTGCGCGACGTGATATTGGCAGCCGCCCATCGAGCGCTTCATCCAGTCATCCACGAGATCGAACACCAGCGGGGCGTGCGGCGGAATGGTCGGGTGCAGGCAGGTCGCCGGTTGCCAGGCACGATAGCGCACGCCGGCGACGTACTCGCCGACCCGACCGGTCGGCGACAGCGGCACGCGCCGACCATTGACGGCCAGCACATGCCGGTCGTCGACCAGGCCCTGCACCTTCACCTGCAGGCGCTCGACCGATGAATCGACGTAGCGCACCGTGCCGCCGGCCCCGCCTTCCTCACCCAGCACATGCCAGGGTTCGAGCGCACTGCGCAGTTCCACCAGTACGTTGCGGGCAGAGAACTGGCCCATACGCGGGAAGCGGAACTCGAAGTGCGGCGCAAACCACTCGAGCTCCATCGGATAGCCGAAGGCACGCAGGTCATCGACCACGTCGCGCATGTCCTCCCACACGAAGTACGGCAGCATGAACCGATCGTGCAGTTCGGTGCCCCAGCGCTTGAGCTTCGGCGGGGCATACGGCTGCTGCCAGAAGCGGGCAATCAGCGCGCGCAGCAGCAGTTGCTGAGTCAGGCTCATGCGGGCATGCGGTGGCATTTCGAAGCCGCGCATTTCCAGCAGGCCGAGCCGGCCGGTCGCGCCATCCGGCGAATACAGCTTGTCGATGCAGAATTCGGCGCGATGCGTGTTGCCGGTGGCATCGACCAAAAGGTTGCGCAGGATGCGGTCGATCAGCCAGGGCGGCGTGTAGCCCGTGTCGCGCGAACGGCGCTCGATTTCGGCGAACGCGATTTCCATCTCGTACACTGAATCGTTGCGTGCCTCGTCCATGCGCGGCGCCTGACTGGTCGGGCCGATGAACAGGCCGGAAAACAGATACGACAGCGCCGGATGGTTGTGCCAGTAACTGATCATGCTGCGCAGCAGATCGGGCCGGCGAAGGAAGGGCGAATCGGCCACCGTGGCGCCGCCCAGCACGAAGTGATTGCCGCCGCCGGTACCGCTGTGGCGGCCGTCGATCATGAACTTTTCGGTGCCGAGGCGGGTTTCATGGGCCGCCTCGTACAGGAAGGTGGTGCCGGCCACCATGTCGTCCCACGAGTGGTACGGCTGGATATTCACTTCCAGCACGCCCGGGTCGGGCGTGATGCGCAGCACCTCGACGCGCGGATCGCGCGGCGGCTCGTAACCTTCGAGCACCACCGGGTGGCCGCAGGCGGCAGCGGTCAGTTCGACCGCGGTGACCAGTTCGAGGTAATCATCCAGCGTCGGCAGCGGCGGCATGAACAGATACATCACGCCGTGGCGCACCTGCGCGCACAGCGCGGTGCGGGTGATCCAGCCGGCAGATTCCAGCGACTCCGGCTTTCTGTCGGTGGCCGGCGCGCGGGCTGCAGCCGGAGCGGCGGTGGCGAAGTCGATGCCGGCTGCGTCGTCGTCTTCCGGCTGCTGCATGCGTACGGCAATGTCGATCTGCGGCCGCAGCGGCACCTGTCGCTGTACCGGGTCAGGTGCATGCACCCACGGATATTCGGCGGCCGACACCCAGGGCTGGGAATCGAGCGGCAACCGGTAACCCATCGGCGAATCACCCGGAATCAGGAAGCAGCGGTCGTCGCGCAGGAACCATCGTCCGCTCTGCCACGCGTCGCCCGCCGGCGTGCGCGCCAGCGGCAGGATGTGGCCGACCTCGCTGTCCAGCCCGTCATGGAACAGACGACGAATGCAATCGCGCTCCAGCGGGTCTTCGAGCCGTGAATCGAACGGATCGACGTTCACCGGCAACTTGCGTTCGCGCCACAGGTAGTACCAGACGTCTTCGAAGGCCGGAAACACATACCTGCCGTCCACTTCAAGGCGTTTCGACAGCGCCTTCAGGAAGGTCGCGCAATGTTCCGGATCAAGCGCGTAATCGACCGCTTCGTCGGCAATCAGGCCAGGATCGGTCCAGATCGGCTCGCCGTCTCGCCGCCAGAAGCAGGACAGCGACCAGCGCGGCAATTGTTCGCCCGGATACCACTTGCCCTGGCCGTAATGCAGCAGGCCGCCCGGCGCATAGCGCGCCTTGAGCTTCGCCAGCAACTCGGCGCCCAGCAGGCGCTTGACCGGCTTGTCCGGCGGCGAATCGGCCGTGGTGTTCCACTCGGGGCCGTCGCGGTCGTCCACCGACACGAAGGTCGGCTCCCCGCCCATCGTCAGCCGCACATCGTTCTGCACCAGATCGGTGTCGATGCGATGGCCCAGCTTTTCGATGCGCGACCAGGCGTCGTCGGTGTAGGGCTTGGTCACGCGCGGTGCTTCCCACACGCGCTCGACCTTCATGTGGTGCTCGAATTCGGTTTCGCACTTTTCGGTCAGGCCGCTGATCGGCGCTGCCGACGACGGGTCGGGCGAGCAGGCGAGCGGAATGTGGCCCTCGCCGGCGAACAGGCCGGACGTCGCATCGAGTCCCACCCAGCCGGCGCCCGGCAGATACACCTCGCACCAGGCGTGCAGGTCGGTGAAATCCTTCTCCGGGCCGCTCGGGCCGTCGAGCGACTTCACGTCGGCGGTGAGCTGTATCAGATAGCCGGACACGAAACGCGCCGCCAGCCCCAGATGGCGCAGCACCTGCACCAGCAGCCAGGTCGTGTCGCGGCACGAGCCGCTGCCCTTCTGCAAGGTTTCTTCCGGCGTCTGCACGCCCGGCTCCATGCGGATCAAGTAGCGGATGTCGCCCTGCATCTGCTGGATCAGCGCCACCAGATAGTCGACGCTGGCCTTGCCGTTGCTGCCGAACAGCGCGCGTGCGTCATCGACCCAGCGGGTGAATTTCGGCGCGTTGGAACGGGTCAGCGGCAGCGTGACCAGATAGGGAAACAGTTCGCGCGTCTGCTCTTCGTTGTAGCCGAACGGAATCTTCTCGGCCGCCGGCTCGAGGAAGAAGTCGAACGGATTGATGACCGACATTTCGGCAATCAGATCGACTTCGATGCGCAACTCGCGCGTGCGCTCCGGAAAAACCAGGCGCGCCAGATAGTTGGATTGCGGGTCCTGCTGCCAGTTTACGAAGTGCTCGGCCGGCGTGACGCGCAGCGAATACGACAGGATGGGCGTACGCGTGTGCGGCGCCGGGCGCAGACGCACCACCTGCGGGCTCAGCAGCACCGGACGATCGTAGCGGTAGTGGGTGACGTGGTTCAGTGCGACATGGATGGACACGGAATACTCCGGTTGCGGGCAGTGAAGGGGTTGATGCGCTCAAGCAATTAGCGTGCGCGACTCAAGTTCATGATTTTCAATACCAATGGTTTCAGCATGTCGACGACTCCTGCACAGTAAGGGGCGTGCGCACCGCACAGGTGCATGACATTTCCGTACGCGGCCGGCGTCGCCGTCATTTGAGTCCAAGGCGGCGCGCCAGCTTGTGCAGATTGCTCGCGTCGACATCCAGTCGGCGCGCCGCGTCGGCCCAGTTGCCGGCACAGGCATCGAGCGCGGCGCGGACCAGCCGGCGCTGTGTGGCATCGATGGCTTCACGCATGGACGGCAGTATGGCGCCGGACGTCGTGTCGCAGGTCGGCGGCGTTGCAGCAGGGGTGGTCAGGCCATCGAGATCGAGCAGTTCGGCCGGCAGCGACACGATGTCGGTGCGCGCGGCGCCCCGGCTCACCGCTTTCAGCGCGGCACGGCTGATCACGTGTTCGAGTTCGCGCACATTGCCTGGCCAGGGGTAGCGGCACAGCGCATCCTCCGCCTCCGGCGACAGGCGCAGGCTGCGCAGGCCCAGGCGGGCACGGTTCAGCTCGAGAAAGCGCCCGGCCAGCAGCAGTACGTCACTGCCGCGCTCGCGCAATGGCGGTATCGGCACCGGATACACCGACAACCGGTGATAGAGGTCGGCACGGAAGGCGCCGTCGCGCACGCTGTCGCGCAGGGTGCGGTTGGTGGCGGCGATGACGCGCACGTCCACGCGTCGCGGCTGGTCGGCGCCCAGGCGCTGGATTTCGCCGTTCTGCAGTGCGCGCAGCAGCTTGGCCTGCACGGTCAGCGGCAGTTCGCCGACCTCGTCGAGAAACAGCGTGCCGCCATCGGCCGCTTCGAAGCGGCCAGGGCGGTCGGCCGTGGCGCCGGAGAACGCCCCTTTCACGTGGCCGAACAGTTCGCTTTCGGTCAGCGATTCGGGCAGCGCGGCGCAATTGACATGTATCAGCGGCTGCGCGGCACGACGCGAATGACGGTGCAGGTGGCGGGCAAACAATTCCTTGCCGACGCCTGTTTCGCCGAGCAGCAGCACCGACAGTTCCGAATCGGCCACCACCTTCATTTCGTGCAGCAGGCGTTGTATCACCTCGCTATGCCCGACGATTTCGGCGTCGTCCGCGCTGGCACCTTGAGGGTCGGCCGTTTCGCCGCCACGCGACAGGCGCAGCGCGTGCAGGTCCTGCTCGAGTCGGGTCACGCGCACGGCGGCTTCGACCAGCAAGGTAAGGCGGCGCAGGTCGTCGCGTGCCGCGTCGGTGAATGTGCCAGTCTGCAGCGCGTCCAGCGTCAGGGCACCCCAGGTCTGGCCTTCGACCTGCAGGCTGGTGCCCATGCAGTCGTGCACCGGCAGCGGTTCGCCGACGCGGGTGTCGAGCAGGCCGTCATAGGGGTCGGGCAGCGCGCTGTCGTGGTCGAAGGCGGTGATGTCGCGCCGGGACAGGATGGTTGCCAGCCGCGGATGCTGGGCGACGACGAAGCGCCGCCCCAGCGTTTCGCGCACCAGACCGTCGACCGCCAGCGGGCGCAGGCTGTCCTCCTCCAGCTTCAGCAGTGCGACCGCGCCACAGCCGAAGTGGGTGCGCAGGCTGGATACCAGGCGCTGCAGGCGCACGGCGGGCGGCAGTTCCGACACCAGGTCGGCCAGCAGCAGCGGCTCCATCATGGTAGTTAAGACCCGGTTGTGGTGAAAAAAACCCTTCAATGTGACGGTCAAAAATACCTCAATTTACTCAGGTCATTGATTTTATTTGTCGCAAAGGGTTGGCCCGGACCTTGCGAAGACGTGTTGTCTTCTTTCCCCCACGAGGTCTTCGCCATGAACCTGATCGACCAATCCCTCGGCGCGCTGGCGCGCAGCATCCCGGGTGCCACACAGGTGTTCCACGAACACAAGCTGGATTTCTGCTGCGGCGGCAAGCACAGCCTGCAGGACGCCGCGGCCGAGCGGGGCATCGACGTACAGCCCATCGTTGAACGTCTGGGCGTGCTGCTGTCGCAGGCCACGCGCGAGGCGCGCGACTGGCGCACGGTGCCGGCGGCCGCGCTGATCGAACACATCCTGGTCCGCTTCCACGATCGCCACCGCGAACAGCTGCCGGAATTGGTCCGTCTGGCTCGCCGGGTCGAGCAGGTGCATGGAGACCGGCCGGACTGCCCGAGCGGGTTGGCCGATCACCTGACGGTGATGCAGCACGAACTGGAAAGCCATATGCAGAAGGAAGAACAGGTGCTGTTCCCGATGCTCGCCCGCGGCCATGCTGCCGCGGTGCAGGGGCCGGTCACGGTGCTGCGCAACGAACACGACCAGCACGGTGAAGCGCTGCAACGGCTGGAAGCGCTGACCGACGACATCACGCTGCCGCGCGGTGCCTGCAACACCTGGCGCGCGCTCTACACCGGTCTGGCGGCGCTGCGCGAAGACCTGATGGAGCACATCCACCTGGAGAACAACATTTTGTTCGAAGGGCTGAATGCGGCACCGGCCGAAGCGGAGACCACTCATGGGTAATTACCGGAAGCTGTGGTTCACGCTGATCGGCGTGCTCATCGTCACCTTCTCGCTGCTCGGTTACTACGGCGTCGAGGTGTATCGCAACGCGCCGCCGATTCCGCAGCAGATCGTCAGCGAAGACGGCCGTGTGCTGTACACGCATGACGGCATCCTCGACGGCCAGACCGCCTGGCAGTCGGTCGGCGGCATGCAGCTTGGCTCGATCTGGGGGCACGGCGCCTACCAGGCACCGGACTGGACGGCCGACTGGCTGCACCGCGAACTGCTGGCCTGGCTCGATCTCGCCGCGCAGGACGCGCATGGCAAGCCGTACGCGGAACTGGATGCCGATGCGCAGGCGCTGCTTGAGGCACGCCTGAAGCGCGAGTACCGGCGCAATACCTTTGACGAGGCGACCGGCGTGGCCACCGTGTCCACGCTGCGCGCCCGGGCGATCGAACGCACTGCCGACTACTACGTCGAGCTGTTCGGCGACGCGCCGGCGCTGCAGGGCTCGCGCGAAAGCTATGCGATGAAGGACAACACGCTGCCCGACCCGCAGCGGCGCGCACAGCTGGCCGGCTTCTTCTTCTGGACCGCCTGGGTGGCCGCGACCGAGCGGCCGGGCACCAGCGCCACCTACACCAATAACTGGCCGCACGAACCGCTGATCGGCAATGTTCCGACGGCGGAGAACGTCGTGTGGTCCATCGTCAGCGTGGTGGTCATGATGGCCGGCGTCGGCTTCCTCATCTGGGGCTGGTCCTTCCTGCGCCGGCAGGACGAAAGCGACCCGGCTGCGCCGGCGCAGGATCCGCTGTCGCGCGTGGCGCCGACGCCGTCTCAGCGCGCGCTCGGCAAGTACCTCGTCCTGGTGGTGGCGCTGTTCGTGTTCCAGGTCATGATGGGTGGCTTCACCGCGCACTACACGGTCGAGGGCCAGACCTTCTACGGGATCGATGTATCGCAGTGGTTCCCGTATTCGCTGGTGCGCACCTGGCACATCCAGAGCGCGCTGTTCTGGATCGCCACCGGCTTTCTGGCCGCCGGGCTTTTCCTTGCGCCATTGATCCACGGCGGGCGCGATCCGAAATTCCAGAAGCTGGGTGTGGACGTGCTGTTCTGGGCACTGGTCGTGGTGGTCGTCGGCTCCTTCGTCGGCAACTACCTGGCCATCGCGCAGATCATGCCGCCGGAACTCAATTTCTGGCTCGGCCACCAGGGCTACGAATACGTGGACCTCGGCCGCCTGTGGCAGATCGGCAAGTTCGTCGGCGTGGCGCTGTGGCTGGTGCTCATGCTGCGCGGCATCGTGCCGGCGCTGCGTACGCCCGGTGGCGACAAGAACCTGCTCGCTCTTCTCACTGCCTCGGTGGTGGCGATCGGCCTGTTCTACGGCGCCGGTTTCTTCTATGGCGAGCGTACCCACCTGTCGGTGATGGAGTACTGGCGCTGGTGGGTCGTGCATCTGTGGGTCGAAGGCTTCTTCGAAGTGTTCGCGACCACTGCACTGGCGTTCATCTTTTCCACGCTCGGCCTGGTGTCCGCCCGCATGGCGACCGCGGCCAGTCTGGCGTCGGCGTCGCTGTTCATGCTGGGCGGCGTGCCGGGCACCTTCCACCACCTGTACTTCGCCGGCACCACCACGCCGGTAATGGCGGTCGGCGCCTCGTTCAGCGCGCTCGAAGTGGTACCGCTGGTCGTGCTCGGCCACGAAGCATGGGAGAACTGGAGGCTGAAGGACCGCGCCGCGTGGATGGCCAAGCTAAAGTGGCCGCTGATGTGTTTCGTCGCAGTCGCCTTCTGGAACATGCTCGGCGCCGGCGTGTTCGGCTTCATGATCAACCCCCCGATCTCGCTGTACTACGTGCAGGGCCTGAACACGACGCCGGTGCATGCACATGCCGCGCTGTTCGGTGTCTATGGCTTCCTCGCGCTCGGCTTCACGCTGTTGGTGTTGCGCTACCTGCGGCCGCAGCTCTCCTTCGGCGAGCGGCTGATGAAGACCGGCTTCTGGGGGCTCAACGCGGGGCTGGTGTTGATGATCGCGACCAGCCTGCTGCCGATCGGCCTGATCCAGTTCCACGCCAGTGTCAGCGAGGGCCTGTGGTACGCACGCAGCGAGGCTTTCATGCAGCAGCCGCTGCTGGAAACGCTGCGATGGGTGCGCACCTTCGGCGACGTGGTGTTCATCATTGGCGCGCTGGCGGTGGCCTGGCAGGTGGTGTCGGGCGTGTTCGGCCGCGCCGGCCGTGCGCCGGAGCCGGTCAATGCGCTGGCAGGGGCCCGTCGATGAACTGAGCGCAACCGTCCTCCCTCCTTGCCGCAACGCTTCGGCAAGGTTGGGGCGCCTCGCCGCAAGGCTGGCGCCCCTCTTTTTCTTCGTCGCTATACTGTCGCCGCGCACCCGCGCGTTCCCACATACGACTCAACAAACAGGAGAGCGGAGCATGGCGAAGTTTCAGTTGAAGAAGGCTGCAAACGGCGAATTCCACTTCACGCTGCTGGGCCCGGATGACCAGTCCCTGCTGCAGAGCGAAATGTACAAGACGCGCGCATCCGCCGAGAACGGCATCGAATCGGTGAAGAAGAACGCGGCCGACGACGGCCGCTACGATCGCAAGAAGGCCACGAACGGCAAGGACTATTACGTGTTGAAGGCAGGCAACGGACAGGTGATCGGCCAGAGCAAGATGTTCGATAACAACGGCGCAATGGAAGCTGCGATCGCCTCGGTGAAGAGCGGCGCCGCCAGTGCCGCAGTGGATGATCAGGCCGGCTGAGCTGATGTCGGCGGTGCGTCCTGCCAGCGCGCGGGACGCGCCTGCACTGCGCAGCGGGCCCCCGTTTTGCTGTCGCCTACGCGAGGTGCAGCGGTCGGGTCTTCCATGTCTTTCCTGTCAGGCTGCGATGCGCTTCAATTTCGGGTCGTCGGCCATGCGCTGCGCCCCTTCGTGCAGCGTTGAACAAAGAGCCACGAATGTGTCTTCCGTGATGCGGAGGCATTGGCGACAGCTTCGTCTGCGCGACGACTCAGTGCGCCAGATCGTCCACGCGGCAGGCCACGGCGGCGAACAGGTCGCCCAGCGCCGCGAGACTTGCGGCTTGCAGCGCCGCCGCGCTGACTTCACCGCCTCCGGCGACCGGCAGGTCACGCGTGGCAGTGGCCGATGCAATCACGGTGGGCGAGTAGCCAAGATTGAAGGCGCCGCGCGCGGTCGAGTTGATGCACATGTGCGTCATGAAGCCCGCAAGGACCAGGTGCCTGATGCCGAGCTTCTTCAGCTCTTCGTCGAGCGGGGTATGCACAAAGCTGTTCGGGTAGTTCTTGGTGATGACGAGTTCGCCAGCCTGTGGCGCAACGATGTCCGATATCTGGCCGATGTATGCGCTCACGTCGTAGGGCGTGCCGGGGCCCGCGTCGTGCCGGATATGGATGACCGGTCGGCCGATCTCGCGCGCAAGGTCAAGCGCCCGGCGCGCCTCGACAAGCGCGGCTTCGACACCGGTGAGCTGCATGACGCCTTCGCGATAGGTGTTCTGGCAATCGATCATGACCAGCGCGGCGTGCTTCAACGAGCCTGGTGCATGGCCGAGGCCGGTGAGGTCACGCAGTGTGGTGATCGCGGTCATGGGATGGTTCCTTTCGGGAGACGTTGGCGGTGCGGATTGCCGGGCAGGAAGGTCGGCGCGGCTTGACGGGAGGGAGGTTGGGCATCGCTGCGCTCACCCCAACCTACGTTCTGGATCGGTGGCGGCTGCACGGTGATGAGCTGAACGGCCGACGAGCGCCGGGCGGGAAGGTCGGCGCGGCTTGACGGGAGGGTGTTGGGCATCGCCGTTGGCTCACCCCAACCTACGGGAAGTTTCGTAGGTTGGGGTGAGCGCAGCGATGCCCAACGCAAACGACGGTACCGCGACCATCGTCATGGCACGGTACCGTCGCGGGTCGGGAGGTGTGGCGGTGTTCCGCCGCTGGGTCAGCCTCGACGCATGGCGTCGAAGAACTCGCCGTTGCTCTTCGTGGCCTTGATCTTGTCGAGCAGGAATTCGATTGCTTCCAGGTCGTCCATGTTGTACAGCAGTTTGCGCAGGATCCATATCTTCTGCAGGATTTCCGGCTTCAGCAGCAGTTCTTCGCGGCGCGTGCCCGAGCGGTTCACGTTGATCGCCGGATAGACGCGCTTTTCCGCCATGCGCCGGTCAAGATGGATTTCCATATTGCCGGTGCCCTTGAATTCCTCGTAGATCACGTCGTCCATGCGGCTACCGGTTTCGATCAGCGCGGTGGCGATGATGGTCAGGCTGCCGCCTTCCTCGACATTGCGCGCGGCACCGAAGAAACGCTTGGGCTTCTGCAGCGCATTGGCGTCCACACCGCCGGTGAGCACCTTGCCCGAGGCCGGTTGCACTGTATTGTAGGCGCGGGCCAGACGGGTGATTGAGTCAAGCAGGATGATCACGTCCTTCTTGTGCTCGACCAGGCGCTTGGCCTTCTCGATCACCATTTCGGCGACCTGCACGTGGCGGGTGGCCGGTTCGTCGAAGGTCGATGCAACCACTTCGCCCTTCACCGAGCGCTGCATTTCGGTCACTTCTTCCGGCCGCTCGTCGATCAGCAGCACGATCAGCATGGCTTCCGGATGGTTGGCGGTGATGGCGTGCGCGATGTGCTGCATCATCACCGTCTTGCCGGTCTTGGGCGGTGCGACCAGCAGCCCGCGCTGGCCCTTGCCGATCGGCGCAATCATGTCGATCACGCGCGATGTCGTGTTTTCCTCGCCGCGCATGTCGCGCTCGAGCACCAGCGTTTCGGTCGGGTGCAGCGGCGTCAGGTTTTCGAACAGGATCTTGTGCTTGGTCGCTTCCGGCGGCTCGCTGTTGACGCGATCGACCTTGACCAGCGCGAAGTAGCGCTCGCCGTCCTTCGGTGTCCTGATTTCGCCCTCGATGGTGTCGCCGGTGTGCAGGTTGAAGCGCCGGATCTGGCTGGGCGACACATAGATGTCGTCGGTGCCGGCCAAGTAGCTCGCTTCCGGCGAACGCAGGAAACCGAATCCGTCCGGCAGCACCTCAAGTGCGCCGTCACCGAAAATGCTTTCGCCCTTTTTCGCGCGGTTGCGCAGGATGGCGAAGACCAGTTCCTGTTTTCGCAGCCGGTTCGCGCCTTCGATCTCGAAGGACTGGGCCATTTCGAGCAACTGGCTGACGTGAAGTGCTTTCAGTTCGGAAAGATGCATGGTGACGGGGTCTGTGCGACGTGCGGGGTGGGGAGGCGGAGCCAGGAACCGGCTCCGGCGGGCGGGGTGCGCGAAGCACCCGTCGCCGTGGAAAAATGATTAGAGGTGGCTGTCCAGGAATGCGGTCAGTTGCGACTTCGACAGGGCGCCGACCTTGGTGGCTTCAACGTTGCCGTCCTTGAACAGCATCAATGTCGGAATGCCGCGGATGCCGAAGCGCGCCGGGGTGTCCTGGTTCTCGTCGATATTCACCTTGGCCACCCGCAGCTTGCCGGCGTAGTCACGCGCCACCTCGTCAAGAATGGGGGCAATCATCTTGCACGGACCGCACCATTCGGCCCAGTAGTCGACCAGCACGGGCAGATCGGCTTTGACCACTTCTTCTTCGAAGCTGGCATCGGTGACGTGGTGGATGTGTTCGCTCATCGTTTCCTCGCGGGGCTTGACTTGGGGGAGACCTGGAATGCCGGATCGTTTCTTGGATATGGGTATATCGGTCGGATATACCGTAGAAAACCGGATGTGGGCTGGGCGCTGTTGTTAGCCGGGCTGAGTGCCTGACGCGCACAGCGCAGGCCGGGAATTCGTGAACGGGTGAGTGCGGAGGTTGCGTGCTGCCGAGACAGGCACGGCGCTGGTCACTCTGGCAGCGCGCTGACCACGCACCTGCGCGATCGCGTTTGCTGCGCTGTTTTCGCGCTGTTTTCATGATGCTAATACAAAAAACACCGTGTTGCGCAGAGTGATGGAGGTACGCCCGACAAAAATTCATGCTGGCATGCCGCCTCTGCACGCCGCACGGAACGGCTGCGGCGCGGATCGCAGTGATAAAATCCATGCCGTTTTCCGGACTGTCATCGTCCCGAGATTCCGATCAAACCATCCCGTGGTACGCCTGCTGTCGGGCAATGCGGACCACCGCACGGAGAAACCATGACTTACGTCGTCACCGAATCCTGTATCAAGTGCAAGTACACCGACTGCGTCGACGTGTGCCCGGTCGATTGCTTTCGCGAAGGCCCGAATTTCCTGGTGATCGACCCTGATGAATGCATTGACTGCACGCTGTGCGTCGCCGAATGTCCGGCCGAAGCGATTTTCGCCGAGGACGATGTGCCGTCCGACCAGATCCATTTCATCAAGCTGAATGCCGAACTGTCCGCCGAGTGGCCCGCCATCATCGAGCGCAAGGAAGCGCCGGAAGATGCCGACGAATGGCTCAAGGTGAAGGACAAGCTCGGCATGCTGGAACGCTGAGCAGGCTGCCGTACGCCCGCCGCCGCATGTCGCGTCCTCGCGCATGAACCAGGCGGGCTTCGAAACCCTGCGGTTGCCGGCCGATGGCGCGCTGTTCGCCCGGCTCGCGCGCCTGCTGATCGATCGCCATGGCGATGCGCTCGCCGAATGTGACGTGCTGCTTCCCGTCATGGCGCATGCGCCGGCGCTGCGCGGTGCGTTGCTGGCTTACGCCGGACGCGCGCTGTTCATGCCGCGCATGCTTACGCCGTCCCTGCTTGCCGCGCGCTGGCAGGGCGATGCACCGGTCGATCCACACCCCCGTCGTCTGCTTCGCCTGGTGGCGCAATTGCGCCAGCAAGCCTGGCTGGGCGATGCCGATCCGTGGTCGGCGGCGCAGGAACTGCTCGAACTGGCGGATGCGCTGGCCGCATTGCCGGCGCCGCCGGACGAGAACGCCCTGCAGCAGGGCTTCGAACGCGCGCACGGGCTGACCGACAGCGCGGCGCTGTCGCTGGAAGCGCGTCTGGTGCATGCGGTGTGGCACAGCGACTGCACCGGAACGCCCGGCCATGCGCGCGCCGTCACGCAGGCGCTGATGCGCGCCGCAGGCGCAGCACGTCGTCCGCTCATCCATCTGTCCGCGCTGGTCGAGCCAGTGCCCGCGTGGCTTGAAATGCACGCCGCGCGCGTGCCGGTACTGCATGTGCAGGCGACCCGCGCTTTGGCGGACACACCGGTCGCCCGCGTGCTGCACGCCGCCTGGCCGCCCGGGCCGCCGCTCGGCGCGTCACCCGGACTGACTCCTGCCCCATCCCGTGACGACGCGCTCGAACTGGCCAGCCGTGTGCGCCTCGTCGGTGCGCAGTCGCTTGAGCAGGAGGCGCAATGTGCCGCGTCCTGCATCGCCGGCTGGCTGGCTGAGGGGCGACGCGACATCGCGCTGGTGGCACTCGACCGCGAGGCAGCGCGCCGCACCCGTGCGCTGCTGGAACGCCGCCAGGTGTTGCTGGCTGATGAAACGGGCTGGAAGCTGTCGACCACGCGCGCGGCGGCCACGGTCGACGCCCTGCTGCAATGCTTCGCGTCCGACGGCTATCATCGCGATCTGCTCGATCTGCTGCGCTCGCCGCATGTGGCCGGCGCGCTCGACCGCGATGCCCACGCCCAAGCCATCGAGGCCATCGACGACTGGGTGGTCAGGCGCAACCACGTCGATGGTCTGCACGCCTTGCTTACCGATGCCGGCCGCGAATTTTCCGGCCGCCCGGCCGGTCTGTTGATCGACGCGCTGTCGCAGGCCTTTGCGCTGATGCCCACTCACAACGCGCCGGCCAGCTTCCGGGTCGAACGCCTGCTGGTAGCGCTCGATGTGCTGGGCGCTCGCGCCGCGCTGATGCTCGACGCGGCCGGTGCGCAAGTGGTCAATCTGCTGGAACAGTTGCGTGCCGACAGCAGCGGCGTGGTACTCGACCTGTCCTTCGCCGACTGGCGCAAGTGGCTTAACAGCGAGTTCGAGCAGGCGCTTTTTCGCGACAGTGCGATCGACAGTCCGGTGGTGCTTACACCGCTCGCGGCGACCCGCCTGCGCCGTTTCGACGCCGTGTATGTGATCGGCGCCGACAGCCGGCACCTTGCGCCGGTTCGCCTGCGCGGCGTGCTCGGCCACCAGGGGCTGCGGCGCGAACTGGGCCTGCCCGATGCGCAGGTTGCCGCCGGGCAGTTGCGCGACGATCTGGCCGGGCTGATCGCCTGCAGCGACCAGACCGTATTGAGCTGGCAGACGCAGCGCAACGGGGAAGCGAATCTGCCCGGCATGGATCTGCAGCGCCTCGATCTGGTGTTGCAGCGCGCCGGTCTGCCGTCGGCCGTGCGCGCCGCGCCAGCGCTCGCCGATCCGCCGGCGCTGCCGGCTTTTGCCGTGTCCAGTGCGCCGGTGCTTGATGCGGTGCGCGTGCCGTTGCGGCTCACCGCGAGCGGACTGGCCGACCTGATGGCCTGTCCCTACCGTTACTACGCCCGCCACGTGCTCGGCCTCGGCGCTGGCGACGAAGTCGAGGAGGCCATGGGCAAGGGCAGCGTCGGCGAACTGGTGCATCGCGTGCTGCATGATTTCCATGTCGCTCACCCGCGGCTGGCCGACGCCGCGCCGCCAGCACTGGTCGATTCCCTGCGCGCGCAGATTGCCGCCGCCTTCGATGGCGCCATCGCGCGCAACTTTCAGGAACATGCGTGGGCGGATCGCCTGCACGATCGGGCCGACGCCTACGTCGCCTGGGCCGTGCAGCGCGAAGCCGACGGCTGGCTGTTCGACAGCGGTGAAGCCAGGCGCGCGCACCCGCTCGAGCTGCCGGATGGCACTGCACTGTCGCTCGAAGGCCGCATCGACCGCATCGATCGCAATGCAGATGGCGATGTCGCGCTGCTCGACTACAAGCTGCGCAGTGCCGAGCGCGTACGCAAGACCATGCAGGCCGACGACGTGCAACTGGCGTTCTATTCGGTGCTCGAAGGCGGCGCAGTGAGCGAGGCGGCCTATCTGGCGCTGGAAGAGGATGCGCCGGTGACCTTTGCAGAGGCCGATCCGCCGGCTGCTGCCCGGGCGCTGCGGGCGCTCGTGTCCGAGCTGTTTCCCGCTCTGCGCAACGGCGCAACCCTGCCGGCACATGGCGATGAGGCGGCCTGCCGACATTGCGACATGCGCGGTCTGTGCCGCAAGGACTGGCTGCCATGAGCCGTGAAGACGATCTGCGCGCACTCGACCCGGCACGCAGCGTAGTCGTCGAGGCATGCGCCGGCAGCGGCAAGACATGGACGCTGGTGTCGCGCCTGATCCGCCTGCTGCTGGCCGGTGCGCAGCCGGGCGACATTCTCGCCATCACCTACACGCGCAAGGCGGCGCGTGAAATCGAGGAGCGCCTGCAGCACTGGCTTGCAGAACTGGCCGTGGCCGACGATGAGCGGGTGGGCGCCTTCCTCGCCGAGCGCGGGCTGGACGTGCGGCGCGATCCGACGCTGATTGCGCGAGCGCGGGCGTTGTTCGAGCAGGTGGCCGACGCGCAGCCCGGGCTGACGGTGAACACCTTCCACGGCTGGTTTTCTTCACTGCTCGGCGCCGCACCGCTGAACAGCGGCCTGCGCGGCCTGCAGCTTTCCGAGCGCACGGCGCAGTTGCGCGATCAGGCCTGGGCCGCGCTGATGCGCCGCGCCGGGCGCGCACCTCAGGGCGAACTGGCGCTCGCGTTGCGCTGCCTGCTCGGCCGGTGCGGGGTGGCGGGCACCAAAAAGCTGGCCAGCGCGCTGGTCGATCGCCGCGCCGAGTGGGAAGCGTGGCTGGCGGCGCAGGGCGGCCTGGCGGGCGCGTTGGCCCACTTGCGACAGTTTTTCGGGGCCGACGCCGAGGCACCGGTCGACGTGCTGGCCGGCGACGAATTGCTGCGCCGTCGCTGCCTCGATCTTGCGCGTCTGCTCGGTCAGGGCACGGAGGCGCAGCAACGCAAGGCGACGGCGATCGAGCAGGCGTGTGCTCAGGTCGATGCAAAGCTGTATTTCGCCGGCCTGCGCGCCCAGCTTCTGAAGCAGGACGGAGAGCCGGCGAGCTTCAAGCCGGGCAAGGCGCTCGAAAAGGTCGGTGCTGCCGACGCCGCGCTCGCCCTGAACGAGCAGGTTGCGGCGCGTCTGGTGCACTGCCTGAACGCGCAATCCGACCTGGCCGCGTGGGTGCTCAACGAACAGGGCCTGCAGGTCGCCGCTGCGCTCCTCGACGCCTACGACCGCATCAAGCAGAACGCCGGCGTGCTCGATTTCGGCGATCTCGAATGGCACGCTGCACGCCTGCTGTCGGACGCGCAGACCGGCCCCTTCGTGCAGGCGCGCCTGGACGCGCGTTACCGCCACCTGTTGCTGGACGAATTCCAGGACACCAATCCGCTGCAGTGGCAGGTGCTGATGCACTGGCTCGACGCCTACGCGCCGGGTCAGGTGCAGCCGGTGGTATTCGTCGTCGGCGATCCGAAGCAGTCGATCTACCGCTTCCGACGGGCTGACCCGCGCATCTTCAAGCACGCCGCCACGGTGTTCGAACAGCGCTTCGGCGCCATCCGGCTGCAGCGCAATGAAACCCGGCGCAGCAGCCCGGCCGTGGTGAATGCGGTCAACGCGGTGTTCGGTGACCTTGACGTGTTCGAAGGCTTTGCGCTGCACAGCACGACCCGGACCGATCTGCCCGGCCGGGTCGAAGTGCTGCCGGCGTTCGGGCACGAAACCGACGCAGGGGCCGAAACCGACGCAAGGGCCGCTGCGACCGGCCTGCGCAATCCGTTGCGCCAGCCGAGGCTGGCCATCGAGGACAGCCGCCGCAAGCGCGAGGCCGATGCGCTGTGCGAGCGGCTCAAGAGCATGGTCGGGCGGCTCGCGGTGCGCGATGCGCACACCGGCGCGCCGCGCGCCGCGCGCTACGGCGACATGATGATCCTGCTGCGCCGGCGGACCGGGCTGGCCGTTTACGAGGCGGCCCTGCGCGCCCACGGCATTCCCTACCTCGGCGCCAGCCGCGGCCGGCTGCTCGATACGCTCGAAGCATCCGATCTGCTTGCGTTGCTGCGCTTTCTCGCCGCGCCGGGCGATGCGCTGTCGCTCGCCCATGTGCTGCGCAGCCCGTTGTTCGCGTTCGACGACGCGCAGTTGCTCGACCTGACCGGCGAGGGTGCCGAACGATTGTGGCCGATGCTGCGCGCGCGCCGCGCCCGCAGCGATCCGGCGTGCGCACGCGCGGCAGCACTGCTCGAGGGCTGGCTCGACGCAGCGACCCGTCTGCCGGTGCACGACCTGCTCGATCGCGTATTCGATCAGGGCGCGCTGATGCCGCGTTACGCCGCCAGCGTCGACGCGATGGCCTGGCCCGGTGTTCGCGCCAATCTCGAAGCCTTCATCGAGCTGGCGCTCAAGGTCGATAGCGGCCGCTACCCCAGCCTGCCGCGCTTCATCGACGAGCTGACACGCCTGCGCAACGAAGATGACGAAGCGCCGGATGAAGGCCTCATCCTCGGTGAAGACCCGTCACGCGGGCGCGTGCGCGTGCTCACGGTGCACGCGGCCAAGGGGCTGGAGGCGCCGATCGTCTGGCTGGCCGACGCGGTGTCGCGGCCGCGCACCGACAGCGGTGCGCGCGTGCTGCTTGCCTGGCCGCCCGGCGACGCTGCGCCCGGTCATCTGTCCTTGCTGCAGAACAAGGACAATCAGGGTCATGCCCGCGCCGCCTTCATCGACGCCGAGGCACGGGCCGCTGCGCGCGAGGACGCGAACCTGCTGTACGTCGCGCTGACCCGCGCTCGTCAGCTGCTGTTCGTCAGTGGTGTCAGCCCTGCCAAGGGCAGCAGTGCCGGCAGCTGGCTCGACCGGGTCAGCGCGGCGCTTGGCCGCTGCGCCGATGCCGTCGCCACCGACGGCGGCGGCATGCGGCTCGACCATGGCTTGCTTGCCGACTGCGCGGAAGACACACCGGACGACCCCGCCCTCGGGGCTGGCGCCACCGATGCGCCGATACCTGCCATCGGTGAGCGGCGAGCGCTGGTCGTGCTCGACTCTGTTCAGCTGTGGGGCGTGGGCCTGCACAGCTGGCTTGAGGCACTGGCTGGCGGCGAGCCGTCGCCAGCGCGGCCGGCCGGTCTCGATGCCGCACAATGGCGCGATCTCGAAGCGATCGCGCGCCGCCTCGTGGCGAGTGAATCGCTGCAGCGATTCTTCGATCCGGCGCAGCATCGCTGGTCGGCGAACGAACTCGAATTCGTGCTGCCCGACGGCAAACCAGGCCGGATCGACCGGCTGGTCGAATTCGATGAGGACATCTGGATACTGGATTACAAAAGCGGGCAGGGCGACCGCTTTGCCGATTCCTATACAGCGCAGCTAGCCGGCTATGCCGAGGCAGTGGCAGCGATCCGGCCCGGCAAGGCGGTTCATGCGGCGCTGATCCGGCCGGACGGCGCGCTCGACATCCGCTTCTGAGCGCCGCCCGAAACTTTGCGCCGCTGGCGGTTTTGACTACCATCTGCGATATTCAACCGCGGTGTGCGTTTCGCGCATGCGCAGCAAGAAGGGGTGGCCGTCATGCAAGTACATGAAATCCTGCGCATAAAGGGAACGGTGCTGTACACCGTAGTCCCGTCGCAGTCGCTGGATAACGCGGTTGCCACGATGGCCGATCTGGATGTCGGTTCGCTGGTTGTCATGGAACATGGCCTGATGGCGGGCTTGCTGAGCTTCCGCGAAGTGCTGCGCGCCTTGCGAACGGCCGGCGGCGGCTGGCAGACACTCACGGTCGCCGACGTGATGCAGCGTGACCCGGCCACCGCCCACCCCGACATGGAAGTGGACGAACTGCGTCGCCTGATGCTGGAGCGGCACTGCCGCTACCTGCCGATCATGGAAGGCGACACGCTGATGGGCGTGCTGTCCTTCCACGATGTAGCGCGCGCCATGCTTGAAGAGCAGAGTTTCGAAAACCGCATGCTGAAGAGCTATATCCGCGACTGGCCGATGGACGACGCGTCGGGCTAGACCACACGACGGACGACCGGCCGCCGGACGCGCGCAGACGCCGGGCGGTGCAGGCCGAACACGGGGGGAGGGCTATGGACAAGGTATGGCTGAAAAGCTATCCGGCTGGCGTGCCGGCCGAAATCGATCCATCGGAGTTCATGTCGATTGGCGATTTATTCGAGCGCAGCTGCCGCGAGTTCGCCGACCGTGACGCCTATGTCTGCATGGGCAAGGCGATCAGTTTCACCGAAACCGAAAGGCTGAGTGCGGCGTTCGCAGCCTACCTGCAGACGGTGCTTGGTCTGGCGCCCGGCTCGCGGGTGGCGCTGATGATGCCCAACGTGCTGCAGTATCCGGTGGCCATGTTCGGCGCGCTGCGCGCCGGCTACACGGTGGTGAACTGCAATCCTCTCTACACGCCGCGCGAACTGGAACACCAGCTGGTCGATAGCGGCGCCGAAGTCATCGTTGTACTGGAGAATTTCGCCTCGACGCTGCAGCAGGTGCTGCCCCGTACACCTGTGCGGCATGTGGTGGTGACCGCGCTGGGAGACATGCTGGCGGTGCCCAAGGGCTGGCTGGTGAATTTCGTCGTGCGTCACTTGAAGAAGATGGTGCCGGCGTTCGATCTCCCCGCTGCGGTGTGCTTCAACGACGCACTCAAACGCGGCCGCGGTCACACACTCAATCCGGTCAATGTGGTGCATGAAGACATTGCCTTCCTGCAATACACCGGTGGCACGACCGGCGTCGCCAAGGGCGCGATGCTCACGCATCGCAATATCGTCGCCAACATGCTTCAGGCGGATGCATGGATCAAGCCCTTTTTGACCGGGCCGCAAATCGTCATCACCGCGCTGCCGCTTTATCACATCTTCGCGCTGACCGCGAATTGCCTGGTATTCCTCAAGCTCGGTGCAAGGAATGTGCTGATCACCAATCCGCGCGACATTCCGGGTTTCGTCAAGGAACTGTCCAAACACCGTTTTACGGCGATCACGGGCGTCAATACGTTGTTCAATGCGCTGCTCAACAACGCCGATTTCGCCAAGGTCGATTTTTCGGCGCTCAGGGTGTCGTTGGGCGGTGGCATGGCCGTCCAGCGGGCGGTTGCCGAACGCTGGAAAAAGGTGACCGGACGGCCGCTCATCGAGGCCTATGGTTTGACCGAAACATCCCCTGCGGTGTGCATCAATCCGCCTGATCAGGCGGAATTCAGCGGCGCCATCGGGCTGCCTGTTCCGTCGACCGAAATCTCGATCAGAAATGATGACGGTGTCGAATTGCCGATGGGCGAGGCGGGCGAATTGTGCGTGCGTGGCCCGCAAGTGATGAAGGGTTATTACCGGCGGCCGGAAGAAACCGAGAAAGTGATGACGCCGGACGGATATCTGCGTACCGGCGATGTGGCAATCGTGGATGAAACCGGCTTCGTGAAAATTGTCGATCGCAAGAAAGACATGATTCTGGTATCCGGATTCAACGTTTATCCGAACGAGGTGGAAGAAGTCATTGTCGAGTGCGAGGGCGTGCTTGAGTGCTGCGTGATCGGGGTCGCGGACGAGCATTCGGGCGAGGCGGTCAGGGCATACGTCGTGCGCAAGGACATGGCGCTCACGACTGAACGGATCATTGCGCATTGCCGGACGCAATTGACTGCGTACAAGATTCCCCGCCACGTGGAGTTTCGCGAAGAACTGCCCAAAACGAATGTCGGAAAGATACTGCGCCGCGCGCTCAAGGAAGAAATGCAGAAGACACCTCCTGAACAACTGGGTGCCAGCAAATGAAAAAGGCACCACCAGGTGCCTTTTTCATTTGTCGTGCATGCAACCGTTCAACCGTTCAATTCACGCGCGCGGCGCTCAACTGTTCGGCCGTCATGCTGGCGAGCCAACCCGGTTTGCGGCCGGCCGCGCCGACTTCCTTGATTTCACCGTTTTCGGGATTACGGTACTTGCCCGGAGCAATCTTCACCTTTGCGCCGACAGTCGGGCGTGCGGCACGTTTCGCTGAAGAACCCGATAAACCGACGTCGGCAGCAGACAGATTGTATTTCTTGATCTTTGCCCTGACGTCGGCAATAACCGATTCGAGTTCAGCCCGACGCACCACCTCGGCCTGCTGTTGAAGATCCGAGATTCTTGCCATCAATTCGTCGTAACTTTGACCGGACATCGATACTTCTCCATTGAGTAATGAAATTGGATGATAGACCGATTCGACAATCAAGGTAAATCGATTCAGCGAATTTCAATCCGGGAAACGAATGGAATCGTAATGCAGGCGGGTAATGCAGCAGGGAAGTCGGGCGTCGCCCCCTGCGTCCAGGCCGGACGGTTCGTGGGCTCAGTGATGACCCCGGTTGCGCCATGGCAGGCGATCTGCGCCAATTTGGTGCACTGCGGCCAAAGCGGCGGCGCTTGACGTGGGTCAAGATCGTCGCGAGCCCCTGCACATACCCTTCGTTCCGGATCATGCGGGCTCGTGCGGGCTGGCGGGCGCGAGGCGGAATTTCAATGTGGAGCAGTCAAAAATGAAAACAGCAGCAATGGACGGGGTCGGCGAGACTTACGATTACCGGGTGGTGCGGCAATTCTCGCTGATGACCGTGGTCTGGGGCATCGTGGGCATGCTGGTCGGCGTGATCATCGCCGCCCAGCTGGTATGGCCTGAACTGAACTTCGGCGAGTGGTTTCACTTCGGGCGCCTGCGGCCCCTGCACACGAACGCGGTGATTTTCGCCTTCGGCGGCTGTGCGCTGATGGCGACGTCGTTCTTCGTCGTGCAACGCACCTGCCACACAAGGTTGTTTGCGCCCTGGCTGGCCGGTTTCGTGTTCTGGGGCTGGCAGACGGTCATCGTGCTGGCGGCCATCACCTTGCCGCTCGGCTATACGCAGGGCAAGGAGTACGCCGAACTCGAATGGCCGATCGACATCCTGATCACGCTGGTCTGGGTGTCCTACGCCATCGTGTTCTTCGGCACCATCGTGAAGCGCAAGACACCGCACATCTATGTCGCGAACTGGTTCTACGGCGCCTTCATCCTTGCGGTGGCGATGCTGCACCTGGTTAACAGCGCAGCCATCCCTGCCGACTTCATGAAGTCCTACTCGGCCTATGCCGGCGTGCAGGACGCGATGATCCAGTGGTGGTACGGGCACAACGCGGTCGGCTTCTTCCTGACCGCCGGCTTCCTCGGCATGATGTATTACTTCGTGCCCAAGCAGGCCGAGCGCCCGGTGTATTCCTACCGCCTGTCGGTGGTGCACTTCTGGGCACTGATCTTCACCTACATGTGGGCGGGCCCGCACCATCTGCACTACACCGCGCTGCCTGACTGGACTCAGTCGCTCGGCATGGTGTTCTCGCTGATCCTGCTGGCACCGAGCTGGGGCGGCATGATCAACGGCATCATGACGCTGTCGGGTGCCTGGCACAAGCTGCGCACCGATCCGATCCTGAAGTTCCTGATCACCTCGCTGTCCTTCTACGGCATGTCGACCT
>NZ_JAUYRO010000025.1 GCF_030696805.1 Methyloversatilis sp. | reverse complement strand
CGATACACGTCGCACTCGGTGGCATCAGTTTGTTGGGCATCGCTGCGCTCACCCCAACCCACACATGATTTCCGTTGCTCCGCGGAGCGACGCTCAGCGGCTTAACCCATTTCATTCACAGCAATCCCGAAGAACGGCTGTACGCAATGACGCGCGCAGGCCGGATCGATAACGGGGAGGTCATCCACCGATGGACAGGAAAGCATTTCTCAAGGCCGGCCACACGCCCACGCTGTTTGCCGCCTTTCTCTATTTCGATCTCGCCTTCATGGTGTGGGTGCTGCTCGGCCCGCTCGGCGTACAGATCGCCCAGGACCTGCACCTGACGCACGCGCAAAAGGGCTTCATGGTCGCGGTACCGGTACTGGCCGGTGCGCTGCTGCGCATGCTGATGGGCGTGCTGGTTGACCACCTGCAGCCGAAGAAGGCCGGCGCCATCGGTCAGGTCATTGTGATCGTGGCGATGTTCGTCGCCTGGCAGTTCGGCATCCACAGCTACGAACAGGCGCTGTTGCTGGGCTGCTTCCTCGGCTTCGCCGGCGCCGCGTTCGCCGTGGCGCTCCCGCTCGCCTCGCGCTGGTATCCGCCTGAACACCAGGGCACGGCACTGGGCATCGCCGGCGCGGGCAACTCCGGCACCGCACTGGCTGCGCTGTTTGCGCCGGGGCTGGCGGCCGCGTTCGGCTGGATCAATGTGTTCGGTCTGGCGCTGATTCCGCTGGTGGCTGTATTCATCTTCTACCTGCTGGTGGCGAAGGACGCGCCGGAGTGCCCGCCCCCGAAGACGATGGCCGAATACCTGAAGGTGCTGAAGGACCGCGACGCCTGGTGGTTCATGTTCTTCTACAGCGTCACCTTCGGCGGCTTTGTCGGGCTGGCGTCGTCGCTGACCATCTATTTCAACACCCAGTACGGGCTGGACGCGCAAATGGCGGGTTACTTCACCGCCGCCTGTGTGTTCGCCGGCTCGCTGGTGCGGCCGATCGGCGGCAATCTGGCCGACCGCATCGGTGGCATCCGCACCCTCACCGTCATGTATGTAATCGCTGCCGCCTTCCTGTTCGGCGTGAGCTTCGGCCTGCCGCAGGCCTGGATGGCGGTGGTCGTGTTCGTTGGCGCCATGCTGGCGCTGGGCATGGGCAATGGCGCGGTGTTCCA
This sequence comes from Methyloversatilis sp., assembly GCF_030696805.1. GTDB lineage: Bacteria > Pseudomonadota > Gammaproteobacteria > Burkholderiales > Rhodocyclaceae > Methyloversatilis. Next base: position 68,343 of record NZ_JAUYRO010000025.1, on the reverse strand, counting down.
GCTGGTGCCGCAGCGCTTCCGGCGCGAGATCGGCGTCATGACCGGCCTGGTCGGCATGGCTGGCGGCATCGGCGGCTTCTATCTGGCGTCGTCGCTCGGCTATTCGCGCGAAGCGACCGGCAGCTACCAGACAGGCTTCGTCATCTTCGCGCTGCTCGCGGTGCTGGCACTGATCGGCCTGACGCGGGTAAAGACGCGCTGGCGCACCACCTGGGGGGCGGCCCACCTCACCAATGCACGCATCTGACGCGGGACTTCCGGTCATGACATTGAAGGTGTCCATCGGTCAGTGTTCGATCGCCGGACCGCGACCGCGCAACGAGGATTTTGCGGGTGCGGTGACGCCCGCTGGCGAAACACTGGATGCCAGGGGCTTGCTGTTCGCCGTGGCCGATGGCGTCGGCGGCCATGCCAACGGACGCGAAGCGGCCGAGCTCACCGTGCGCGGCCTGCTGAACGACTACTACGCCACACCCGATACCTGGAGCATCACGCAGTCGATCGACCGGGTGCTCGGTGCGCTCAATCGCTGGCTCATCGCGCACGCCGCGCGCACCCGCGAAACCGCCGGCATGGCCACCACGCTGTCCGCACTGGTACTGCGCGGCACGCGCTGGCACCTCGCCCACGTCGGCGATTCGCGCATCTATCTGTACCGTGCCGGGACACTGACGCGCCTGACCGAAGACCATACATGGGCGCATCCGGAGCTGTCGAATGTGCTGCACCGCGCGGTCGGGCTCGATGCCCGCCTTGCCGTCGACCACGCCGATGGCGAACTCGAGATCGGCGACTGCTTCGTACTGCTGAGCGATGGCGTGTGGAACACACTGCACGACGAAGGCATCGCCGGCGAACTGGGCCGCCGCAGCGAACCGGAGTCGCTGGCTTCGGCGCTGGTGCTGCAGGCCGAAGCGCGCGGCGCCAATGACAACTGCACCGCGCTGGTGGTGCGCGTCGACGCGCTGGGGCAGGCGGCGCTGCGCGACCGCCTTGCGCAGGCTGCGCAGCTTGAACTGCCGCCGCGACTGCACCCGGGTGATGTCATCGACGGACTGAAGATCGAGGCGGTGCTGCACGAATCGCGCGTAACGCTGCTGTATCGAGTGCGCGACACAGCCAGCGGCGACATCAAGGTGCTCAAGACCTTGCGTGCCGACGCGGCCGACCCGGATGCCATCGCCGCCCTGGTGCATGAGGAATGGCTGGCGCGCCGGGTGGTGTCGCCACTGTTTCCGCAGGTAGCGAACCATGCCGGGCGCAACAGCCTGTATTACCTGATGAGCTGGCACGAGGGGGCGACGCTGCGTGCCCGGCTTGAGGCGGGACATCATTTCGATATCGAGCAGATTGTCCGGCTGGGCTGCATCGTCCTGCGCGCGCTCGGCACGCTGCACCGGCTCGGCATCGTGCATCGCGACATCAAGCCGGACAACCTGCACCTGGACGCCCAGGGCGCGCTGCGCGTACTCGATCTCGGCGTCGCGGCATCCGATGGCGAGGCCTTCGGCGAAATCAACAACCCCGGCACGCCCACCTACATGGCACCGGAACTGTTCACCGGCGCGACCGCCAGCGAGTCGAGCGACCTGTTCGCGCTTGGCGTCACGCTGTACGAACTGCTGACCCGGCGTTATCCGTATGGCGAGGTCGAACCTTTCCAGCGACCGCGCTTCGGCGATCCGCTGCCGCCCACGCGTTTTCGCCCGGAAACGCCGGAATGGCTTGAAGCGGCGCTGCTCAAGGCCGTTGCCCGCACACCCGACGCGCGCTTCGAAACCGCCGAGGAGTTCCTGCTCGCGCTGGAGCGTGGCGCACACCGCCCGCTTGCGCTGCCCCGACGCACACCGCTGATCGAACGCGCATCGCTGCGGCTGCTGCGCGTATTGCTGACCGTATCGGCGCTGTTGAATCTGTTGCTGCTATGGGCACTGCTTTCGTAAGGACCGCGCGCAGCGCGCACCAGTGGCATGCATGCACCGTTCACCGCGCCCCGCGAAGGAGCGCATGCGCACAGCTTCGCGGCAAAAGCGCTTACCCAGGCGCACAAACCAGCCTTCAGTAACGTGGCATAAGCCTTGCTAAACGTCAGGCGGAGACAATAATGACCGACACCCGACACGAAACCCGCTCGACCTGCTGCTACTGCGGGGTCGGGTGCGGCGTGATCATCGAACACGACGGCAGCCGCATCAGCGGTGTGCGCGGCGACCCCGAGCATCCGGCGAATTTCGGCCGGCTGTGCTCCAAGGGTGCCACGCTGCACCTCAGTGCGCGCCCGGAAACGCGCGCGCTGCATCCGGAACTGCGCATTGCGCGCGATGCGCCGCGCACGCGCGTTGGCTGGGGCGTTGCGCTCAGCCATGCCGCCGACCGGTTTGCAGCCATCATTGAGGCGCACGGCCCGGACGCGGTGGCCTTCTACATTTCCGGCCAGCTGCTGACCGAGGATTACTACGCCTTCAACAAGCTGGCCAAGGGTCTGATCGGCACCAACAATGTCGACACCAACTCGCGCCTGTGCATGAGTTCGGCCGTGTCGGCCTACAAGATGACGCTGGGAGCCGACGCCCCGCCCTGCTCCTACGAGGACATCGACCAGGCCGACTGCCTGCTGATCGCAGGCGGCAACCCGGCGTACGCCCATCCGGTCGTCTATCGCCGCATCGAGGACGCGCGGCGCGCCAATCCCGCGCTCAAGGTGATCGTCATCGACCCGCGCCGCACCGACACCGCGTCCGACGCCGACCTCCACCTGCCGCTGCTGCCCGGCACCGATGTCTGGCTGTTCAACGCCATGCTGCACGTGCTGCTGTGGGAAGGCCATGCCGACGACGCCTTCATTCGCGCGCACACCGAAGGCTTCGACGCACTGCGTCGGCACGTGCGCGACGTGACACCGGCGGTCGCGGCGGAAATCTGCGGCCTGCGTGCCGAAGACATCGTCACTGCGGCACAGTGGTTCGGTTCGGCGAAGGCTGCGATGTCAATGTGGTGTCAGGGCCTGAACCAGTCGCATCACGGCACGCACAACGGCACGGCACTCATCGCGCTGCATCTGGCGACCGGCCAGATCGGCCGGCCGGGTGCCGGTCCGTTCTCGCTGACCGGTCAGCCCAATGCGATGGGCGGACGCGAGGTTGGCGGCATGGCCAACCTGCTGTCCGGCCACCGGGACCTCGCCAACCCGGCACACCGGGCCGAAGTCGCCCGGCTTTGGGGCATCGATGACGTACCGGCGCAACCCGGCCTGACCGCGGTCGAACTGTTCGAGGGCGTGCGCAGTGGCAAGGTGAAGGCGATCTGGATCGCCTGCACCAATCCGGCGCATTCGATGCCCGATCAGACGCTGATCACCGAAGCCCTGCAGGCGGCCGAATTCGTCGTCGTGCAGGACGCCTGCCGCAGCACCGAAACGGCCGCCTTCGCCGATCTGCTTCTACCGGCGACCACCTGGGGCGAAAAGGAAGGCACGGTCACCAATTCGGAACGGCGCATCACGCATGTGAACGCGGCACTGCCGGCACCGGGCGAAGCGCGCGCCGACTGGCGTATCGCCTGCGATTTTGCACACGCGCTCGCGCTCCGGCTCGGCCGCGACGCAACAACACTGTTCCCCTACGACACGGTGGAACAGCTGTTCAACGAGCACGTCGACTCCACGCGCGGACGCGACCTCGACATCACCGGCCTGAGCTACGCCCTGCTCGACCGGCTCGGTCCGCAGCAGTGGCCCTTCCCCGCCGGTGCCGATACCGGCCTGGCACGCCTCTACACCGAGCGCAAGTTCGCGACAGCCGACGGCCGCGCACGCTTTGTCGTACCGGTCACCAGCACCACTGCGGAAAAGATCGATGCCCGCTTTCCGCTGCACCTGAACACCGGCCGCCTGCGCGATCAGTGGCACTGCATGAGCCGCACCGGCCAGGTGGCACAGCTGTACAGCCATGTCGACGAGCCGCGCGTCGAGGTGCACGCCGACGACCTGGCGCGCCGCGGTCTGGCCGACGGCGACCTGGTGCGCATCCGCAGCCGGCGTGGCGCCATTGTGCTGCGCGCGCATGCCAGCGCAGCCCAGCGACCGGGCAGCGCCTTCGTCGCGATGCACTGGGGGCGCAACACCCTGTCGAACAGCGGCGCCAATGCACTGACGGCCGGCCGGACCGACCCGTATTCGAAGCAGCCCGAGCTCAAGCACGCCGCGGTGCAGATCGCGCGCGCCGACCTGCCGCATCAGGCGCTGTTGCTGCGCACCGAAGGCAGCGACGAGGTCGCCGTCAGTGCCGCACTGCAACGGTCGGAAGCGCTGGCCCCGGTGCTGGCACGCTTTGCCTATGCCGCGCTGTCGCTGGCCGGCCGCGAGCGCCCGGTGCTGGTGCTGCGCATCGCGCACGACACGCCGATTCCGGACGAATGGCTGGCCGACATCGACCGCATCTGTGCGCTCGACAACCCGGCCTGCCTGGTCTATCGCGACGCGCGGCGCGACATCACCAAACGCGCACTGATCGAGGACGAGCTGCTGACCGGCATCCGGCTGACCGGCGAAACCGCCGCAGCTGGCTGGCTGCGCGACGTCATGACCGGGCGCCAGCCGACGACCGACCTGCGGCGCTGGTTGTTCGCACCGCTGGTCACGCCGCCGGTTGCCACCGCCACGCGCGGGCGCATCGTGTGCAACTGCCTCGATGTGGCCGAACCCGACATCGTGCGTGCCATCGATGAAGGAGCGGATCTGGTGTCGCTGCAGCAGTCACTGCGTTGCGGCACCTCATGCGGATCCTGTGTACCCGAGTTGAAACGCATGCTCGATGCACGACGGCAAGCGGCATAACAATATTTCGAGGAGACGAACATGAGCATGGAGCGAGCGCCGCGATGTTGAGCCAACAGACCCTGACAGACATGCTGTCCGCGCTCGGCCGCGGCGGCGACGAAGGCCGGGATCTGGCGGAAGAAGAGGCTTACGGCCTGTTCGCCGACATGCTCGACGGCCGAATTCCGGCGCTCGAACTCGGTGCCGTACTGGCCAGCCTGCGCTGGAAGAACGAATCAGCCGACGAACTGGCCGGCTTTGCGCGCGCGCTCAACGAACGTATCCCGGTCATCGAACTGCCGCAGCATCGGCCTCGCATGGTGGTCATTCCGAGCTATTCGCGCGCCGGCCGGGCACCCAACCTGATGCCGCTGCTCGCGCTGATGCTGGCGCGTCTCGAAGTGCCCGTGCTGGTGCATGGGCTCGTGGGCCATGGTGTGCGGGCGGGCAGCATCGACGTGTTCGAACGACTTGGTCATGCGCCCTGCAGCAGTCTGGCCGATGCGCAGACCACGCTGAATTCCGGGCGCTGCGCCGTGGTACCGACCGAAATGCTCAGCTCCTCTCTGGACAGCCTGATCCGCTTGCGGGATCGCATGGGCAACCGCAACACGGCGCACGTCGTCGCCAAACTGCTCGACCCGGCACCGCTGCGCAGCCTGCGCGTGATCTGCGTCGCCGACGCCCAGCTGTTGTCGCGACTGCACGACATGTTCCTGCGCACACCGGAGCGTGCGCTGCTGATGCGTGCCCCCGATGACGATTCGTTCGCCGACCCGATGCGCCGACCGCGCATACAGATGTTCGAACACCAGACCGCCCGCACACTGTTCGAAGCCGAAATCGGCACGCCTCAGCTGGTCAATCCGCTGCCGCCGGCGGAAGACATCGATGCCACCAGCGACTGCATACGTGAAATGCTGGAAGGCCACCGCGCCATCCCGCAACCGCTGCTCAACCAGGTGGCAGCCTGCCTGTTCGGCAGCGGTTCGGCACGCGACCTGACGCATGCCAAGGCCACCGTTTCACTCGGGCTGGCGCACGCAACACCACACTCGGCCCATTGAGGCTCGCCCACTCACGCTCGCCAGCCGACTGGGCGCTCGTCGCACAGCGGCGTCAAGCGCCGTTGGCGGCCATCCAGGCAAGGCAGCGCTGCCAGCCGTCCCTGGCGTCGACTTCGCGATAACTCGGCCGGAAGTCGGCGTGAAAACCGTGCGGTGCCTCGGGATACAGCACGATGTCCGAGCGGCGTGCCGCATCGGCAGGTGACTTCGACAGTGCATCGCGCATGGCCTCGACGTCGCTGTTCGGAATCCCCTGATCCTTGCCGCCGTACAGGCCGAGCACGGGCGCCTTGAGCGCATCGGCCAGATCGATCGGGTGGTTCGGCGTGAGCTCGCCCGGCAGGCCGTCAAGCTTGCCGTACCACGCCACGCCGGCGCGCAAAGCAGGCTGGTGCGCGGCATACAGCCAGGTGATGCGGCCGCCCCAGCAGAAACCGGTCACCGCAAGACGCGTGGCATCGCCTCCCGCCTGCGCCGACCAGGCGACGCAGCTGTCAAGATCGCCCATCACTTGTGCATCGCCGACGCGCGACACGATACGTTCAAGAATCTCCGGCACGCTGCTGATCTTCGACGGATCACCCTGGCGAAAGTACAGTTCGGGCGCGATCGCGAAGTAACCGGCCCGGGCAAAACGCCGGCAGACATCCCGGATGTGCTCGTGCACCCCGAAGATTTCCTGCACCACCAGCACCACTGGCGGCTTCGGCGTGGCGGTCGGGCGGGCGAAATAGACAGGCAGCTTCTGTGCATCGGCTGTGTTGACCTCGGCCATGCCGGTGTCCATCCCCGTGGCAGGCGTGCTGATGATCTGCTGCGCCATCACCGGTTGCGCGGCCAGCGCAAATCCGGCCACCGTTGCGGTCCGCAGGAAGTCGCGCCGTTCCGGATCTCCCGGCATGCCACTTGCGGGTTTTGCTGCGCTGGAATCCACAGCCGATCCTCCTCAGCGATTGATGAAGCCGGGCTCGCGTGCCGGCACGGAGTCAGAGAACTCGTTCAGCTGGCGCGCCAGGTCCATCTTGCCGGCCGTTGCAACCTGCGGCACGTAGTTGCGGAACAGTTCGCTGATCGCCGCACGCTCGCCACCCTGAAACTGGCCGGCGACCGGATACAGACGCTCGATCATGTCGATGCCTTCGGCCCACTTGTTCTGTGCGGCGCAGGCGATCGACAGTTCGGCGAGGCGACGGGCCAACGGAAGATCGGGGGCGCTGCCGGCGCGCTTTTCCTCGATGGTCAGCGATTCGCGCAACAACTCCTCCGCACCTTCCCAGTTGCCGAGCATGCGCTTCAGCTGTGCATAGTTGTACAGGCGCTGCGATTTGGCATCCGGAGTAATCGCATTCACATCGGGGTGCATCAGTGCCTTGTAGCAGAGCTCATCGGCCAGACCGATGTTGTTGTCAGCCCAGGCTGCCCGGCATTCGCGGAAAAGACGGTCGGACTGGTTGTCCTGCGCTGCAGAGCCGGCGCTGGCGCACAGCAGGCCCAGCGTCGCGGCAAGCGCCGTCAGCAGATGTTGTTGGCGGGTCATGATCAGATCTCCTCGTGATGGGTGCTGCGTTTTTTCTGGCCTCAGGCGAGGCGTCTTCTATAGAACCACTGTGTGTCCGACGACGCCTTGACGTCGAATGCATAACCGTCGACGGCAAAGTCCCGCAGTGCCTCGACGTCATCGATGCGATGGTCGGCGGCATAGCGCGCCATCAGTCCGCGGGCGCGCTTGGCGAAAAAGCTGATCACCTTGTAGGTGCCGCCCTTCCAGTCCTGGAACACCGGCTGGATGACTTCTGCCTTCAGCGTCTTGCGCTTCACGGCCTTGAAGTATTCGTCGCTCGCGAGGTTGACCAGTACCGGCCGCGAATCGTTCTCCAGCACGGCGTTCAATGCCTGCGCCGGCAGATCGCCCCAGAACGCGTACAGATCCCTGCCCGACGGATTGACCAGCCGGGTACTCATTTCCAGCCGGTAGGGCAGCATCAGGTCAAGCGGGCGCAGCAACCCGTACAGCCCGGACAGGATGCGCACATGCTGCTGCAGCCAGTCGAGTCCGGCACGGTCGAGCGTGCGGGCATCGAGTCCGTCGTAGACGTCGCCGTTGAACGCCAGCGCGGCCGGACGACCGCGCGGAACGTCGTAGTCAGGCGTCCAGTCAGCGTAGCGTGCGGCGTTCAGCGCGGCGAGCGGATCGGAAATACTCATCAACGATGCGATGGCGGCTGGACTTCTGGACTTCAGTATTTCCACCAGCACGGCCGATCGATCCAGAAAATCGGGCCGGGTTGCGCTGGCAGCGGGCAAGGGTGATTCGTAGTCGAGCGACTTGGCGGGAGACAGGACGATGATCATGGGCGTGGCACGAACAGGATTAATCCCACGATGGTAGCGTGCGCCATCCAACCCGTGCGCTGCTTGCCTGTCACAGACTCCGACAACACAAATCGGGAAGAATGTGCAGCAGGCAGCGCCGGACTGCGAAGCGTGCGCGGAAGACCGACTGCGGCGCGCCATGATATCTGTGACGCCCAACGAAAACGGAGGTGCCGCCGTGCGGACACCTCCGTTATTCCTGCCGGCAAGCATGCACTTCCTGGGTCATGCCGGACAGTTCGTCCGGGGCTGCGGATTCGCCGCGGCCCCGGGAAAGGAAACCGGTTACTTCTTGTTGATCGTCTTCTTCAGCGCAGCGCCTGCGGTAAACTTGGCAGTCTTGGCAGCAGGAATCTTGATCGTGGCACCCGTGCGCGGATTACGGCCGGTGCGGGCAGCGCGTTTGCCGGTGGCAAAGGTACCGAAACCGACCAGGGTCACTTTTCCACCCTTCTTCAGTTCTGTGGTGACGGATTCGAGAAAACCGTCGAGCAGACGACCTGCTGCGGCTTTGGAAACGTCGGCTTTCTTGGCGAGTGCTTCGATCAGTTCTGCTTTGTTCATCTAAGTCTCCTTCTTCGTTATACGCAAATGCGCGCGGGAAAACCTGCAGGGATGATAGTGAGGCGCAGCGCGCTCCACAAGCGGCCATGCAGACTTTCTTCATGAATTTGCGCGCCCTGTAGCCACTTTTTCGCCGCCAAGCCAGTTCCATGCCCGATTTGGCATCCACATGCCGATCCGGTTGGACACCCAGGTGCCCGAGGGGCATAATTCGCGACCATGAAATTTCTGTTCGATCTGCTGCCGGTCCTGCTGTTTTTTGCAGCCTACAAATTCGCCAACGCATCGCCGGAGGCGTCCCACTCACTGATCACCCAGCTGCTGGGCGACGGTATCGCCGTCACGCAGGGCCCGATACTGATCGCCACCGCCGTCGCGATCATAGCGACGATAGGACAGGTGCTGTGGCTGATGGCGCGCGGGCGCAAGGTCGAAATCATGCTGTGGGTCAGCCTTGGCATCATCGTCGTATTTGGTGGCGCGACGCTGTTGTTCCATGACGCGACCTTCATCAAATGGAAGCCGACCGTGCTGTACTGGTTGTTCGCGGGTACGCTGGCCGGTGCGGCGCTGTTCCTGAAACGCAATCTGATCCGCAGCCTGATGCAGGCCCAGATAGAACTTCCCGAAGCCGTGTGGACGCGGCTCAATCTGTCGTGGATCGGCTTTTTCGCGGTCATGGGCGTGTTGAATCTTTATGTTGCCTTCAGCTTCAGCGAAGAAACCTGGGTAGATTTCAAGCTGTACGGTGGCATGGGTCTCATGTTCCTGTTCGTGCTTGCGCAGGGCGCCATGCTCTCGCGTCACGTCGACGAGAAAAACTCCTGATTCTGTCCGACTCCACATTTCGGCTCCAGCCCTGCCCGATCCTGTTCCCAACACTGCCGAGACCACAGAGGTGACGATGTTTTATGTTCTGATGGGTGAAGACGCGCCGGGCAGCCTGCCCAAGCGGCTTGCCGCGCGGCCTGACCACCTCCATCGCCTGCAGCTGTTGCAGGACGAAGGACGCCTGCTGGTGGCCGGTCCGATGCCGGCAATCGACGCGGTCGACCCGGGCGAAGCCGGTTTCAGCGGCAGCCTGATCATCGCCGAGTTCGATTCGCTCGAAGACGCGCGCGCCTGGGCCGACGAAGACCCCTACACTATCCAGGGTGTGTTCGAGCGCGTCACGGTCAAACCCTTCCGCAAGGTATTTCCGTCGTGAATCAAGCCATGACCGTCGAATCCGCCATTCGTGAGCGCCTCGCCTCACTTGAACCGGCGGCGCTCGAACTGGTCGACGAATCGCATCTGCACGCCGGACACGCAGGTGCGCGTTCCGGTGGACGGCATTACCGGTTATCCATTGAATCCGCCCGTTTCACGGGGCAGCGACTGATGGAACGCCACCGCCTCATCTACGCTGCACTGGGCGACCTGATGCAGCATGACATCCACGCCCTGTCGATCACGGCGCGCGCCCCCGGCGACGCGGATCCGGTTTGATCGACGAATTGTCCATTCAGCAGTACCTGGCATTCACCCAGAAAGGTAACCCGATGAAACACACGTTCTCGATTCTGTCCCTTGCCGTCATGACTGCCTTCGCCTTGCCGGCGATGGCGCAGCAAAAGGCGAAGGAAAAGCCGGCTGCCGCTTCGGCCGAGGGCGTGCTCGCCACGGTCAATGGCAAGACCATCCCGCAGGGCCGTGCCGACATCATGGTGCGCAACCAGATTGCCCAGGGCCAGCAGGACGGCGAACAACTGCGAACCGCCGTGCGTGAAGAGCTGATCCGCCGCGAAGTGCTGACGCAGGCTGCCGCAACCAAGGGGCTGGACAAGAACGCCGCGCTGATGCATCAAGCCGATCTGGCCCGCCAGGCCGTGCTGATCCAGGCTTATCTGCAGGAGTACGTGCGCGCCAACCCGGTCAGCGAAGCGACCGTCAAGGCCGAGTACGACAAGGTGAAAGCCGGTCTGGGCGACAAGGAATACAAGGCGCGCCACATCCTGGTGAAGACCGAGGACAAGGCGAAGGAAATCATCGGCAAGCTGCAGGTCGGCGAAAAGTTTGAAGATCTGGCCAAGGACTCGGAAGATCCGGGCTCGAAGGACCGCGGTGGCGACCTCGGCTGGAGCGCGCCGGCGCAGTACGTGAAGCCGTTCTCGGACGCACTGACCAAGCTCGAAAAGGGCAAGTTCACGCCGCAGCCGATCCGCACTGACTTTGGCTACCACGTGATCAAGCTGGAAGACGTGCGCGACCTGAAGGTGCCGCCGTTCGAAGAAGCCAAGGCGCAGATCGCCCAGCGCCTCGAACAGCAGACCATCGCCGCTCACGTGAACGAACTTCGCCAGAAGGCTTCGGTCAAATAAGTTCTGCGTCCGGTCCCGGGTGCGCCTACCTCAACCTGCGTGTCATCGAGCCGTTAGAGCGGACGGATGAGATGAAGAAGGAGGACGCGAAATGTCTCGCGATGCACCCGAAGCCGGCGTCGAGCCGGCTGACTTGTTGACCTCGCCAGCCGAGCCGTTCTGGCGCGTCTGGTGGCGCTTCGTCTGGCCTTTCCTGTATTTCCGCGACTGCACGCGTGGCAGCTGGCTGGAGCGTGTGCAAAGCTACCGCCACAACCGTTTGATGCGCCGCCATCTGCCGGGCTTCATCCTGAAGTGGCTGGTTTTTACGGCATTCTTCTTCACTTTCGGTCATTTCTTTGACGATGCCGCCGGTCTGGTCATTCCGGCCGCCTGCTGTTTCGTCACCGGTACGTGGACCGGTGTGGTGTCCATCGTGTTGTTCATCGCCTGGGGCTGGCTGGAGCGTTTTCCGGAACTGTCCTGAGCAGCACGGCGGGTTGTACGTGACACCCGCCACCCCGCCTCTCAGTGAGCAGCCAGCCGCGCCGCCTGCTCCGCCACCCGCTGACCGAACAGCCGTGCAGTCTGCAGGTCCCCATCAAGCATTTCGTCGACCGACGCATCGGACGGCGTCGACGCCATCGCGCCGGCGAAGGACGCCACATAGTTGATGTCGTTGCGCGTGGCTGCCTTGCTGTTGCTCGGCATCAGGCCGGTACCGACCCAGAGCATGCTGTGCTGCATCGCCAGCGTCATCAGATAGTGCAGCGTCGAATGCTTGTCGCCGTTCATCGAGGCGGAATTCGTGAAGCCGGCTGCCAGCTTGTCCTTCCATTTCTGACCGAACCACGGCTTCGAACTCGCATCGGCGAATTTCTTGAACTGCCACGACACAGTGCCCATGTAGGTCGGGCTGCCGAACACGATGGCATCGGCGGTCGCCAGCGTGTCCCATGCCGCGTCAGGCACATTGCCTTCTGCGTCGACTTCGATGGCATGGACTTCGGCCGCCAGCGCGGCGCCGTCGGCGACGGCTCGGGCCATGCGGCGGGTGTGGCCATAGCCACTGTGATAAACGATCGCTACCTGTGTCATGCCGGACTCCTTCATCAAGATGCGGGATTGCCAAGGTCGAACAGCAGCGCATGGGCGCCCTGCCCGTGTTCAAAGATCACTTCGGTTTCATCGTCCAGCTTCAGCGCGTCGCCGCCCAGCAGCCGCTGCCCGTTGACGCTCAGCGCGCCATCCACCAGATGCACATAGGCCTTGCGGCCGCGGGCCAACGGGTGGCTGACCGGCGTGTCGCCCGCTTCGAGCCGCATGGCAAGCAGCGCCACATCCGCATGGATGCCAAGTGCGCCATCGCGCGCCGGTGGATGGACCAGCGTCTGCAGGCGCCCGCGCTGTGCAGCGGCCGGAAAGTGCGCCTGTGCGTAACCCGGCGCGATGCCACGCGCTTGCGGCAGCAGCCAGATCTGCAGCATGCGCACGGAGTCGTCACGACCGTGGTTCCATTCGCTGTGCAGCACGCCGTGGCCGGCGCTCATGCGCTGCACATCACCGGCGCGCAGCACCCCGGTATGGCCCATCGAATCGCGATGGGTCAGTTCGCCGGCCAGCACGACGGTGACGATTTCCATGTCGCGATGCGGGTGGGTGCCGAATCCGCCTCCGGGTGCGATCGTGTCTTCCATCAGCGCGCGCAGCACGCCGAATCCCATGTGCTCCGGGTCGTGGTAGTCAGCGAACGAAAAGCTGAAATGCGATTGCCCCCAGCCGTGGTCGTCAAAACCGCGTTCTGAAGATTTGCGCAGACTGATCATGGCCCATCTCCTTGATTTGTTTGTCGATGACTGAATTGTGCTGATCTGGAACACTGGCGTGTCCGCATGGCGCTGATATCATCATTCAAAATATTTGATCTCCAGTCACGCGCGAACGCAGGGCCTGCCGCCCGGCCACCTCACCCCCTGAACACCCCATGAGCGACCACGACCACCCGCTGAACCCTGAAGCGATCCGCCTGATCGCCACCATCGACGAAGCCGGCAGCTTTGCCGCCGCGGCGCGCGTGCTCGGCAAGGTGCCGTCGGCGCTCAGCTACAGCGTGCGTCAGCTGGAAGACGCACTCGACGTGCTGCTGTTCGATCGCGCCAGCCGCAGCGCCGTTCTGACGCCGGCCGGTCGCGAACTGCTGTCGGAAGGGCGTCGCCTGCTGATCGAGATGGATGCCGTCGCCAGCCGCGTGAAGCGGGTCGCCAGCGGCTGGGAAGGCCAGCTCGCGATCGCCGCCAACGCACTGTTCTGTCCGCATACGCTGCTCGATCTGGTGGACGCTTTCTACGGCCAGCGCGACACCGCCCGACTGCCGCCACCCACGCGCATCCGGCTGCGCCAGGAGGTGCTGTCCGGCACCTGGGAGGCCTTGCTGACCGGTTCGGCCGACCTGGCGATCGGCGTCGATGCCGACGACAGCCGGGTCAGCGGCGTGCAGATCGAGCCGCTGGGCGACGTTCCATTCGTGTTCGTCGTGGCACCGCAGCATCCGCTGGCACGCATCGCGTCCGTGCTGACACCGGCAGTCATCCGCATGCATCGCGCCGTCGCCATCGCCGACAGCGCGCTGAAACTGTCGCCCGTATCGCGCAATCTGCAGCCGGGACAGGACGTACTCACCGTGCCGACGCTCGACATGAAGATCGACGCACAGCTGCGCGGTCTGGGTTGCGGCTTCCTGCCGGAAAGCCGCGTGCGCGCCCACATCGCGGCCGGGCGACTGGTGGCGAAGGACACCGGCGACACGAAGGTCGCCCGCTTCTCGATCGCCTGGCGCACCGGCCCGCGCGGTCGCGCGCTCGACTGGTGGCTGCAGCAACTGGCGAGTCCGCGCACCCGCGCCGCGCTGCTCGACGGCGTGCCCGCATGAGCGACCGCCCGCTTCCGATCATCCTGCTGACCGGTTTTTTGGGCAGCGGAAAGACCACGCTGCTGAACCGCCTGCTCGCCTCACCCGGAATGGCCGACACGCTGGTCATCATCAACGAGTACGGCGACGCCTCGCTCGACCATCTGCTGGTGACCCACTCGGCGGAACAGCCGGTGGTCGAACTGCCGGGCGGATGCGTCTGCTGCAGCCTGCGTGGTGATCTGGCGCAGACGCTGCGCGACGCGCACTGGCGCTTCGCGCGCGTCGGGCGCCGGCAGTTCGAACGCATCGTCATAGAAACGACCGGTCTCGCCGACCCGGCGCCCATCCTGCGCACGCTGACGCAGGACGCCCGCATCGCCGCCCGCTACCGTCTGCACTGCACGCTGACCGTTGTGGACGCGCTGCACGCCGCGGGCACGCTGGCGACACAGGATGAAGCCGTACGCCAGATCGCCGCCGCCGACCGCCTGCTGATCAGCAAGTCGGATTTGTCCGACGCCCACGCGCTCGGTGTGCTGCGTACCAAGCTCGAACGCATCAATCCCTTTGCGCCACATACCGACCTTCAGGCGACGGCCGATGACGCCGGGCTGATGGCGCTGCTTGATGCGCCACCGCCCCGGTCAGCGCGCTTTCATCCCGTGATGACGGACGCACCGCACGCCATTCGCGCGGACAGCTATGCCTTCGAGCGGCCGATTGCCGCTGAGCGACTGGACGCCTGGCTCGCCGGCTGGCCGGGCATCGCAGGCCCAGGCCTGCTGCGCATGAAGGCGCTGTTCGATGTCGAGGGGCACAACGGGCCGGTGGCGATACATGGCATGCAGCACACGCTTCATCCGCCGACGCCGCTGGCTGAATGGCCGGACGCGGGCCGTGGATCGATCGTCGTGTTCATCACGCGCGACATCGACGCCGACGCGCTGCGCGAATATGTGGCGCTGCTCGGGCGCGATTGAACCCGCAGCCACACACATCGCTCACAATAGAGTCTGCGTACGCCCTGCCTCGCCTGAGTTCAACGTCCATGCCCATTGCCGCCCGACGGCTCGATGAAATCGAGTTCGACAACCTGTTCGTGCGCAGTCTGCCCGCCGACCCTTCGGCCGACATGCGCTCGCGCCCGGTCATCGATGCGTCCTACACGCTGACCTCGCCGACGCCGGTCGCGGCACCCGAACTGCTGGCCTGGTCGGACGTGCTGGGCGCCCAGCTCGGGTTGCGCCGACCGGCGCGCGTCGATGCAGCGGTCGAGGCGCTTGCCGGCAACCGCATCCTGCCCGGCATGCAGCCGTATGCGGCGCGCTACGGTGGCCACCAGTTCGGCAACTGGGCCGGCCAGCTCGGCGACGGCCGCGCCATCACGCTGGGCGAAATGATCGATACCGCGGGTCAGCGGCAGGAACTGCAGCTCAAGGGCGCCGGCCCGACGCCCTACTCGCGGCGTGCTGATGGACGTGCCGTGCTGCGCTCGTCGCTGCGCGAATTCCTGTGCAGCGAGGCCATGTTCCACCTCGGCATTCCAACCACGCGCGCACTGAGCCTCGTCACGACAGGCGACCGCGTGGTGCGCGACATGTTCTACGACGGGCATCCCGAATACGAGCCCGGCGCCATCGTGTGCCGCGTCGCCCCCTGCTTCGTGCGCTTCGGCCACTTCGAAATCCTCGCCTCGCATGAAGAGCTGGCCCTGCAGCGCCAGCTCGCCGACTGGGTGATGACGCACCACTTCCCGGACATCACCGGTTACGCCGACTGGTTCGCCGAAATCTGCCGCCGCACCGCAGTGCTGATGGTCGAGTGGATGCGCGTGGGTTTCGTGCATGGCGTCATGAACACCGACAACATGTCCATCCTCGGCCTGACGATCGATTACGGCCCCTATGGCTGGCTCGAGGGCGTCGACATGATGTGGACGCCGAACACCACCGATGCACAGGGCCGACGCTACTGCTACGGCCGTCAGCCGCAGATCGGCTACTGGAACCTGACCCGGCTCGCCGCCGCGCTGTCGCCGCTGATCGACGATCAGGCCGCGATCGATGCCGCACTGGAGGGCTACGAACAGACCTTCTCCGAGCGCTGGACGCTCATGCTGGCCGACAAGCTGGGCTTGCCGGCGGCCGCTGACGAGGCCGAACAGGCCATGCGCAGCGAACTGTTCCAGCTGCTGCAGGCGGAAGAATGCGACTTCACGATTTTCTTCCGCAGACTGGCCGCGGTGCCGGTTGCTGCGGCCCTCGCGGGCGATGCGGCGGCACTGGCGCCATTGCATGAAGCCTTCTACAGCGGTGACGGGCCTTCGGCAGAACACGGTCGCACGCTGCTCGCATGGTTGCAGCGCTGGGCGCAGCGTGTCACGGATGGCGGCGAAGCGGACGCGGCACGCATCGCGCGCATGAACGCGACCAACCCGAAATACATCGTGCGCAACTGGCTGGCGCAGCGCGCCATCGACGATGCGGGCGCAGGTGACACCGCGATGATCGAGCGGCTGCTGAAGATGATGCAGCGCCCGTACGACGAACAACCCGAATTCGACGAGCTGGCCGGTCGTCGTCCCGAATGGGCGCGCAACAAAGCCGGCTGTTCCGCCCTGTCCTGCAGTTCCTGAGCTACTTCTCCTCCCGATGAATCCGTCCACGCACAGCCTTACCTCACACACCTTCCACGGTCTCGAAGCCGGGCCGCGCCTGATCGTGCTCGGCGCCGTACACGGCAACGAAATCGGCGGCACGCGCGGCATCGAGCGCGTGCTCGACGAACTGGCGCGCGGCGATCTGGTCATCGTGCGCGGCACCGTCACCTTCGTGCCGATCACCAATCCGCTCGCCTGGACGCTGAAGCGGCGCGCCGGCGACCGCAATCTGAACCGCAACCTGCGTCCGGTTGCCGAGCCGCTGGACTATGAGGACCGCATCGCCAACGTGCTGTGCCCGCTGCTCGCCGCGCACGACGTGCTGCTCGACTTGCATTCCTTCCACACCGGCGGCGAACCGTTCGCCATGCTGGGGCCGCAGGACAACGATGGCACGCTGGAAGCCTTCTCGCACGCGGCTGCTGAAGAGGCACTGGCGCTGCGGCTCGGTGCGCGCCGTCTGGTCGAGGGCTGGCTCGACACCTACGCGACCGGCGTGCGCAAGCGACTGGCCCGCACCGCGCCGACCGAACGCGCCCACCTGTTGTCGACCGATCCGGACTACGGCATCGGCACCACCGAATACATGCGCCGCATGGGCGGCTATGCAGTGACGCTGGAATGCGGCCAGCACGACGATCCGGCCGCGCCTGAATTCGCCTGGCGCGCCATCCGCAATACGCTGGCGCATCTCGGACTGGTGGAACAACCCTCGACGCCAGCACGCGAAGATTTCGAGCTGCTGCGTCTGACCGAAGTGGTGGACCGGTTGCACCCCGACGATCAGTTCGCGCGCCCCTGGTGCAGCTTCGACCCGGTCAGGGCCGGCGAATTGATCGGCCGCCGCCACGACGGCACGGCGGTCACGGCGCCGCAGGACGGCTACATCGTGTTTCCGAATCCGACCTCGTCACCGGGCAACGAGTGGTTCTATTTCGCGCAGCGCAGCACGCGGGTGCCGCACCGGAACTGACCTCAGAAGCGCCAGCGCAGGCTGGCGTAGCCATTGCGCTCGGACATCGGATAGTAAGTTTCCGAAAAGGCAATGGTCGAGTACACCTTGTCGAACACATTGTTGATGCCAGCCGCCAGTTGCGCACCACCGCCCAGATCGAGGCGCAGCGCAAGATCGAACACCGTGTAGGACGGCAGTTCGGCGAAGCTGCGATTGTCGAGGTCGTTGCCGTCGAAGCGTCGGCCGGCATGACGTGCTGCAACGATCCAGCGCAGCGACGGCGTCTGCAGCCATTCGGCGCGCGCATTCGCCGTCCAGCGCGGCACCAGCGGAATGTCGGCGTCGGTACCTTTGAAACGCGGCTGCACATAGCCGGCATTGGCAGCGAACAGCCACGCGGTCGACGGCTGCCAGCGCGTTTCCAGCTCAACGCCGGTGCGCTGGGTCGGCAGGTCGTAGTTGCGGTTCACGCTCGGCACGCCGGTGCTGTCGAAGTAGATTTCATCCTGATTGCGCAGTCGGAACAGCGTCAGCCCGAGTGACAGCCTGTCATCGGGCTGCAGGCGCATGCCGGCTTCGATCGTGCGTCCGCGCTGCGCGCGCAGATCGGACGACGCGAGCGCCAGTTCGTCGATGTTCGGGTTGCGGAAGTTGCGCGATACGCTGGCAAACGCCACCAGCGCTTTCACCGGCTGCCAGCTCACGCCCAGCTCCGCGGCATGGCTTTTCGTGCTCGACACGTAACGGCTGTCAGCTTCGAGGCCAGTGACGCAACTGCCCGGAATTTCCACCGGGATGAGGCCCAGGCCCGGAATGAACACGTTCTGGAACTGGCAGGTGCGCCGGTAGGTGGCTGCTTCGGTACGGCTTTTCGTGTCATCGCTGCGCCAGCCAGCGTTCAGGCGCAGCGCATCGGTCGCGCGGAACACCGTCTCGGCATACCAGGCCTGACCGTTCAGGTCGCCGGTACGCAGCCTGGACTGGTCGATCACGGTGCGGCCGGCGTCACGACGCAGGTAGTCGGACGACTGTGTGACGAAGCCGGCGCCGAACGAATGGACGCGGCCGAAGACGCTGTACTCGAGGTCGTAGCGCAGCTGCACGTCTCGCCGCGTTGATTCGATCGTGTATTGCTGATCGCTCAGCGGCAGTGCCGGATTGATACCGATCAGATACGGGTTGTCGCGCGTGCGGTGATCGGTCTGGAACTCGATCAGGCCGAAATCGCCCACATCGAAGCGCCACAGCGTGCCGAACTTGCGGTCGTCGGTACTGCCGCCGTCAAGCGGGGACGCGGTGCTCGAGCGACGCAGCGCAGCGCTGCCGGACAGGAAGCGTTCGCGCGACACCGGACCAGGCAACTTGTATTCATCGGTGTGGCGCGACACGCGAAGCAGCACGTCCATGAAGGACAGCGGGCCATCAGGCGTGATGCGCAGCTCGGCCGCCGTATCGCGCCGGCGCTGTTCGTCGTTGTCACGGTAGCCGTCGCCGTCGAGCCGACCGACATCGATGCGGCCGGACAGCGGCCCGGAACCGCCGGACGCGCTGAAGCGCAGTTCCTGCGTGTCATACGAAGAGGTGCGCGCCTCGAATTCACCTTTCAGCGGCCCGCTGCGCGGACGCCTTGTCAGCACATGGATGATGCCGCCGACCGCGCCGTCACCGTAGCGCACCGCCCCTCCGCCGCGCAGCACTTCGATGCGTTCGACCTGCGACAGCGCGACCGACGACAGATCGGCGCCGGAAAGATCCGATGCGTTCAGCCTGACCCCGTCGACCAGCACCAGCACATTGCTGACCGCCGTGGCGCCGAAGCCGCGCATGTCGACGGTGGCGCCCTTGTCGCGGCCGAAATAGCTCTGGATATTGAGGTTGGCTTCACGACCCAGCACCTCGGCCACGGTGCGTGACGGCGAACGCTCGATGTCTTCGGTGGTGATGATGGAGACGCTGTGAGGCACCATACGCAAGGTGTCGGCCGCCGACGGCGCACTGACGACGACTTCGTCCAGTTCGTGCAGGCGCTGCGCCGAGGCTTGTGCAAACGCCAGGCCCGGCAACACGGGCAACAACAGTAACAGGCAGAAGTAATGCATCAATACACCTCACCCGCACGCCGCTGAAGGCGTGCGGGTGACCCCCGGAATGGATCAGCCGCGACGGCGACGCGCGATTGCGCCGACCAGCGCAAGACCGGCCAGCAGCAACGCGGCCTGTTCGGGTTCCGGCACGGCGGTGACAGTCAGATTGTCGAGCGCGAAATAGGCCGGCGTGTTGATGCCGAATTCACCGCTGTCGCTCGACGCCAGCGCGAACTGCAGGCTGCTGACGCTGCCCAGTGCCGTCAGATCGACCCAGCGCCAGTCGGTCACCACGTAGTCCTGCGTGTTGTCGTCGAACCGGTAGTCGGCCAGCATGAAGTCGACGCTGCCGGTCGTCGCACCGCCGGCGTCCTTGCCGAGGATGGTCAGCTTCAAATAGTCGGGGTCATTGCCGCTGGCGCCGCCGAACTTTTTCGAGAAGAAGTCGCCGGTGAGCAGGGTAAGGCCGGTGAACGTCGTGTTGGTGAAGTACGCACCCTGCACGCTGACGGCCGACGCAAAGCTGACAGTCGGCGCGCCGAAGTTGGCGATCGCGTAATGACCCGATCCGTCGGCACCGCCGCCGGTGATCGCGCTGTGCTGATTGGTGTAGTTGCCGGTCGTCGTGTCGGTGCGGTTGGAATACACCCAGTCAACATGGCAGCAGCCGCCGCCGAAGTTTGTGAAAGTGTGATTGAACGTGGCCGCTCCGCTGGTGAAGGTGGTCGTCACTTGCGGGAAGAAGTGGCTTTCGGGCGCCAGCGGCAGGTCGTCGAAAGTGGCTACGGTGGTTGCGGCATAAGCGGCATGGCTGGCGGCCAGTGCGCCCAGCGCGAGCGTGATGAGTGTTTTTTTCATGTCGGAAATCTTTCGTGGTGAGCGGAGGCAGAATCAGCCGCGGCGGCGGGCGACCAGACCGAGCAGGCCGAGTGCGGCGCAGTACATCGCCCACTGCGACGGCTCGGGCACGGCCGGCAGTGCCGCGTAGTGGATGACGCCGACTGCGTCGAGGTCGAAGCCGCTGCTGCCGGTGGTCGGGTACGGGTCGTAGATGGGGTGCGGCCCGCCGTATTCGGCCGGGAAGCTGTCGAAGGTCGAACCATTGCCGACCACGTCGATCAGGCGCACGTACTGCACCTTGTTCACGTCCAGTCCGGCGACGCCGCTCAGCACCTCGAGATCGAACGGCGTGCCGAAACCGGCGCGGTACTTGCCGGCCAGACCGTCGATATTGGTCGGGTCAATCAGGCCGAAGCCGCCGACCGGGCTGGCCGTGAACGAGAAGTTCGGAAAGCGGAAGAAATCGGTACCGTTGGACGACACCTCGACGAACGCCAGTTCAAGGAAGGTGTCCATGAAGCCGTTTTCGAATACTGCAAAATCGGCGCCTGCGCCGTTCGTGATGTAGCCGTCGAAGGTGAGTGTGATGCTGCCGCCGTCGCCAAGCACGACGATGTCGGTCGCGCCGCCCTGGGCCACGCCCAGACCCTTTTGCGGCGTCTGCCACGTGGCGTCGACGTTGGGACCGGGCAGATAGTCGAGATAGCCGGTCGCCCACTGGACGAAAGCCGGGCTGTCCTTGCTGATGGCGGTCGAGCCGGCCTGACCGGCGGCCGGCGCAAATGGGCCGGCCTGGGCAGACCCGGCAAACGCCAGTCCGATAAGGGATGTGAGAAGAATGGTACGCATGCAGACCTCCTTGCAGCGCCGGCAGCACCCGCCGGCGAATTGCGGAAATCCGATGGTCTGAAGCAAAGGGGAAGCGACGCACGACCTGCGCGGAAAAGCGACCGGGCAAAGGAAATGCGCACCTCCGCCGCCCACCGCAGCCATCGGTCAAATGCGTCAGGCCGGTCTCCGGGCTCGCGAGGGAAATGCGCGACCCGCCTTCCCATGCGTCATGCACAGTGGCTGAATGGATCGCTACAACTCGCTTACCGTTGCGGGGGCAGCGCCGGGATTGCGACCTGATTGCAGGCACTCACCGGACTTCCCGTTTCACCCATCGCAGCGAACGCTGGTCAGGGCACCTGAAGCACGCGCAGGGTATCCGTCAGCCTCGCCTGTCGTCAATGACAATACCCGGTGCAGGATCAAAAAAAACCGGGGCACTCGGCCCCGGTCTTTCTTTATCGCACGATGTATCAAGCAGTTACCATCTTCGCCTGACCGCCGCCGTAGGACGACAGTCGGGTCGGCATTCCGCCCTTTTTCAACCGCACCGCGCAATACTTGAACTCCGGAATCTTGCCGAACGGGTCCAGCGCCGGATTGGTCAGCATATTGGCGGCTGCTTCGTAATACGCAAACGGGATGAACACGGCGCCGACCGGCACGTTGCCATCGACACGCGCGTACAGCGCGATCTTGCCGCGGCGTGATTCGACCGTGACGACCTCGCCCGGCCGCAGCTTCAGCTTCGCCATGTCGGCCGGGTTGATCGTGACCGTGGCGATCGGCTCGATGTTGTCGAGTACCGACGCCCGGCGCGTCATTGAACCGGTATGCCAGTGTTCAAGCTGGCGGCCGGTGATCAGCACCATCGGGAAGTCGGCGTCCGGCTTCTCGTTGGCGCTGATCAGTTTGGCCGGCACCAGCTTGGCGCGACCGGACTGGGTCGGGAAGCGCTCGATGAACACCACCTCGTCGCCCGGGTCGCCCTCGTTTTCGCACGGATAGGTAACCGAGTGCTCGGCTTCCAGCCGCTCCCACGTGATGCCGGCGATCGAATGCATCGCCTTGCGCATTTCGTTGAACACGTCCTTCGCGCCGTCGTAATGCCAGTCCAGCCCCATGCCGTTGGCCATCTGCTGGATGATCCACAGGTCCTGTCGCGCATCGCCCGGCGGATTGATCGCCTGACGACCCAGTTGCACCTGACGGTCGGTATTGGTGAAGGTGCCGGTCTTCTCCGGGAAGGCCGACGCTGGCAGCACGACATCCGCGAAGTAGGCGGTTTCGGTCAGGAAGATGTCCTGCACGACCAGGCAATCGAGCTTGGCCAGCGCATCGCGGGCGTGCTCGACATCCGGATCGGACATGGCCGGATTTTCGCCCATGATGTAGCAGCCATTGAGCTTGCCGGCATGGATGGCGTCCATGATTTCAACCACGGTCAGACCGGGGTTGGCATCGAGACGGCTGCCCCACAGTTCTTCGAACTTGTCGCGGATGGTCTTGTTGCCGACCGCCTGGTAGTCCGGGAACACCATCGGTATCAGGCCGGCGTCGGAGGCACCCTGCACATTGTTCTGGCCGCGCAGCGGATGCAGGCCGGTGCCGCGTCGACCGATCTGGCCGGTCATCATGACCATCGAAATCAGGCAGCGTGCATTGTCGGTGCCATGAACATGCTGCGACACGCCCATGCCCCACAGGATCATCGACGCCTTCGAGGTCGCGAACATGCGTGCCACCTCGCGCAGCGTTTCGGCCGGAATGCCGCAGATCTTGGCCATGCGCTCCGGACTGAAATCGGCGACGTTCTTCTTCAGCGCATCGAAACCCGAAGTGCGGTCGCGCACGAACGCCTCGTCGACCAGACCTTCTTCGATGATGACGTGCATCATCGCGTTCAGCATGGCCACGTCGGTGTCCGGCTTGAACTGCAGGAAGTGCGTGGCGTAGCGCTGCAGGTCGTTGCGGCGCGGATCGCACACGATGAGGCGCGCACCCTGCCTGACCGCGTTCTTGATCCAGGTCGCGCCCACCGGGTGATTGACCAGCGGATTGGCGCCGATCAGGAAGATCACGTCCGAGTGCAGCACATCGCGTACCGGGTTCGACACTGCGCCCGAACCGACCGCTTCCAGCAGCGCCGCAACCGACGAGGCATGGCACAGGCGTGTGCAGTGATCGACGTTGTTGGTACCAAAGCCGGTGCGGATCAGCTTCTGGAACAGGTAGGCCTCTTCGTTCGAGCCCTTGGCTGAACCGAAACCGGCCAGAGCGTTCGGCCCCTTGGTGTCGCGGATGGTGCGCAGCCGGCTGGTTGCGTACTCGATCGCTTCTTCCCAGCTGGCTTCGCGGAAGGCCGACAGCGGATTGCCCGGATCGACGACGAAATTCTTGTGCTTCGGTGCATCGGCACGGCGGATCAGCGGCTTCGTGAGACGCTGCGGGTGACGCGCGTAGTCGAAACCGAAGCGGCCCTTGACGCACAGGCGCTCTTCGTTGGCCGGACCGTCGCGGCCGCTCACCATCAGTACGCGGTCGTCCTTGACGTGATAAGTCAGCTGGCAGCCAACGCCGCAGTACGGACAGACGGAATCGACGGTCTTGTCCATCTTCACCATGCCGACGCCACCGGCCGGCATCAGCGCGCCGGTCGGGCAGGCCTGCACGCATTCGCCGCACGCCACGCAGGTCGACGCGCCCATCGGGTCGTCCTGATCGAACACGATCTTCGACGCCGAACCGCGGAAGGCATAGCCGATCACGTCATTGCCCTGCTCTTCGCGACAGGCGCGCACGCACCGGTTGCACTGGATGCAGGCGTCGAGGTTCACGCTCATCGCCGGATGCGACTGGTCGCATGCCGGCTGATCGCGGCCTTCGAAGCGCGAGCCGGTCACGCCGAGCTTCTCTGCCCAGTGCGCCAGTTCGGAATCGGGTGTGTAGGTCTGGTCCGGCATGTCCGACAGCAGCAGCTCAACCACCATCTTCTGCGCCTTCACGGCGCGCTCCGACTCGGCCTTCACGTTCATGCCGGGCGTCGGTGCGCGGCAGCAGCTTGGCGCAAGCACGCGTTCGCCGTCTATCTCGACCACGCAGGCGCGGCAGTTGCCGTCCGGACGGTAGCCGTCCTTGTAGCAGAGGTGCGGAATGTCCACGCCCTGACGGGCCGCCGCCTGCAGGATGGTTTCGCCGACACGGGCCGTCATCGACTGGCCGTCGAGCGTGAATTCGATCGATTGCGCGATCACCGAAGCATCAATGGGTGCATTCATTTGGATTGCCGTCCCTTCACTTGATTTCGTCAGGGAAATACTTGATGACGCAGCGCACCGGATTCGGTGCCGCCTGCCCGAGGCCGCAGATCGACGCGTCCACCATGGTCTGTGACAGCTCTTCGACCAGATCGGTGTCCCACACCGGGGCTTCCATCAGCGTGTTCATCTTGGCCGTGCCGACGCGGCAGGGCGTGCACTGCCCGCACGACTCGTGTTCGAAGAAATGCATCATGTTGCGCGCCGCATCGGTCGCGCGGTCATGGTCGGACAGGATGATCACCGCTGCCGAGCCGATGAAGCAGCCGTAGGGCTGCAGGGTGTCGAAGTCGAGCGGGATGTCGCCCAGACTGGCTGGCAGGATGCCGCCGGACGCGCCCCCGGGCAGATAGCCGTAGAAGGCATGGCCGGCTTGCATGCCGCCACAGTATTCATCGATCAGTTCGCGCACCGAAATGCCGGCCGGTGCCAGATGCACGCCCGGCTTCTTCACGCGACCCGACACCGAGAACGAACGCAGCCCCTTGCGACCGTTGCGCCCCTGACCGGCGAACCAGTCCGCGCCCTTCTCCACGATGTCGCGGATCCAGAACACGGTTTCCATATTGTGTTCCAGCGTCGGATGACCGAACAGGCCGACCTGGGCGACATACGGCGGGCGCAGGCGCGGCATGCCGCGCTTGCCTTCGATCGATTCGATCATCGCCGACTCTTCACCGCAGATGTAGGCGCCCGCGCCGCGGCGCAGGTGGATTGGCGGCAGCGCACAGGGCGGAGCGGCCAACAGCTTCTTCAGTTCCTTCTGCAGGATGTCGCGCACATGCGCGTACTCGTCGCGCAGATAGACATACACCTCGCCGATGCCGACACAGTAGGCGGCGATCAGCATGCCTTCGAGGAAGCGGTGCGGATCGCGTTCGAGGTACCAGCGGTCCTTGAAGGTGCCGGGTTCGCCCTCGTCGATATTGATTGCCATCAGACGCGGCGCCGCCTCGGCACGCACGATGCGCCATTTGCGGCCGGCCGGGAATCCGGCGCCGCCCAGACCGCGCAGGCCGGAATGTTCCATCGCCTGAATGACCGACTCGACATCGCGACGACCTTCGACCAGATCGCGGAACAACTGGTAGCCACCGGCTTTGAGGTAAGCCTTGTAGCCGACGTAACGGGGCAGCGGATGCGTCGATTCATTCGCCTTCACGGCGGCCTTCACGTCCGCTTCGGTGGCGCCGCCCAGCGCGTTCTGACCGACTACGACGACCGGTGCCTGTTCGCAGCGGCCGACACAGGGTGCCGGAATGACGCGCACCCTGGTGCCCAGGATGCCCGGCAGCTTCTTCAGCAGATCGTCCGCTCCGGCCATCTTGCAGGACAGCGTGTCGCACACGCGCACGGTCAGTTCGGCCGGCGCGCCCTCGCCTTCGCGCAGCACGTCGAAGTGGTGATAGAACGTCGCCACCTCGTATACCTCGGCCTGCGACATCTTCAGTTCGGCCGCCAGTGCGGCGAGATGGCGCGCGTGCACCGCGCGGTAGGTGTCCTGCAACAGGTGCAGGCATTCGATCAGCAGATCCGGACGGCGCGGCATGCGACCGAGCAGCGCCTGCACTTCTTCGACGGCAACCGGATCAAGCGGGCGCCCCTTGGGCGTGGGCTTGACCATGCGACGCATCTGCTCAAGCGGTATGGAAAACGGTTCCGACATGTAGGCTCATCCTCATCGATCAATCTTGTTGTGTGGGGCACGGCTGCGGGCCGTGTCCTGATCCACGCCTGACTTCACTGCGGGCCGAAGGCACGGGCCTCCCGGTGCAGATAGGCGAAATGCACGTTGCGGCGGTGCCACAGGGCGTAGCCATACCAATCGCGGAATTCCGCCAGTTCGACCTGATCCAGCGCTTCTTCGAGCGTTGCGCCGCCTGCGAACAGCGCATCCACGCGCTCGACCAGTTGCTGCAAATAACGGCGCGGCGCTTCGAGAACTTCACGTCCGCCCGGCGCGCCATGCGCGGGCACCACCTGTCGCGCGCCCAGTGCGATCAGCGCATCAAGGGCGGCGACCCAGCCGGTTTCACTCGCGTTGTACAGATCGGGCAGATAGTGCGTCGCCGCCAGCTCGCCCGCGAACAGCGTTCCGCTTGCCTCGTCCAGCAGCGCGGTTGCGCCGGGCTGGAAGGTGTGTCCGTAGTGCAGCAATGTCAGCCTGCGGGAGACGCCGGTCAGCCGGCCTGAATGTTCGAAGGTCACGCTTGCGGGGGTGGGTTCGGTACCTGACATCATATTTTCGCCCAGTGCCGCCGTCAGGCGCTCGACACACGTATGGCAACTGGCCCGGATGAAGCGGTCTGTTTCAATATGCGCTGTAACCGGCACACCCCGTGACACAAACGCGCGGTTGCCCAGCACATGGTCGCCACCACCATAAAGATTGACCGCCGCGATCACAGGTTTGCCCAGTTCGCGTTCGACGAAGGCGAGCAGGTGCTGCGCAAAGCGCTGGCTGGTGCCGGTGCCCACAACGACAAGACCGCGTACATCGACCAGCACGCCGATGTGGGTCACGAAACCGGCGTTTTCCGGACTCACTTCGGACGAGGTCGGACGCAGCACGTAGACGCCTTCGGCCAGCGGCGTCAGGCGCAGCTCAGGCAGTTGCTGCGCGAGCGCGGGCGCTGCGCTGAACAGACTTCCCGCGAAAATCACGATGACGGCGCAAAGCCATCGGGAAACAATCCTGTGCAACTCGGGCGGCAAAACGGCGGTCTGCGTTGATGTGCTAGCCTTTTTGTCGATGCCAGCCAGCGAGTCCCTGCGGTTCATCAATAACAAATGAGGAGATCCGGTTTGAAATTTCATCGCTTCCACGTGACGATCGCTGCGCTCGGCGCGCTGCTGATGGGTGGCCCCGCTACGGCGGCCAACGAATACCCGACCAGTTCGCGTGTCGAATTTGCGCTCGAATGCCTTCAGGCTTACGGCACCAACCACGAGTACATCTACAAGTGTTCATGCCTGATCGACGAAATCGCGACCAAGCTGACGCATGACGAGTACGTCGAGCTGTCGAGCTTCAGCCGCACCCAGTCGATGAGTGGCGAACGCGGCGGCGTGTTCCGCGGCACCGATGAAACAAAAGGCGCGGTCAAGAAGTACCTGGACGTCGTTGCAGAATCAAAGAAGCGCTGCTTCATCAAGTAATTGAAAGCACGCGACACAACAGTGCGGCTTGCGCCGCACTGCTCAAGACCCTCGCAACCCCGGCTTGATCGCCACTGAAGTTTCGAAGCGCAGGTCCTTGGAATCGACCACCACCGCCTTCAGTACGCCCTCCTTCGCCGGCAGCACGTAGAACCTGAAGTTCGGATTTTCGCTGATCGAAAAATCGACCTCCGCGGTCATGACCGGTTCTCCGCCGAAGGTGACCTCGACGCGGCGCACGAAATGCGGCGGTACGAACAGCCGGGTCATCTGGTCCATTGCCAGCCCGGAGCTGTTTGGGTGGCTTATCATCAATTGCGCAACGCTGGGCTGGCCTGCTGCGGCCTCTTCGACCTTGAATTTCATCTTGCCCAGCCGCGCCAGCGCCTCCTCCATGTCCTTGCCGGCAGGCGCCGAACAGCCGCCCGAGGCCTTCACGAAGCGACGCGCGACATAAACCTTTCCGTCGCTCGTTTCAGCGATGGCGCGTACCCAGCTGTAGGCCTCGATGCGCACCCGGGTTTCGATGTCGGCCCGGCCGGCAAGCGGCGTGAAGGTGAAGGTGCCACCTATCGGTGACGGGTTCTCGTCGATCACCAGATGCACCTTGCTGACGTAGACACCACCCGGCAGCTGTTTAGTGCGCACGGAGACCGGAACCACGGCCGCGTCTTCGGCACGCACCGGCGCTTCGATCTCCAGTACGGAACCGGTCGCATCCTCGATCACCGGGCGGTCGCCGACCAGCAGCGTGCGCACCTTGCCCCAGATCGGCGTATCCGAGCCGTCGTCAGCCGCCTGCGCCCCCGGCAGCAGCAGGATCATGCAGGCCGCCAGTGCCGCCGGCAATCCGTTGTTGAATTTCATCGTCTTCTCCTCGTGGTCATTCTGCAGCAGACCGCTTGCTGACAGTAATGCTGACATGCGCCATCCATCATTCTTCCCATTCGAGTTCGGCAAACGCGGACGTCACGTTGCGCCGGTGGAACAGATCGACCAGCGCCCAGCCTGTTGCCTCACCCGGTGCGACTTCGCCCACCGCCTGCGAAAGTGTCTTTCCGGCTTTCAACGCTGCACGGGTTTGATCGACCAGCCCCTGCAGGTAGTTCCCCTGCTTCGCAAAAGCTTCGCGCCACGCACTGCCGGCGTCGCCATGACCTGGCACTACGCGCTGCACGTCCATCGCCGCCAGGGCGGCACCCACCTTGATCCAGCCAAGTATCTTGCCGTCCACCACCGGCAGGTGTTCGACGAACAGCAGATCGCCGGCAAACAGCGTGCCGGTTGCCTCGTCCAGTACGGTGAGATCGTTGTCCGTATGCGCAGTTGGCCAGGCCCGCAGCTTCAGCGTCCGCCCGCCCAGATCGAGTTCGTCCACGTCCGCCACGGTGCGCGAGGGCGGCACCGGCTGGAGCCCTTTGCCGGCTTCCCCCATCAGACGTTCGGCTGCTGCCAGATAATGGCTGCTGCGCGCCGCCAGCGCGGCAGGCAGCCGGGCATGGCCGACGAACACCGGCTTGTCGTCAATGAACGCCTGATTGCCCAGAATGTGGTCCGGATGTACGTGGGTGTTGATCACGTAGCACACGGGCAGGTCGGTCTTGCTGCGGATGCTGGCGCGCAGCGCAGCGCCAACAGCTGGCGAGCCGCCGGTATCGATAACCGCCACGCAGCGGCTGCCGACGATGAAGCCGAGGTTGGATATCGCACCCAGATTCCGCGCATCCTGCTCGGCGATATCGCCGTGGAACAGGAAGACACCGGGCGCCGCCTGCCGGACCTCAAGCGCCTCCAGCGCCTGTACGCCAGCCGCTGCGATCGTCAGCACCATACCCATCAAAATGTGGATGCATGAGAGTCGCCAGCCGGGGCTTCGTTTGCGCACAACAGCGTGCATCGTTAGCATTCGGTGTTGATCAGCTGCCCAGAATAACAAATCAGGATGCGGTGCCTCACCCCTCCGTTCTACTTGCTGCTTCCCTGTATCGTCCTCAGCGCATGTGCGGTGCAACAGGTGCCGCCCGCACCGCTCGATCCGCAGGCACTGCAGACGGCCTTCCTTGGCCGTTCGCTGGCCGATGAAGCCACGCGCGCATTTCTTGAGCAGCGCAGCATGAATGTATCGACCTGGCCGCCGGAACGCTGGGCACCCGAGCAGCTTGTGCTGGCGGCGCTGCTGCAGCACCCTGCCGCAGCGCAGGCGCGCGCTCGTGCTTCCCTGGCCCGCGCCCAGTTGCAGACCGCTGGCCTCACGCCGCGCACCGTTCTGGCACCGGAGACCGAACGCACCAACGAACGCGACCCCGGGCAGTCGGCGTGGAGTGTCGGCCTCGCACTGGACCTCGCGCTGACCGGCGAATCGGTACGTGAAGCCCGCATCGAGCGCGCCCGCCTGCTGGCCGACGCGGCACTGCTCGACGAGGCCGATGCTGCATGGGTCGTCCGCAGCAGCGCCCAGCGCGCACTGATCGAACTGTGGTCGGCCAATGCCGAGCTCGCGCTGCTCGATCGTCTGGTCGTCAACACGCTGGAAGCCCAGGCGGTGATGCAGAAGCGCTACGACCTGGGCGCTGCCGATGCGCTCGAACTGACGCAGACCCGCACCGCCGCGGCACAGGCCGAATCGCGCTATGTATTGGCCGAACAGCGGCAGATCCGCGCGCGCGGCGATCTTGCGCAGGCGCTCGCCTTGCCGCTGTCTGCACTCGACGCACTGCGCATCGATTTCACCGCCTTTGACACGCCGGCCGCGGTGCCGGCGATGGGGGCGCTGCGGGCGAACGCCACGCTCGACCGCATCGATCTGCGCCGTGCGCTGGCACTGCACGACGCAGCCGAAGCGGCGCTGACGGTTGAACTGCGCGCGCAGTACCCGGAGATCCGCATCAGGCCCGGTCTGCTGTGGGACCAGGGCGCCACCGTCTGGAGTCTGGGTGCTGCATTGCCGCTGTTTGCGGCGCAACGTCAGGCCGGACCGATCGCCGAAGCGGTCGCGCGGCGCGACATGGCTGCGCAGGATTTCCTCGCGCTGCAGTCGCAGGCGCTGGTGGCGCTCGACCACGCGCGCTCCCGCGTCAGGGCGGCCGAACTGGACATCGACGGCGCCGAAGCCGAGCACGACGAAGCCCGTCTGCAAGCCACGCGCACCGAACAACGCTACGCACGCGGCGATGCCGATCGGCTGGATCGCCTGCTGGCCCGCGTGCGCGTGATCGAAGCCGACATCCGGGTGCTGTATGCCCGCCAGCGAACCCTCGCATCGCGCCTGGCACTCGAAGATGCGGTGCAGCGCCCGCTGTCTGCAATGACGAGCCCCACGGAGACCACACCATGAACCGCATCACTCCCCAGCAACTGCTGTTTGCGATGGGCCTGCTGCTGATCGCACTGGTTTGGGCAGTGGTCTATTACGCCCGCGACGAGTGGAAGCTGTACGGCGAACAACCGGACGACGATATCGAAGTGCCATCACTGGTCGAGCGGAATCCCGACGGCCTGACCAGCGTGCGCCTGACTGCCGCCGCCCAGACGGCGAGCGGCATCGAACTTGGCCAACCGCTCGCGGTGCGGGCCGGCACCGAACACGAGGCGCAGGCGGCCGTGCTTGACCTGGAGCCACTGTTCGCGCTGCGTGGCCTGCTGCATGAAGCGCGCGCCGACATCGCACGGCTTGCGGCTCAGCTTGCCCGCGCCGAAACCGAGCGTGATCGCGTTCAGGCGCTGTTCAGCGATGACCGCAATGTATCGGAGCGCACGCTGCAGACGGCGCGCAGCCAGGTCGAACAGGATCGTGCCGCGCTGGCCGCTGCGCGCGCCCGTGCCGACGGCCTGCATGCGCGGCTGGTTCACGGCTGGGGCCCGCTGGCCGGATCGGCGACGGGCGAGGCGCCCGATGAACTGGAGCGGCTGGCCGACCGGCGCAATTCGCTGGTCGCCGTCGCGCTGCGCGGTTCCGGTGAGGCGCCGCCGCTGATGCTGCTGCGCCTGCCGGATGGCAACGACGCCATCGAGGCGCGCCGCATCGGCCCTGCACCGCGCAGCCTCGCCCAGGCGGCCGGAGAGACCTGGCTGTACAAGTCCGAGCGCGTACTGCCGACCGGTACCCGCCTCGCGGCACGCGGCGTGACCGGCGAAACCATGCTGTCGCTGGTGCCCAACAGCGCCGTCGTCTGGTACGCCGGCCTGCCCTGGGTGTATGTGCGCGACGATGACGAACCGGAGGAATTCACCCGCCAGGCGCTGCCCGCCGACTCGCAGCGGCCTGATGGCTGGCTCGCACCGAAGCTGGAGGATGACGCCCGCGTGGTGACGCGCGGCGCGCAGCTGCTGTTGTCGGAAGAGCTCAAGCACACGCTGGCGGACGAAAACGATGACTGATCGGGCGCTTTCGCTGCCGGGCCGCGGCCGCATGTTGGGGTTCGCTGGCTCACCCCAACCTACGACAGCACCGCGACACCGCACGTCCGCAGCACGCCTGCTTCCCTCAGCTCCGTGTCACCACCTTCCCGCAGGTTGGGGTGAGCGCAGCGATGCCCAAAACCGCCCCCAAGCCACCCTGCCCCCCCTAACGGAGGCAGCCTGTCCCATGGGCCGCTCCCGATGATCGAAGCCATCGTCCGCTTTTCCGTGCGCCGGCCAGGCATCGTGCTGGCACTGTCGCTGGTGCTCGTGCTCTACGCAATCAGCCGCATGTTCGACGCCCGCCTCGACGTGTTTCCCGAATTCGCACCGGCGCAGGTCGTGATCCAGACCGAAGCCCCAGGCCTGCCGGCCGACCTGGTGGAAACGCGGGTCACGACGCCGATCGAATCGGCAGTATCCGGCACGCGCGGCATCAAGGAACTGCGCTCGCAGTCGATTCCCGGCCTGTCGGTCATCACGGTCATCTTCGAAGAAAAGTCCGACCTGTTCCGCAATCGTCAGCTGGTGTCGGAACGGCTCGGCACGCTGGGATCGCTGTTGCCAGCCGGTGTAACGCCGGTCATCACGCCACTGACCTCGTCGGCCAGCACCCTGCTCGGCATCGGCATCACGTCGGCACAGCGCTCGCAGATGGACATGCGCTACCTGGTCGATTCGGTGGTGCGGCCGCATCTGCTGGCGGTGCCGGGTGTGGCGGACGTGAATGTGTTCGGTGGCGAAGTGAAGCAGTGGCAGATCCAGCTCGACCCGGCACGGCTGCGTACGCTGGGGGTGACCTTTGCCGACGTCGAACTGGCGGCGCGCGGCGCCGCTTCGGTCGCCGGCGCAGGTTTCGTCGAGAACGACAACCAGCGCCTGCTGATCGCGATCGACGCCACGCCTTCGTCCGCGCGCAGTCTGGAACAGCTGACCGTCACACTTCCTGATGGGCGCTCGCTCGCGCTCGGCGACGTCGGCCGTGTGCGCGAAGCACCAGGCCCGGCGATCAGCGCGGCGCAGATCAACGGCACGCCCGGCGTATTCATGATGGTGCAGGGACAGCTCGGCGCCGACACGCTCGGCGTCACGCTCGAACTGGAAAAATCGCTGGCCGAGCTGGCACCGCTGTTCGAGCGCGAACAGGTCACGCTGCACCCGGCGCTGTTCCGGCCCGCCAATTTCATCCAGACGGCGCTGGGTAATGTACGGGCCGACGTGATGATCGGCGCCACGCTGGTGGTGATCGTGCTGTTCGTGTTCCTGTACAACCTGCGCACCGCGTTCATTTCAGCCGTCGCCATTCCGCTGTCGCTGCTGGCGGCGGTACTGGTCATGCTGGAAGCGGGCGCCAGCCTGAACATCATGGTGCTGGGCGGGCTGGCGATCGCCCTCGGCGAGGTGGTGGACGACGCCATCATCGACTGCGAAAACATCTATCGACGGCTGCGCGAAAACCGTCACCTCGGTTCTCCGGTGGCCGCCTGGAAGGTGGTGCTCGATGCGTCGATGGAGGTGCGCAGCTCGGTGGTGTACGCCACCTTCATCGTGGCGCTGGTGTTCGTGCCGCTGCTCACCCTGTCCGGCGTCGCCGGCAAGCTGTTCGCGCCGCTCGGTCTGGCCTACATCCTGGCCATCCTCGCGTCGCTGGTGGTGGCGCTGACGGTCACACCCGCGATGAGCTTCCTGATGCTCGGCAACCGCGAACTGCCTGATGAGGATCCGCCGCTGGTGCGCTGGCTGCGCCCGCGCTATGAGCGGACGCTGCGCGCCATCGAACGCCGGCCGCACGGGCTGATCGCCGGCGTCATGCTGGCGCTGGCCGGCGGGCTGGGCGTACTGCCGCTGTTCGGCGGCGAATTCATTCCTCCACTGCGCGAAGGTCACTACATCGTGCATCTGTCGACCATTCCGGGCACCGCGCCGGGCGAGGTGCTGCGCGTCGGCCAGCGGGTGACCGAAAAGATCCTGCAGATCGACGGCGTGAAGTCGGTGGCGCAGTGGGTCGGGCGGGCGCAGAACGGGTTCGACCCCTTCGGCCCGCACTACAGCGAGGTCGAGATCGAAATCGGTCCGCTCGACGGTGCGACACAGGAACGCATCCTCGCCGACATCCGGCGCACGGTGACCGGCGATGACGGCGACGACGATCGCTCGGACGAAGAAGCCGCTGAATCGGTCGGATTCCCCGGCCTGGCGTTCTCCGTCAACACCTTCCTGACCGAACGCATCGGCGAGACCGAATCGGGTTTTCCGGCGACGCTGGTGGTGCAGGTGTTCGGCACCAATCTCGACCGGCTGGATGCCGACGCCAGCGCCGTTGCGCGAGCGCTGGCGAAGGTGAAGGGCGCGACCGATGTGCAGGTGCTGGCGCCGCCCGGCACGCCGGAAATCATCGTCCGGCCGCGCCTGGACAAGCTCGCAGTGTGGCGACTGACGCCCGAAGACGTGCTGTCGGCGACCAGCACCGCCTTTGCCGGGCGCAAGGTGAGCGAGGTGTATCGCGGTACGCTGGCGACTCCGCTGGTTGTGACGCTGGATCCGGACCACCGCCGCTCGCCGAATGAAATCGGGCGGCTGCCGCTGCGCACGCCTGACGGCCGGCTGGTCGAACTGCGCGACGTAGCCGACATCAGCGTCGAGAATGGTCGCTACAAAATCCTGCACTCGGGTGGCAAGCGGGTGCAGACCATCACCGCAAATCTGGCCAGCGGCCACGATCTGGGCGCGTTCAGCGAGGCCGTCGAGCGTACCTTGCGCGACGACGTGAAACTCAACGCAGGCAGTTACTACACGGTGACCGGTGCTGCCGAAGCACAGGCACAGGCGCGACGTGAGCTGGTCACGCATTCGGCGCTGGCCGCGGCGGCCATTGCCATCCTGTTGATGCTGGCATTTTCGAGCTCGCGCAACCTGGTGATCACCTTCGTGAACCTGCCGTTTGCGCTGATCGGCGGCGTGCTGGCTGCGCTGGCCGGCGGCGGCTGGCTGTCACTCGGTTCGGTGGTCGGCTTCGTCACGCTGTTCGGCATCACGCTGCGCAACTCGATCATGCTGGTGTCGCACTTCCAGCACCTGGTGGAGCGCGAGGGGCATCCGTGGAACCTCGACACCGCCATCCTGGGCGCCTCGCAGCGTCTGCCGTCCATCCTGATGACGGCGCTGGTGACCGGCCTCGGCCTGATGCCGCTGGTACTCGGCTCGGGCGAACCCGGTCGGGAGATCGAAGGACCGATGGCCGCCATCATCGTCGGCGGCCTGACGACCTCGACGATACTGAATCTGCTGGTACTGCCGACGCTGTTGCTGCACTACGGCCGCTTCGCCAAAGCCCCCCAGGACGGCTGAATTCAGGCGCGCTGCGAACGACGCGATGCGGCAATCCCGATCAGGCCCAGGCCGGCAAGCATCAACGTAAGCGCTTCCGGCTCGGGCACGACGCCGGTGACGAATTGAGCGCTCAGAAAGGCGCCCGGGGAAATCGACTGATCGGTCCAGGAAAACTCAGCAAATGTCGGTCCGACTGTCACGGTGACATTGCTCAGGATCGTGACCAGCACAATATCCTTCAGCACGACGGACGGGCCGAATTCGAGGCCGGACAGCTTCAGGGTCATCTGTTCCCGCGCGTCCCCGCAACTGCGGATGCCGCAGAAGTTGCCCGGCGAACTCAAGGAGAACCCTGAGTCGGAATAGTCGAACGGCAACCTGCCACC
This sequence comes from Methyloversatilis sp., assembly GCF_030696805.1. Lineage (GTDB taxonomy): Bacteria > Pseudomonadota > Gammaproteobacteria > Burkholderiales > Rhodocyclaceae > Methyloversatilis. The sequence goes on along the minus strand of NZ_JAUYRO010000025.1, from coordinate 32,314 downwards.
GACCAGACTGCCCTCTACGCCAGCGCCGACGACGGCGGAGAACCGGCCGTAATCAGCCGTTTCCGCGTGCAGCGCAGTGGTAACGATATCGCCGTTGAGGCCGGCTGCCGCAGGAAAGGAAAGCGCGACGCCGAGCGTCGCCAGGCCAAGCAGGCTGGGAAATTTCATTGGGTGCCTCGCATTACGATCCGCAACACAGCCGCGGCAAATCAGAGGGAAGGAATATCGATCTGAATGCAAGCAGAGAACGAGCCAATAGCGGAAAAAAATAACAAAGTCGCATCAAATCAGTGACCTCGCAGACGCCTTCCGCTCGCCTCCCGGGTCAACGTCACCCGGGCTGGTGCGAATGTAAAAAGCGTCGACACAATCCAGGTGCGCCGGCTCACCTTCACCGGACGGCGATGCATACACCGTCACACACGACCTTCTGGCCGCTGCGGATCTTGGCGGTCTTGCGGGTTTCGGTCTGCCCGTCCACCTGCACGTCTCCCCGAGCCACCCGCACCTTCCCTTCTCCGCCACTGCTGGCGAGGCCTGCAAGCTTCAAAAGATCGCACAGCGCTACGTATTCGCCGGTCAGCGTAAAATCAACGGTTTGCATGGACATCCTTCAGTAAGAACGCAGACGTTCGACCGCCTGCGCAATGACGGCTCCGGTCTTGGCGAAGCAGAAGCGGATCAGCCGCGCATCGTGGCCGTCGTGGTGGAAGGCCGACACCGGAATCGCCGCCACACCCGCTTCGCGCATCAGGCGACGCACGAAGGACTGATCCGGTTCGTCGCTGATGGCGCGATACGACGCGAGCTGAAAATAAGTGCCGGCGCAGCCCGGCAGTTCGAAGCGCGAGCCGGCCAGACCGGCGCGGAACGCGTCGCGCTTGGTCTGGTAGAAACGGCCCAGTTCAAGGTAGCGCGAGGGCTCGGCCATGTAGTCGGCCAGCCCGAGCTGGCAGGGTGTATTCACTGCGAACACGTTGAACTGGTGCACGCGGCGGAACTCGGCACTCAGTGCAGGAGGGGCGCACACGAAGCCGACCTTCCAGCCGGTCACGTGGAAGGTCTTGCCGAAACTCGACACCAGCACGGTACGCGCCGCAAGTTCGGGAAGCCGCGCGGCACTGGCGTGTTCGCGTCCGTCGAACACGATGTGTTCGTACACCTCGTCGGAAATGACCACGATGCCAAGGCCGTCGCACAACCGCGCCAGCTGGCGCTGGTCATCGATCGACCATGCGGCCCCGGTCGGGTTGTGCGGTGTGTTGGTGATGATGAGCCGGGTACGCGGCGTGATGCAGCGCGCCACCGCGTCCCAGTCCGGCAGGAAATGCGGCGCTTCGAGGCGCACGAACACCGGTGTGGCGCCCGCGAGCCGGATGCCCGGCAGGTAGCTGTCGAACGCCGGCTCGAATACGATGACTTCGTCGCCCGGCCCGGCGAAAGCGGTGATCGCCGTATAGACCGCCTGGGTCGCACCGGCAGTGATCGTGATTTCTTCTTCGGCGTCGTAGTCCGCGCCATACACCGCGCGCATCTTCCGGGCCACTGCCTCGCGCAGCGCCGGCTGGCCGGTCATCGGCGAATACTGGTTGCGCCCGGCCCGCATGTGCGCCGCCACCGCGTCGAACAGCGGCGGATCGGCGCTGAAGTCGGGAAACCCCTGGGCGAGGTTGATCGCACCGCAGGCCTGCGCCTCGCGTGAAATGATGGTGAATATCGTCGTGCCGACGTCGGGCAGTTTCGACGTCAGATGACCGGGGAAATCCTGCATGGCGGATGTCTGTGTCGTGGATCAACCGATTATGCTTGAAGCCCCGCCCATCCCCATCCGACATGTACGACACACCCAGCCCGCTGCGCCTCGATGGCGACCGTCTGTTCATCCTCGACCAGACCCTGCTGCCATTTGCCGAGCAGGAGGTGGCCCTTGAAACCGGCGCGCAGGCGGCCCGCGCCATCGCGACGATGCAGGTCCGCGGCGCACCGCTGATCGGTGCCATCGGTGCTTTCGGCCTGGCAATGGCGCTGCGCGACGCAGCCGACGATGCCGCGCTCGACGAGGCGGTGCGTGCCCTCGGCGCAACCCGCCCGACCGCGGTCAATCTTGCGTGGGCGCTGCATCGCGTCGCCACGCTTGTGCGGCCGCTGCCACCGGCCGCGCGCGCCGCTGCAGCCTGGCGCGAGGCGCTCGCGATCTGCGATGAAGACCGCGCCGCCAACCGGCGCATTGGCGAACTGACGCTCGAACTGATGCAGGCGATCACGCCACGGATCAAGCCACAGTCGGGCCGCCTGAACCTGATGACCCACTGCAACGCGGGCTGGCTGGCGACGACAGGCTGGGGCACGGCGCTGGCCGGCATCTATCTCGCACACGCCGCGGGGATCGACCTGCACGTGTGGGTCTCGGAAACCCGGCCGCGCAACCAGGGCCTGCTGACCGCATGGGAACTGGCCGGCGCCGGCGTGCCGCATACGGTCATCGCCGACAACGCCGCTGGCCAGCTGATGCGTGAGGGGCAAGTCGACGCAGTCATCATCGGCGCCGACCGCGTCGCCGCCAACGGCGACGTTGCCAACAAGGTCGGCAGCTATCTGAAGGCACTGGCGGCACGCGACAGCGGGCTGCCGTTCTGGGTCGCCGCGCCCTGGTCGACGGTGGATGAGGGCTGCGCTGGTGGAGCGTCGATTCCGATCGAGGCACGCGACGGCGACGAACTGCGCGTGGTGCGCGGTGCGGCCGGCCGCGTCCGCCAGCTCGGCCCGGACAGTCCGGTCGCCAATCCGGCATTCGACATCACGCCGGCGCACCTTGTGACGGCGCTCATCACCGAACGCGGCATCGTTTATCCGGCTGGGGGAATGCCTGAGGGCGTGCCTGAGGGAGTCCATTTCGCAGGCACCCGTGCAGAATGATCCACAGAACTTCAAGTGAATTCTAGAAGCGTGAAACTATTGACTGTAAAGACTATCAGCGATGTTGCATCGCGAAACACCTGATCCATCGTCAATTTTTAATGTAAACCCGCTTGTATTCTGGGCTCCGGTCAGGATAATCCACCGGTAATCCACAATACAGGGGCACACCCTGATGAACGAGGTCAGCGGCAGCGATGTGCTTGAGGCAGCGCGCCGGTTGGAAGTTTGCGGACTTAACCGCGGTGCGGCTGGCAACGTCAGCGCGCGCCGCGGTCCCGCATTCCTGATCACCCCGAGCGGGCTCGAACCTGCGGAATGCACCGCTGACGACATCGTGGAAGTGTTCAGTGATGGCCGCAGCAGCGGCTGCCGCAAGCCTTCTTCGGAATGGCGCATCCACCGGGACATCTACGCCGCCCGCGCCGACGCGGATGCCATCGTGCATGCGCACTCGCCGTTCGCCACGGCGCTCGCCTGCATCGGCGAATACATTCCGCCCTTTCACTACATGATCGCCCGCTTCGGCGGCAGCACCGTGCGCTGCGCGCGCTATGCGACCTTCGGCGAGCAGGCCTTGTCCGACGCGGTACTCGACGCCCTGCCCGGCCGCTGCGCATGCCTGATGGCAAACCACGGCATGCTCGTTTTCGGACGCAGCCTGCACCACGCCGTCGCGCTCGCAATGGAACTCGAAACGCTGTGCGAACAGTACTGGCGCACGCTGCAGGTCGGCAGGCCGAAACTGCTCGACGACGACGAGATGGCGCGGGTGCTCGGCAAGTTCGCGGATTACGGCCAATGAACGTGAAGCCCGAGCGGCGCGCACCGGTTCAAGAACGGCGCTTCGGAGCCGTGAACCCTGTCAGCCTCCGGCGGTGCAATCCGGCGGCGATTCGCCCCTGATGCCGAGTCCGTCAATGCCCACCAGCCTCCTTTCACACGGCGCCACGCCGCACAGCGAGAACGCAGAACGCCAGGTCGAGGCGGAACTGGTTGCGCTCGCCTACCGGCTGACACCGTTCACGCTGGTGATGGCGATTGTGCTGGCCGGCCTGATCTGGGGCGTGCTGCACAAGGTCGTCGACATCAATGCACTGACCACCTGGCTGGTCGCCATGGTGCTGATCAACGTCGGCCGCTTCGGGCTCATCATGGCGTGGCGGCATGTCGCGCCGGGCGTCAACGAAACGCTGATCTGGAAGTGGCTGTTCATGCTGGGCGTGTTCGTCGCCGGCTGCGGCTGGGGTGCGCTCGGTGTCGCCCTGATGCCGCCGCCCGGACACCCTTACGAAATGGTGGTGCCGCTGTGTCTGGTGGCCGTGGCGGCAGTCGGGCTGTTTTCGCTCACCGGCATGTGGAAGGCCTATGTGCTGATGGCACTGCCGGCATTGCTGCCGACCGCCTTCTTCTACCTGCTTTCGCCCGAACCGGAACGCGAAGTGCTCGGCGGCTTCATCCTGCTGTTCCTGCTGATTGCGGTCGTCAACGCCAAGCGCTTCCAGAAGAACACTGCAGAATTCATTCGCCTGCGCCTTCATCACGCGCATGTAGCGAAGGAAAACGAAGAAGCCAAGGAAGCCGCCGAGCAGGCCAATCAGGCGAAGAGCCAGTTCCTGGCCAACATGAGTCACGAAATCCGCACGCCGATGAACGGCGTGCTGGGCATGGCGCAACTGCTGCTGCGCAGCGAACTGAATGGCGAACAGCGGCGCTATCTTGAAACGCTGTATCGCTCGGGCGAAAACCTGCTCGACCTGCTGAACGACATTCTCGATCTGTCGAAGATCGAGGCCGGCCGCTTCGATCTGGTACGCAGCGAATTCGACCCGCGTCGCACGCTGCGCGAAGTGACCGAACTGCTCGGCGCACAGGCCCGCGAAAAGGGTCTTGCGCTGGCGCTCGACGTCGATGACGCGGTGCCCGGCCGGGTCGAGGGTGATCCGGGCCGGCTGCGTCAGATCGCGGTCAATCTGATCGGCAACGCCATCAAATTCACCGATCACGGCGGCGTGTTCGTCACGCTGCGTGTTCACTCGATGGACGATGACCTGATGCTGCATCACCGCCCGACCACCGGTGCGGTGCGCATGGTGATGGCCGTACGCGACACCGGCATCGGCATTACCGAACCGGACCAGGCGCGCATCTTCGATGCCTTCGCGCAGGCCGACAACACGGCGTCCCGCCGCTTCGGCGGTACCGGTCTGGGCCTCGCCATCTCCCGGCAGCTGGCTGAAATGCTCGGCGGCGCCGTGACCTTGCGCAGTGCAGCGGGTATCGGATCGACCTTCACGCTGTCGTTGCCGTGCAAGGTCGTGAGCACCGGCATGGAAGAAGCCCAGCACAGCCTGTCCCTGCCCAATCTGCCCCGCCTGTCCGGTACCGTGCTGCTGGTGGAAGACAGTACGGTCAATGCCGAAGTCGCGTCCAACATGCTCGAAGCCTTCGGCCTGCGCTGGACGCTGGCGCGCGACGGCCGGCAGGCACTGCAGGAGCTCGAGCACGCTCGCTTCGACCTTGTGCTGATGGATTGCCAGATGCCGGGCATGGATGGCTTCGAAGCCTGCGAACGCATTCGCGACCGCGAACGACTGGTCGGCCTGCCCGCGACACCGCTGATCGCGCTGACCGCGGGTGCCAACGACGGCGACCGTGAAAACTGTATCGCCGCCGGCATGGACGACTATCTCGCCAAGCCTTTCCGCGAAGACGATCTGTACGCCATCGTGCGCAAGTGGCTGCCCGACAACGCGGTATCCGGAACCGGCACGATTTCGGTCGATGCCATCAGCCAGCACGACCGCGCCCGTTTCGCCGCGCTGTACGAAAAGGAATCGCAACGCAACGTGGTGGCCATGCAGGAAGCCCTGCGCAGCCACGATGACCACACCCTGCGCCGTGCCGCGCACACGCTGAAATCGCTCGCGGTGCACGCCCAGGCCTTCGACCTCCACGACACGATGCGCAGGCTCGAGGCAGCGGCAGTCGAAAAGGACTGGGCACTGGCGACCGCGCTGGTGCCGATCGCCAGCCGCATGCAGCTCGAATCGGTTCGCCGGGTCGCCGAATGCAGCGCCGACGGTGAGTCGGGCGGCGGATCGCTGCCCGGTGCGGTGGACATCCTGGTCGTCGATGACGATGAAGCGGAACGCTTCCTGATGCGCCGGTCGCTGGAAAACGCCGGCTGCACCGACGTGCGCGAAGCGGAAAGCGGCGAGGAAGCGCTTTTGATGGTCGGCCAGCAGTGCCCGCACGTGGTGCTGCTCGACGGCCTGATGCAGGGCATGGATGGCATTGCGACGTGTCGGGCACTGCGCGAGCACTACGCCCCGGAGCGATTGATCATCGTCATGCTGTCCGGCATCGAAGATCCCAACTGGCAGCGCGCCGCGCTTGATGCCGGTGCCAGCTGCTTCGTCGCCAAATCGGTGTCGCGCGACGCGCTGATGGAGGCACTCGCCACCAAGCTGGCCGAACTCGACCGCCCGCTGCGCAGTCGTATGCGTGGCAGGCCCCGCCTCAGCGTCGCCTGAACGACGCGTCGCCGCCTGCGTGCGGCGCGACACTCCGGGAGCGCGCCATGAACAAATCACTGATCCCCCTGCTGTTCTTCCTGTGCGGCAGCGCGTCAGCGATCGATGTATCCGAAGTGCCCGCCGACAAGCGCACGACGCTCGATCGCTATCTGACGGCCGCGGAAGCGCACCGGATGGTCAGCGAACGTGCCGCGAACGTCCTGTTTCTCGATGTGCGCACCCAGGCCGAGGTGAGCTATGTCGGCGCACCGGCAGGCATGGATGCCAACATTCCTTTCATGCTGGTCGATTTCGACCACTTCGACACCCGGTCGCGCCGCTTCACATTGCACAAGAATCCATCCTTCGTCAGTGCCGTCGAGGAGCGCCTCAAGGCCAAGGGCCTCGACAGGACGGCCGATGTGGTGTTGATCTGTCGTTCCGGTGACCGCACGACGCGCGCCGTCAATGCGCTGGCAGCGGCTGGTTTTACCCGCGTGTGGACGGTGATCGACGGGTTCGAGGGCGACACCGCGTCGGCGGGTGCGGATCGCGGCAAGCGCACCGTCAACGGCTGGAAGAATGCGGGCCTGCCGTGGACCTATGCACTGGACAGCTCGCAGGTCTGGCTGCCCGCAGGCACGCGCTGATCAGCGGCCGGGCAGCATGCGCGACAGCAGACCGTCGCGATCGATGAAGTGGTGCTTGATCGCGGCCAGGATGTGCCCGATCACGACCGCCATGAAGAAATAGTTCAGGAAGCGGTGCACCAGCAGCAGCGCGCCACCCAGAGTCTCGTTCTTGTCCAGCAGATCGGGCAGCGGCAGCACGCCGAACCACACTGTCTGGAACCCCTTGGCCGAACTCATCAGCCAGCCTGACAGCGGCGCGGCAATCATCAGCACATAAAGCAGATGATGTCCGGCGGCGGCAGCCCTGGCCTGCCATGCCGGAGTACTGCTCGGCAGAGCGGGCGGCGTGTGCGTGACGCGCCAGCCCAGACGCAGCAGTACGAACAGGAACAGCGTGACGCCGGCCCACTTGTGATACGAGTACAGCTTGAGTTTTGTCGGCGACAGCGCTAGTTCTGTCATGTACAGGCCGAGCCCGAACATGCCGAACAGCATCAGTGCAATCAGCCAGTGCAGGGACATTGCGGTGCGGGTGTAGCGCATGGTTTTCCTTTTTGGGGTGGCGTCGCAGACTTTGCCGACCCGGGGTTCGATGGCCGGGCGCCGGCCCTGGTCTGTCATTGTCGCAGCCCGGCAGTTCCCGTACGACACCGGCACGCGCACAACCGAACGCGATGCACGCTTCAGAGGCTGATCTGCGTGCCCAGTTCGACCACCCGGTTCGGCGGCAGATGGAAGTAATTTGCCGGCCCCTCAGACTGCCTGAGCATCCAGCCAAACAACGCGCGGCGCCACGTCGACAGGTCGCCGACGCCTTCGACGACGGTCGAGCGCGCGACGAAATAGGTCGTATCCATCGCCTCGAGCTCCAGCACCTCGGGAGGCAGCGCCTGCAGCGCTTCGGGTATGTCAGGCTCCTCGCGGAAGCCGTAGCGCACTTCGATCGCCCAGGTGTTGTCGGCCAGCCGTTGTACGGTCATCCGCTGTTCTGCCGCCACCCGCGGCACTTCTTCGATCCGTACGTGCAGGAACAGCACGGACTCGTGCAACACCTTGAAATGCTTGAGGTTATGGAACAGCGCACTGGGAACGGTTTCCGGATCCGAGGTCAGATAGATCGCAGTCCCCGCTACGCGCGGCACCTCGGGAATCGGGCTGGCGAGGAAATCCTCCATCGGGATGTTGATACGCCGGCGCTCGCGCGCCAACAACTCGCTGCCGCGCTTCCAGGTGGTCAGCATGGTGAACAGCGCGGCGCCCAGCAGCATCGGCAGCCAGCCGCCATCGAGGAACTTGGTCAGGTTGGACGCGAAGAACAGCAGTTCGATGACGAAGAACACCCCCAGCACGGCCAGCAGCGCCATCTTCAGGCGCCGCTGCGACATGCTGGTGATGAAGATCATCAGCAGCGTCGTGATGATCATGTCACCCGATACGGCGATGCCGTAGGCCGCCGCCAGATCGCTGGAGGTGTCGAATTCGAGCACCAGCACGACCACGCCGATCAGCATCATCCAGTTTACGGCCGGAATGTAGATCTGCCCGCGTTCCGTGTCGGAAGTGTGCAGCTGGCGCAAGCGCGGCAGATAACCGAGCCGCGAGGCCTGTGCGGTGATCGAGAAGGCGCCGGAAATGACCGCCTGCGACGCGATGACCGTCGCCATCGTCGCCAGCAGAACCAGCGGCAGGCGCAGTGCCTCGGGCGCCAGATTGAAGAAGGGGTTGCTGACCGTTTCGGAGGCGCGCAGCACCAGCGCGCCCTGACCGAAGTAATTGATCAGCAGCGCGGGCGACACGATGAAATACCAGGCCAGCCGCACCGGTCGCTTGCCGAAATGCCCCATGTCGGCGTACAGCGCCTCGCCGCCGGTCAGCGCCAGAAACACGGCACCGAGCAGCAGGAAAGCCTGCGCGGGATTATCGATCGCGAACACGATGGCGTAGGTCGGGTCGAGTGCGCGCAACACGTCGGGCGTCTGCACGATGCTGTTGATCCCGAGCAGGGCGAGCACCGCGAACCACACGATGGTGATCGGTCCGAAAAAGCGGCCGACCAGCGCAGTCCCCTTTCGCTGCACCGAAAACAGCACGATGATGATGACGATGGTGATCGGCTCGATCCAGTGCTCGAGCGTCGGCGCCACGACGGCCAGCCCCTCGACCGCCGACAGCACGGAAATGGCGGGCGTGATGACCGCGTCGCCGTAGAACATTGCCGCGGCGAACACGCCGGCAGCCGTCACTGCTGCCACCCGCCGGCGCACGCCTGCACGGGCGGCCCGCTGCGCGAGCGACGCCAGCGCGAGCGCGCCGCCTTCGCCGTCGTTGTCGAAACGCAGCACGATGAACACGTACTTGAACGAAATGATCAGCGTGACGGACCAGAACAGTGCCGACAGTGCAGCCAGCACGTTCGCTTCCGACAGCGGCAGGCCGTGGCTACCGGTGAAGGCTTCCTTGAAGGCGTACAGCGGACTGGTGCCGATATCGCCGAACACCACGCCCAGCGCCGCCAGCATCAGCGGTCCGAGCGCCTTCGCGCCGTCTGTTTGTCGAGTCATTTCTGCGTCGTGGAATGACAGGTCGCCGATATTGCGCCGCAACATTTGCAAGATCAAGCGATCGAGCGCACATCCTGCGACACATTTGCAACAATCACCCCGACTTCCAGAATCCGACTCACCATCGCCCCGCACACCATGGACGACACCGCTGACCTGCTGTCACTGCGCAACCTGATCCGTCAGTTCGTCGATGAACGCGATTGGGCGCAGTTCCACACCCCGAAAAACCTTGCGATGGCCATGAGCATCGAAGCTGCCGAAGTGATGGAGCACTTCCAGTGGCTGGCCACCGGCCATGAGCTGGCGGACACGAAGAAGCGGGCAGTCGGCCACGAACTGGCCGATACACTGGTGTATCTGGTTCGGCTGGCGGATACGCTGGACATCGACCTGCCCGCCGCCGTCGCCGAAAAGATGCAGATCAACCGCGACAAGTACCCCGCCGAGCGGGTGCGCGGCGACGCGCGCAAATACGACGAATACGAGTGAGGCAGCCGGCAACCGTTTCCGCGATAATCCCGGCCTTCGCCGACCGCTGGCTATTTGATTTTTCGCGGTGCGCGAACCTCGACGTACCGCGGCGCTCTACCCGCCCATGACTTCATCGCCCTCGCTGCTGGACTCACTTCTGCGTCCGCTGCCCCGCCCACGCCCGTCCAGCCGCGTCGACTGGCCGCCGTTGCCCGGCGGCGCCCAGGCGCTCGCGCTCGCCGGACTGGCACGCGGTGCCAGCGCACCGCTGGTCGTCGTCGCGGCTCGGCCGATGGACGCGCAGCGTCTGCTCGACGAACTGCGCTGGTTCGCGCCGTCCTTGCGCAGCTTCCAGTTGCCCGACTGGGAAACCCTGCCCTACGACCAGTTTTCGCCGCACAACGATCTGGTATCGGAGCGGCTGGAGACGCTGTACGCATTGATGCGCGGCGAACTGGACGTGCTGGTCGTACCCGCCTCGACCGCGCTGTACCGGCTGGCTCCGCGCGAATACCTCGCCGCGCACACCTTCTTCGTCAAGCAGGGCGAAAAGCTCGACGTCGAGCGCCTGCGCCTGCAACTGACGGTGGCGGGCTACGGCCCGGTGACCCAGGTGGTGGCCCCGGGTGAATACAGCGTGCGCGGCGGCCTGGTCGACCTGTATCCGATGGGCGCCGCCCTGCCCTACCGCATCGACCTGTTTGACGACGAAGTGGAAAGCATCCGCACCTTCGACGTGGACACCCAGCGCACCGTGTTCCCGACCAAGGAAATCCGCCTGCTGCCGGCGCGCGAATTCCCGATGGACGACAAGGCGCGCACCGCCTTCCGATCGCGCTTCCGCGAAGCTTTCGAAGGCGATCCGTCGAAGTCCGTCATCTACAAGGATGTGTCGAACGGCGTACCGACCGCCGGCATCGAGTACTACATTCCGCTGTTCTTCGAACACACCGACACGCTGTTCGACTACCTGCCGGCCAACGCGCTGGTGGCGCTCGATGCCGAGGTGAACGACGCCATCGCCGATTTCTGGCGCGACACGAAAAGCCGCTTCGACCTGATGAAGGGCGAACGCGCGCGCCCCATCCTGCCGCCGGCCGAGCTGTTCCTGTCGGAAGAACAGTTCCACGTATCGCTGGCCAACCGCGCCATCGTGCGACTGGGGCGCGGCGCACCGGACGAATCGGCGGGTGCGTCGGCATTGCCGGAGCTCGGCATCGAACGCAAGGCGGCCGACCCGCTGCACCGGCTGCGCGCGCAGGTCGCGGCACAGCGCGTCGTGGTGATCGCCGAGTCAGCCGGGCGCCGCGAAACGCTGATCGACTACTTCGCCGAATACGGGCTGGCGAGCGCGCCGGTCGACGGCTTCGACGCCGCCATCGCGGCAGACGCCGCCCTGACCGTCGCCATCGGTCCGCTGGTCGAGGGCTTCGCGCTGTCTTCGCCCTTGATCGCGCTGGTGACCGAAACCGAGCTGTATCCGACGCAGGCGCGTTCGCGCGGCAAGCGCGACGGGCGCAAGGTCACGGCGGAAAACTTCCTGCGCGACCTGACCGAACTGAAGATCGGCGATCCGGTGGTGCATCTTCAACACGGCATCGGTCGCTACATCGGCCTGACCCACATGGATCTGGGCGAAGGCGAAACCGAATTCCTGCATCTGGAATACGCCGACGGCGACAAGCTGTACGTGCCGGTGTCGCAGTTGCACCAGATCAGCCGCTACAGCGGTGCGCCCGGCGACCAGGTGCATCTGCACAAGCTTGGTTCCGGCCAGTGGGACAAGGCCAAGAAACGCGCCGCCGCGCAAGTGCGCGACACGGCCGCCGAATTGCTGGCGCTGTATGCGCAGCGCTCGGCGCGCAAGGGCCACATCTTCGGTTTCAAGCAGCACGACATGGACGCCTTCGCCGAAGGTTTCGGCTTCGAGGAAACGCCGGACCAGATGGGTGCGATCACCGCGGTGGTCGGCGACATGACGTCCGGCCGGCCGATGGACCGCCTGGTGTGCGGCGACGTCGGTTTCGGCAAGACCGAAGTCGCGCTGCGCGCCGCCTTTGTCGCGGTGGCCGACGGCAAGCAGGTGGCCGTGCTGGCGCCGACCACGCTGCTGGCCGAACAGCACTACCAGACCTTCAGCGACCGCTTCGCCCAGGTGGCGCACGAATGGCCGGCGCGCATTGCCGAAATTTCGCGTTTCAAGAGTGCCAAGGAACAGACGCAGGCGCTTAAAGAAGCGGCCGAAGGCAAGATCGATGTGCTCATCGGCACGCACCGCCTGTTGCAGAAGGACGTGAGCTTCGCCCGCCTCGGACTGGTCATCATCGACGAAGAGCACCGCTTCGGCGTGCGCCAGAAGGAGGCGCTGAAGTCGCTGCGCGCCGAGGTCGACGTGCTCACGCTGACCGCGACGCCGATCCCGCGCACGCTGGCCATGTCGCTCGAAGGCATCCGCGACTTCTCCGTCATCGCCACCGCGCCGCAGAAGCGGCTCGCCATCAAGACCTTCGTCAGCCCGTGGTCGCGCGGGCTCATCCGCGAAGCGGTGTTGCGCGAATTCAAGCGCGGCGGCCAGGTGTATTTCCTGCACAACGAGGTCGACACCATCGAAGAGATGGGTTCAAGACTCGCCGACCTGCTGCCCGAGGCGCGCATCGTCATCGGTCACGGCCAGTTGCCGGAGCGAGAGCTGGAGCGCGTGATGCGCGAATTCACGCAGCGCCGGCATAACCTGCTGCTGTGTACGACCATCATCGAAACCGGCATCGACAACCCGAATGCCAACACCATCATCATCAACCGCGCCGACCGCTTCGGTCTGGCCCAACTGCACCAGTTGCGCGGCCGGGTCGGGCGCAGCCATCACCAGGCCTACGCCTACATGCTGACCGACGCGCACGCCAAGCCGACCGAACAAGGCCGGCGCCGGCTCGAAGCCATCACGATGATGGAAGAGCTGGGTTCCGGCTTCTATCTGGCGATGCACGATCTGGAAATCCGCGGCGCCGGCGAGGTGCTGGGCGAATCGCAATCCGGCGAAATGCAGGAAATCGGCTTCAATCTGTATACCGACATGCTGAAAAGCGCGGTCAAGTCGCTGCAGCAGGGCAAGGACGCCGACCTCACGCAGCCGCTCGAGATCGTGTCCGAAATCAATCTTCACACGCCGGCGCTGCTGCCGACCGCCTACTGTCCGGACGTGCACGAACGCCTGACGCTGTACAAACGCCTGGCCAACTGCGAAACGGCCGACGACGTGTCGGCACTGCGCGAAGAGCTGGTCGACCGCTTCGGCCAGATGCCCGACCAGACGCGCGCCCTGCTCGAAACGCACCGGCTGCGCATCGCCGCCAAACCGCTCGGCATCACCAAGATCGACGCGCACGACACGATGATCCTGGTCACCTTCGTGCCCAACCCGCCGATCGAGCCGATCCGCATCATCCAGCTGGTGCAGAAGGACCGGAACTTCAAGCTAGCCGGTCAGGACCGGCTGTCGTGGAAGCGCTCCAGCGTCGATCTGGACGCCCGCGTGGCGGGCGTGCGCGAGTTGATGAAGAAGCTTTCGGGCTGAGGCCATCGTCCAGGCGTTTCGACTGATTCACCCGATCGCACAGCCGCCAGGACCTTGCAGGTTGGGCTGAGCCAACGGCGATGCCCAACGAGCCCCCGTCGATCACGCACCAGCGCCGGCCGAAGGACGGCGTTGGGCATCGCCTGCGGCTCAGCCCAACCTACGACGTGCTGATTTACCTGACTGCGCGAGGGCCGCGGACTGTGTTGGGCATCGCCTGCGGCTCGCCCCAACCTACGGCGTGCTGAACCACCCAATCCCCATGGTCAGCACAGGTAGGTTGGGGTGAGCCGCAGGCGATGCCCAACAACCACACGTCGATCGCTCGCCACGTCCGAATGGAAAGCGCTGATCACGGCAAGGTCTGGTCTGCGTTGTCCTGGTCCGGCGCTTGCACTTAATGGAACATGACCCTGGCCTGCGCCTGCATTTTCAAGTCCGGGAACGACCAGGCTGACGGCACGCGCAGGGCGCGGCCTGATCGAAGCATGCTTGAAGGAAGCGCGGCCATCGCTACCGCCTGTGGCGCCACGCCGTCGGCCAGCCGTCTCACCGACAATTGTGCCCATGACCGACGCCGGCTCGACCTTGCCCTGTGCGCGCTGCAGGTTTGCGCAGCAGCCAGGCGGCAATTGTCAGCATCGTCCGGCTGATTAAGCTCATCGGCTTGCCTATCATGTGAGATTCCCGGGTTCCAACCCGCACCCGGTACATCCGATGCCCCCCCCGCTTTCGTCGCAGGCCGCGCCGCTTTTCATCGTACTCAACGCCGCCTCCGGCAGCAGCGATGCCGCGCAGACCTGCGCCACCATCGCTGCGGTGCTGACTGCCGCCGGTCGTACGCACCACATCCTGATGGTCGAATCAGGACAGACGCTGCCCGAACTGGCGCGCGACGCCGTGGAACGGGCGGGCGCCGAACAGGGCATCGTCGTTGCGGCGGGCGGCGATGGCACGATCAATGCCGTCGCCCAGGCGATGCTGGGCAGCGGGCTGACCTTCGGCGTGCTGCCGCAGGGCACGTTCAACTACTTCAGCCGCGAACACGGCATTCCAGCCGACACCGAAGCCGCCGTACGCCTGCTGCTCGACGGCGAGGTGCGGCCGGTGCAGGTGGGCCGGGTGAATGACCGGGTGTTCCTGGTGAACGCCAGTCTTGGCCTGTATCCGGCGCTGCTGGAAAACCGCGAGGAGTGGAAACGACAGCTTGGCCGCAGCCGCCTCGTCGCTTTCTGGGCTGGTCTGCTGACGCTGCTGCGCGAACATCGCCGACTGACGCTGGACATTGAACACGGCGGCGAGCGGCGCACGATCCGGACGGTGACACTGTTTGTCGGCAACAACCGCCTGCAGCTGGAACAACTTGGCCTGCCCGAAGCGGCTGAGCTCGCACGCGGCAGGCTGGCCGGCATCACGCTGCGCCCGACCGGCAAGCTGGCCATGCTGTGGCTGCTGGTGCGCGGCGCGCTGGGTCGACTGGGCGACGCAGACCGCGTGGTCAATTTCAGTTTCCGATCGATCAACCTGAGTTCGCGCCGGCGCCGGCACATCAAGGTGGCCACCGACGGCGAAGTTGCCTGGATGAATACGCCACTGCATTTCGAGGCGCTGCCGGACGCGCTGAATCTCATCGTGCCGCAGGGCCCGACGGCATGAGTGCACTGCTGATGCAGATTTCCGACACCCATTTCGGCGTCGAACGGCCGGCGGTGTGCGACGCCCTGCGTCGGCTGGCGCAGGCGCAGCGGCCCGGCGTGCTGCTGCTGTCGGGCGACATCACGCAGCGCGCGCGCGCCAGCCAGTTCGCCGCTGCGCGCACCTTCGTCGACAGCCTGGGCATTGCGGCGCAGGTCACCCTGCCCGGCAATCACGACATCGCACTGTTCAACGTCTTCGAGCGTCTGCTGGTGCCCTACCGCAGCTACCGGCGCGCCTTCGGCGCTGCGCACGATGCGGTGTTCGATGCCGAAGGCGTGCGCATCGTCAGCGTCGATTCGACCCGCGCCTACCGCCATGTCGATGGCGAACTGTCGGCCGATCAGATCGAAGCGGTTGCGCGCTCGCTCGATGGCGCACCGGCCGACGCACTGCGCATTGTCATGCTGCATCACCCGGTGGCGGTGAGCCGACCCGGCGAAAAGCACAACCGTGTGCATGGTCATCACGAGGCGGTCATCCGCTGGCGGGCCGCGGGCGCCGACCTCATTCTGGGCGGCCACATCCACCTGCCCTTCGTGCGCCGGCTCGACGGCGACGGCCTGCGCACCGCGTGGGCCGTGCAGGCCGGCACGGCGGTGTCGGAGCGCACGCGACCGGAGGCCGGCAACTCGATCAATCTGATCCGCGCCATCACGCTGCATGGCGCGCGCGCCGCCGTTGTCGAGCGCTGGGACTACTGCGCGGAAAGCGATCGCTTCGAGCCGGGCGCACTGAGTGCGCTGGCGCTGGATGCGCATCACTGAGCCATCAATGAACGCCCTTCTTGCCCACCCGCAGCTGCTGGCCGACTTCATCGCGCAGCATGCGGTACCGCTCTGTCTGGGCACGCTCGGTGTCGCCTTCGCACTGGCCACCGCAGGCCACACCACCGCCCGGCGACTGTGGCCGGCGGGCGCCCGCACCCGCGTACAGATCGCAACCACCGGCGCCATCTGCCTGCTGTGCGCGCTGCTACTATTTTCCGCCATCGCCAGCGCGGTGTCTGCCGACGGCCGACTGGTGCGCCTCGACCATGCGCTGGCCGCTGCCATGGCAGCGCATCAGTCTGCCGGTACGCTGGGTGTGTTCGCGCGCCTCACGCACTTTGGCGACACCGTCGTGCTGACTGCGCTGTGCATCGCGGGTGCAGCAGCGCTGCTGGCGGGCAGGGAGCGTCTGCTCGCCGCTGCCCTGGTGGCCGCCATCGGCGGAAATTCGCTGCTGAATCATTCACTGAAGGCGATGTTCGAACGCGTGCGCCCGCTGCACGAACATGGCCAGAGCTGGGAAACCAGCTGGAGCTTCCCGAGCGGCCACAGCTCAGGCACGCTGGTGGCTTACGGCATGGCCGCTTGGATATTGATGCAGTTGCTGCCGGCTCGCTGGCATCTGCCAGTACTGCTGAGCGCTGTCGCGATCGCGCTCGTGACCGCACTGAGCCGCATCGTGCTGCACGTGCATTACGCGAGCGATGTGATGGCCGGATTCGCATCCGGCTCCGCGTGGCTCGCGCTGTGCATCACCATCGCCGCGCTGTTTCGTCGACGTTCGACTCGCACATGCAACCATCCGGCCAGCGAAATGCCTGAAGGCACTGCGGTCCACAAGGAGCAGCAATCATGATCGATCACTCGCGCCTCGAAGCGGCCTGGTGGGCCAGCTTCATCGGCGACGCACTGGCCATGCCGGTGCACTGGTATTACACGCGCAGCCGCATCGCAGTCGATTATGGCGAGATCGACCACTACATGGCGCCGCACAATCCGCATCCGGACAGCATCCTGTGGCGCAGCACGTACCAGCACACCGACGCGACCGACGACATCCTGCATGACCAGGCGCGCTTCTGGGGCGGGCCGCGCGGCATCCATTACCACCAGTTCCTGCACGCCGGCGAAAACACGCTGAACATCCGGCTCGCAGCACTGCTCGCCGAGTCACTGGTCGAGTGCGGCCAGTACGACCGCGACGATTTCGCGCGCCGCTACCTGGACTTCATGCTGACGCCCGGCACGCACGGCGATACCTACGTCGAGGAATACCACCGCGCCTTCTTCAGGCACTATGCCGAAGGCCGCGAACTGGACCATTGCGGCATCGAAGACATCCACATCGGCGGCCTGGCCACACTGACACCGCTCATCCTGTTTCACGCGACCGACCGCCACGCGATGCACGAAGCGGTGGCGTCGCACATCGATCTGACGCACAAGGGCCCGGTCGCAGCCGAGGCGGCGAAAGTGTTCGCCGACCTGATGTACTTCCTGCTGCAGGGCGTGCCGATCGATGACGCCATCGAGCGAGCAGGCGGCGCCGCGCACACCGCGCTGACCTGGCCCTACCGCTCGTGGGTGCGCACGCGCCCGGACGAAGAAGTCGTCGGCGCTCAGTTCAGCCCTGCCTGTTATCTGGAAGATTCACTGCCGGCGACGCTGTTCCTGGCCGTGAAGTATGGCCCCGACCTACGCACCGGATTGATCTCGAACGCACGGCTCGGCGGCGACAATTGCCACCGCGGCGTCGTGCTCGGTGCGTTGCTGGGTGCGCAGGGCGGCATGCATGCGGTGCCGCAGGCGTGGATCAACGGGCTGCATGAGCATGACCGCCTGCAGGACCTGCTCGGAAAACTGTCTGCGCTGGCGCTGAAGGGCGGCTGACGACAAACCCGGCCGCGTCGCACGCGTCGATGCCTGGCATGCCGGCCCTGCGGGAACGGTGGCCTTGTGGGAGCGGCGGCCTCGCCGCGATCGTGCAGCAATGGCCATCGTGCAGAGTGCCTATCGCGGCGGGGCCGCTGCTCCCACAGGGTCCGTACCCTCAGAGGAAAGGGGCCGCTCCGTCACCGAACAGGGATCACCCCTGCAGCCGCTTTGCAGCACAAGCCACCGTCAGATCACCCCACCCACACCCGCGCATTCCTGAACATGCGCATCCACGGGCTGTCTTCGCCCCAGTGTTCCGGGTGCCAGCTCATTTGCACGCTGCGGAATACGCGCTCGGGGTGCGGCATCAGGATGGTTGCTCGGCCGTCATCCGTGGTGACCGACGTGATGCCGTCGGGCGAGCCGTTCGGATTGCGCGGATAGCGCGCGGCGACCTTGCCATCGTGATCGATGTAGCGCATCGCGACCCGGGCAAGCGACTGCGCCTGCAGGTCGTCGAACACTGCGCGCCCTTCGCCGTGCGACACCACGATGGGCAGTTTCGACCCGGACATGCCGCGGAAGAAAATCGACGGCGACTCGACCAGTTCGACCATCGTGAAGCGCGCTTCGAACTGCTCCGAGCGGTTGCGCTCGAAGCGCGGCCAGTGTGCCGCGCCCGGAATGATGTCGCGCAACTGGCTCATCATCTGGCAGCCGTTGCACACGCCCAGTGCAAACGTGTCTTCGCGGTTGAAATATTCGGCGAAGGCGTCGCGCAGCTGTGCATTGAACAGGATGGACTTGGCCCAGCCGGCGCCGGCGCCCAGCACGTCGCCGTAAGAAAAGCCGCCGCAGGCCGCCAGACCCTTGAAGTCGGCCAGTTTCACGCGCCCGGCCATCAGGTCGGACATGTGCACGTCGTGCGCTTCGAAGCCGGCGCGGTCGAAGGCGGCGGCCATCTCGACCTGGCCGTTCACGCCCTGCTCGCGCAGGATGGCGATCTTCGGCCGCCTGCCGCTGCTCACGAAGGGCGCCGCAACATCTTCCTGCGGCTCGAAGGTGAGGGCCGCGAACAGGCCGGTGTCATCCGTGTCGTCGAGCAGCGCGAACGCCTCTTCGGCGCAGCTCGCATCATCGCGCAGCGCGGCGATGCGGTGGCTGACTTCGCTCCAGGCCTTCAACAGATCGCTGCGCGCTTCGCTGAAGATGACCTTGGCGTTGTGCCACAGACGGATTTCGTCGCGGTCATTCGGGCTGCCGATGCCGTGCGTGACGCCGGAAAGCCCGCCTTCGCGCAGCACATCCATCACCTTCGAACGCTCGGCGACGCGGATCTGGATCACTGCGCCGAGTTCTTCGGCGAACAGCGCCGAGAAGGTGCGGTCGTTGAAGCGGCCGCGCACCGCGTCCGGCTTCTTGGCCAGCGAATCGACGTCGACCAGCAGCGGGTCGTAAGCAAGCGTATCGAGGTTGATCGACAGACCGACCCGAGATGCAAAGGCCATTTCGCACAGGGTGGCGAACAGGCCGCCGTCCGAGCGGTCGTGATACGCCAGCAGATAGCCTTCGTCGCGCAGGCGGTTGATCGCCGGCAGGAAGCGGCCCAGCAGCACCGCGTCGGCGTCCGGTGCATGTTCGCCCACCACGCCGTATGCCTGTGCAAACGCCGAGCCGCCAAGGCGGTTCTTCATCTGGCCGAGATCGAGCAGCAACAGTTCGGTGTCGACTTCGGGGTCGATCAGCAACTGCGGCGTGACTGTCTTGCGTACGTCGCCGACCGGCGCGAACGCCGTGATGACCAGCGACAGCGGTGACACCACTTCCTTCTGCTTCGCCTCATCCCCCTCACCCGAGGTCCAGCGCGTCTTCATCGACAGGCTGTCCTTGCCGACCGGAATCGACAGGCCGAGTCCGGGGCAGAAATCCATCGCCACGGCCTTCACCGTGTCGAACAGCGCGGCGTCTTCGCCCTTGTGCCCGGCGGCGGCCATCCAGTTGGCCGACAGCTTGATGCGATCGAAGCTGCGCACGTCTGCGGCGACAAGATTGGTGATTGCCTCGCCGATCGCCATGCGGCCGGATGCCGGGCCGCTCAGCAGCGCCACCGGCGTGCGTTCGCCCATCGCGAATGCTTCGCCCTGGTAGCCGCTGAACCCGGCGCTGGTCACGGCCACATCGGCCACCGGCATCTGCCAGGGGCCGACGAACTGGTCGCGCGCAGTCAGGCCGCCGACCGAGCGGTCACCGATGGTGATCAGGAAAGATTTGCTGGCGACCGAGGGCATGCTGAGCACGCGGTAGGCCGTGTCCTTCAGGTCATAGGCGGCGACGTCCATCGGCGGCGCGAAGGCCGGGCGGCGCTGCACGGTGCGGTGCATCTTCGGCGGCTTGCCGAGCAGCACGTCCATCGACATGTCGACCGGCCTGGTACCGAAGTGCGGATCTTCGACCGTCAGCTGGCCATCCGGCGTTGCCTCGCCAAGCACGGCATACGGGCAGCGCTCGCGCTCGCACAGCGCGCGAAAGTCTTCGACCCGCTCGGGCGCAATCGCCAGCACGTAGCGCTCCTGCGATTCGTTGCACCACAACTCGGCCGGACTCATGCCCGACTCTTCGCTCAGGATGGCGCGCAGATCGAACCACGCGCCGTGGCCGGCACCATGCGCCAGCTCGGGCAGCGCGTTCGACAGGCCGCCGGCGCCGACGTCGTGCACTGCGAGAATGGGGTTGTCGTCCTGCATCTGCCAGCAGCGGTCGATCACTTCCTGCGCGCGCCGCTCGATTTCCGGGTTGCCGCGTTGCACCGACGCAAAGTCGAGGTCGGCGGTGTTGGTGCCGGTAGTCATGCTCGATGCCGCGCCGCCACCCAGTCCGATCAGCATGGCCGGGCCGCCCAGCACGACCAGTTTCGTGCCGGCCGGGAACACGATCTTCAGCGCGTCGCGCGCGCTGATGTTGCCGATGCCGCCGGCGATCATGATCGGCTTGTGATAACCCCGCATTTCGCCCATGAAGGGCAGTTCGAAAGTGCGGAAGTAGCCGGCAAGGTTCGGACGGCCGAATTCGTTGTTGAATGCGGCCGCACCGAGCGGGCCGTCGATCATGATCTGCAGCGCGGAGGCGATGCGCTCGGGCTTGCCGTACAGTTCGCCGTCGACCCGCTCCCACGGCTGCTCGAAGCCCGGAATGTTGAGGTTGGACACGGAAAATCCGGCCAGACCCGCCTTGGGCTTTGCACCCCGGCCGGTCGCACCCTCGTCGCGGATTTCGCCGCCGGCGCCGGTCGCGGCGCCGGCGAATGGCGAAATCGCGGTCGGGTGATTGTGCGTCTCGACCTTGGCCACGAAGTGCATCGGCTCGGCGTGCCAGCTCCAGCGGCCCTCGCGGTCCGGGTAGAAACGGTCGACCGGCGCAGTCGTCGCGCCTTCGATCACCGCCGCATTATCCGAATACGCCACCACGGTGTGCTGAGGGGTCGCGCGATGGGTTTCGCGGATCATGCCGAACAGGCTCAGTTCCTGCGTCGCGTAGTCGATGTTCCAGCTCGCGTTGAATATCTTGTGCCGGCAGTGCTCCGAATTGGCCTGCGCGAACATCATCAGTTCGACGTCGGTAGGATCGCGGCCAAGCTTCGAATACGCCGCGAAAAGATAGTCGATCTCGTCGTCGGACAGCGCGAGGCCGAGCGCGCTGTTGGCGTGCACCAGCGCGGCGCGGCCCTGCTCCTTGCCACCGCTTCCGAGCGACACGCTGACCAGCGGACGCGGCGGCACATGGCTGAACAGCGCATCGGCGTCGTCAAGACTGCCCAGCACCGATTCGGTCATGCGGTCGTGCAGCTTCGCCGACAGCGCCGCGCGCTCGGTCGCGTCGAGCGACGCCGCGCCCAGCAGGCCGCGTGACAGCTCGATTTCGTACAGCACACCGCGCTCGATGCGCAGCACGCTGGTCAGCCCGCAATTGCGCGCGATGTCGGTTGCCTTCGACGACCAGGGCGAAATGGTGCCCAGCCGTGGCGTCACCAGCAGCGCAACCGCAGCCGGCGTGACCGCCGGTTCGGCCGCCAGCAGCGCGTGCAGTCGCGCCAGTTCGTCGGCGCCGGGTGACGCGCCGCATTCGACGAAAAAGTGCTGCGTCGCGCGCACGTCGCGCACCTTGCCGACCGTCGCACGACAATCGTCGGCCAGACGCGCCAGACGCGCTTCGGAAAAGGCAGGGGTACCGCGGAGCTTCAGAATGAGGGTCATGAGGGGAAACTGGAGGAAAGGACGCCGAACTCCGCCACGCGGATCCGAATGCGCAATTATATATAGGGGGCACCGATCACCGCAGTCGGATCGTTGAGATGGCGTTTTGTTCGCAGTTCGCTCGGGGCGCATTCAGCATGCCCTTGCGGACGGCCCGCTGGCCGCCGCTACTCCGGGCGCAGGGTTGGGGCGAAACGCGTGGGAGCTGTTCCTGTGGGAGCGGCGTCCTCGCCGCGATGCGCACTCTGATCAGCGACCATCGCGGCACTGATCGCGGCGGGGACGCCGCTCCCACACTTGCACTCTGATCAGGGACCATCGCGGCACTCATCGCGGCGAGGACGCCGCTCCAACAGCGGGCCGGTGCAGATCGCGGGGCGACCGCCGTTCTCTCAGGGCGCCGGTGCAACATCTGTCCCCCGCCCGGGCTTGATGTTTGTATGCTCCACTGCATCCGGAGGTGCGGGCGCAGACTGCAGCCCGGATCGACGACTTACATGAGGAATGAACATGCATCCCGACGCCCCCGACGCGACCGGCGGCGACGTCATCGAAGTGACACTGACCAACTTCCAGCGCGATGTGATCGACACGTCGCAGCGCATGCCGGTACTCGTCGATTTCTGGGCCCCCTGGTGTCAGCCCTGCCAGGCGCTGACGCCACGGCTCGAAGAGCTGGCCGCCAGCTATGCCGGCCGGGTCCGGCTGGCCAGGATCAATTCGGACGACAACCCGGAACTGGCGCGCCGCTTCGGCGTCCGTGGCATTCCGAACGTGAAGGCCTTCGTCGGCGGCGTGATGGTGGATGAATTCACCGGCGTGCTGCCGGATCGCGAACTGCGCGAATTCGTCGACGCCCTGCTGCCGTCGCCAGCGGAACCGACCTGTGACGAGGCGCGCGCTGCGCTGCTGCGCGGTGATGCCGACGCCGCGCTGGCGCTGAACGAGGCCGCACTCGGCCTCGATCCGCTGTTCGAACCGGCCATGCTCGGCCGGGTCGAGGCGCTGATTGCGCAGGCCAGGCTCGACGAAGCCCAGGCCGCCCTCGACGCGCTGCCGGAAGACATGAACGACCGCGCGCGCATCGGCACGCTGTACGCGCGCATCGCCGTCGCCCGACGCCAGCCGGGAGATGCCGACCACGACTACGCGGCGCGCATCGCGCGCAATCCGGACGATCTGGCTGCACGCCTCGAATGGTCGGCACTGCACGCAGCGGAAGAAGACTGGGAGGGCGCGATGAAACAGGCGCTCGAAGTGGTCAGACGCGACCGCGATTTCGGCAACGATGCGGGCCGGCGCACGCTGATCGATCTGTTCGACCTGCTCGGCAGCGACCACCCGCTGGTGCGCCACTATCGCCGCGAACTGGCGGCCGTGCTGAACAAGTGATGCCGGACGGCACGCGCATCCGCTGCTTCGCCCCGGTGGCCGACCCGGCCACGGCGCGCGTGCTCATCCTGGGCTCGATGCCCGGAGCAGCGTCGCTTGGCGCCAACCAGTACTATGCCCATCCGCGAAACCAGTTCTGGTCCATCATGGGCACCCTCGTCGGTGCCCATCCCGCACTGCCGTACGCGGAACGACTGGCCGTGCTGACGCGCGCCGGCCTCGCGCTGTGGGACGTGTTGGCAAGCTGTGAACGACTCGGCAGTCTGGATTCGGCGATCGACCTGCGCTCGGCCCAGGCGAACGACTTCGTTGTGTTTCTTCAGCGCCACGCCGGCATCCAGCGCGTGCTGTTCAATGGCGCGCTGGCTGAAACCTGTTTCCGGCGCGACGTAATGCCGTACGTCCGCCCGCTGGACATGCTCCGACTGCCGTCGACCAGCCCGGCCCACGCCGGACTTTCGGCGACCGACAAGCTGCAGGTATGGCGGGCCTCCCTGCAACCCTCACAGGTCGTCGCTGTCTGACGGCGCTTGATAATATGGATACGATTTCATGACTTTCCTGCTGTTCGGCCTCGGCCTTGTTGCACTGATCGCGGGGGCCGAGTTGCTGGTACGCGGCGCCTCGAAACTTGCGTTGTCGTTCGGCATTTCGCCACTGGTGGTCGGGCTCACCATTGTTGCATTCGGCACCAGCTCGCCGGAACTGGCGGTATCGGTGCAGTCGGCCTGGAACGGCAAGACCGACATGGCGGTCGCCAACGTCGTCGGCAGCAACATCTTCAACGTGCTGTTCATCCTCGGCCTGTCGGCGATGATCACACCGCTGCTGGTCGACAAGCAGCTCATCCGTCAAGAAGTGCCGATCATGATCGGCGTGTCGCTGCTGTTCGCCGCACTCACGCTTGATGGCGGCATATCGGTGACCGACGGCGCGATCTTCGTCGCGCTGATGATCATCTACACCACCTTCCTCATCGTGCAGAGCCGCCGTCAGACCAAGGCGCTCAATGACGAATACGCGGACAGCGTCGGAGAGAAAAGTACCGGCTGGGATGCGACGCTACCGGTGCAGCTGGCGCTTATCGTGGCTGGCCTGGGCATGCTGGTACTCGGCTCGAACCTGCTGGTCGAAGCAGCCATCGTGTTCGCGCGTTACCTCGGCTTGAGCGAAGCGGTGATCGGACTGACCATTGTCGCCGCCGGCACCTCGCTGCCCGAGGTCGCCGCGTCGGTCACCGCGGCGCTGCGCGGACAGCGCGACATCGCGGTGGGCAATGTTGTCGGCAGCAATACCTTCAACATCCTGGGCGCACTCGGCGTGTCCTCGATGGTGGCACCGACTGCGCTTACGCTGCCGCCTTCAATGCTGGCTTTCGACATCCCTGTGATGACCGCCGTCGCCATCGCCTGCCTGCCCATCTTCATGACCGGCAACCTGATCGCCCGCTGGGAAGGCGCGTTGTTCTTCGCCTACTACATCGCGTATACGCTCTACCTCATCATGGCCGCCAAGGAGCACGACGCGCTCGGCGACTACGCCTTCGTGATGCAGACCATCGCCCTGCCGCTTACCGCGATAACGCTGGCCGTCATCGTGGTGCGCCACATGCGCCAGCGCTCCGGCTGACCCCCGCGCGGGCCACTTGCCGAAGCTGGCGCACGGGTGCCGCAACGGATTCTGCGCTGCAAGGACGGCCGCGTTTAACCAGGATGACCCGCCGGCATTCGACCGCTCCGTTCGTCCCGTGCGCGAGGCATCCCGGGCGAAACCAGGTTGTCGCGGGTATCTCTGGCGGGCCTATCAACAATCGCACCGCTGACCTCATGCCGAGGCGAGCCCGCTTGCACAGGATCCCGACCGCGGAAGCAGTCTGCGACCTGCGCGAGAGGGGTCGGGCGAGCGCTCCTGCTGCGCCGGAACCGGTCGTCCTCACGCCGCGCGATCCGGTTCACCCAGTTGCGCGAGGATTGCGGCCCGTGAGGCATCGCGCAGAGCCAGCGCTGCGTGCCAGTCGGCGCCCGCGGGAACGAGCGGCGCGTGGATCGTCACGACCAGCGGGCTGTAGCGCGGCCAGCGCCGCAATCCGGGCAGCAGGACACGGGTTCCGCCGAGGCTGACCGGAACAACCGGCACACCGGTACGCGCCGCCACCAGGAAGGCGCCCATGCGGAAAGGCAACAGCCCTGGAGCTTCGCGGAAAGTGCCCTCGGCAAAGAAAACGATTGAATCGCCGGCCCTGACCCGCGCCTCCAGCGTCCGGGTCTCCTCCGCGCCGCGAGCGGTCTCGATGCGTTCGACGAAAGCTGCGTCGAGCCGTCGCAGAGGCGTCGCCGACAGCGGATGGTCGAGCAGTTCCCGCTTGGCGACATAGGCAAAGCGCGCAGGCAGTGCGGCGGTCAGCGCCAAACCGTCGAGATAGCTGGCGTGATTGGCGACCACCACCACAGGGGCGTTGTCCGGCAGATTTTCCAGACCGGTCACGCGCGGCAGGATGCCACCGGCCGCCAGTGCCAGGCGTGCCCCGGTGCGGGCGGCCGCGCGGCGCTGCGCCAGCGTCGGCGCCAGTGCGATCAGCAACCAGAATGGCGGCGCCAGAAGCGCGAACACCAGCCAGGCAAAGGCTGACCACAGTTTGCCAGCGACCGTCCGCAGCAGGGCACGCAGGCGGGCGCTCGCGGCGTCCAGCAACAGCCCGAGCGCCTGCAGTCGTGGAGAACGCACACCGCGCAGCAGCGTGCCGTGCTCATGGGCGGCACGGCAGGCCGCGCGGCGCAGCTTGCCGCTGGACGTTTTCAACACGGTACCTGGCGGGGCGAGCACGACTTCGTCGGCCGGCAGACCGGTAAGTTCGATGGCAAGTCGCTCGATTTCGGCGCGGATACGCGTATGTGCATCGATCGCCGCGCGTACTTCGGCGAGTACCACCAGCCGCTCGGTGCCGGCGTGTGCGTCCGTCGCGGGAAACACCGCCACATTGCCGGCGCGGACGCCAGCGATGCGGCCGACAGCCTCTTCCAGTTCCTGCGGATGGATGTTGTGGCCGGCGCGGATGATGAGATCCTTCTCGCGACCGGTAACGAACAGTTCGCCATCGGCGAGGTAGCCCAGATCGCCTGTGTTGAGCCAGTCGCCGTCGAACAGCGTAGCCGTCGCCGCGGGATTTTCGAAGTATCCGGCTGTCGCCGACGGCCCGCGGAACTGGATGCGTCCGACGCGCCGCTCGGCAAGGACGCGGCCGGCGGGATCGACGATGCGGATCTCGTGCCCCGGCAAGGCGTGTCCGCAGCCGGGTACGGCCTGCTCGTCAGCCCCATCGTCGCCGACCGGCAGCGCAAGTCGCTCGTCCGCCAGTGCCCTGCGCGCCACGTGGTCGATCCGCGGGCCGCGCCCGGGCGGCGGGAAGGTCAGTCCGACCGAACATTCCGCCAGACCGTAAACAGGCGCCAGTGCCTCGCGCGTCAGGCCATAGGGCGCCAGGCGTGCCGCAAATCGATCCAGCGTGACCGGGCTGACGGCTTCGGCACCGTTGCAGGCCATGCGCCAGCAGGATAGATCGAGCCCGTTGAGTTCGCTGTCCGCGAGCCTGTTCGCACAGATTTCGTATGCAAAGTTGGGCGCTG
This sequence comes from Methyloversatilis sp., assembly GCF_030696805.1. Lineage (GTDB taxonomy): Bacteria > Pseudomonadota > Gammaproteobacteria > Burkholderiales > Rhodocyclaceae > Methyloversatilis. Next base: position 5,034 of record NZ_JAUYRO010000025.1, on the reverse strand, counting down.
CCGAGAGCGTGCCACGATGCCGGGAAATGGCCTCCAGCCAGCACGCTGGGCGGGCGAGAAAGGCAAGCGGCGACAACAGCACCAGCGGAAAGCCAACGACCATGCTTCCCATGCCGGCACCGATCAGCCCCATGTCATGATAGAGCGGCAGCCACGACACAAAGACGTCCGCGGAGGTCGCCCGCGCCGCCTGGCGCATGGCGCGGATATTGGCGAGCAGGTTGGCATGGGTAAGCGCGACGCCTTTCGGTTCGCCGGTACTGCCGGAAGTGTACTGGATGAAAGCGAGATCAAGCGAGGCGGGCACAGGCAGTGGGGGAATTGGCGCCACCGCGACCGGAACGCTCAGTTCGGCAACGGTGACGATGCCGGCCAGCGTCGGACATTTGCCGGAAAGCGCGTGGGCAAAGGCACGTGCGCGCGGATCGGCGATGAACCAGCGGGCGCCCGCATTGGCGAGGATGCCGGCGATGCGGCGAAGGTGCTCTTCCAGTTGCGCGGGCCGGGCCGGCGGGTAGAGCGGCACCGGCACACAGCCGGCCTGAAGCACGCCATAGAATGCGGCAAAAAAATCCAGCCCGGTGGGCAGCATGAGGGCGATGCGGCTGCCCGGCAGCACGCCGCGCGCCAGCAGGCCGGCCGACAGATCGCGCGCAGCCGCGGCCAGCTGCGCGTAGCTGATCGCCTCCTCCCGACCATCCCCACCGAGCAGAATGATATGGATGCGCTCTCCCTGGTGGCGGACATGCCAGTCAAGCACTGCGGTCAGCGTGGCGAGTTCGGCCGGCGGCGCTATGAAGTGGCCGGAAGCCGGGCCCGGGGCGAAGGTACCGGGAACCGGCGTGCTCGTCTGTGGCGCATCGTCGATCAAACGTAGCAGGTCGCGTGGCGTTTCGGCGGCAAGCGCCGCCTCGCCCAGCCGTACACCCATCTCGCGCTCGATGCGTGCCAGCAGTTCCACGCGCGCGAGACTGTCCAGACCGAAATCGCGCTCCAGGCGATGATCAATGCCGAAAGTCGAAAGGTCGCCCGCGCCGGGCTTGAGCTCGACCGCCAGGACACGCAGGATCGCCAGCAGCCGATGGTCGAGATTCATGGTGGGTCCTTTGCAGATGCGTGTGCGACCACAAAGCAACGCGCGCGCAGTGGCCGCCGGTCATCATTGCTGGCCGACCGGGTCAAGTGGCTCTCGCCGAACGGGTGGGCGAAGGCGGAAAACGTCATGACCACTCGCCGGGCGCCGAAGCATGCGCAGTGGCGCAACGTCGGCGACCGCCGCAATGGCCGGCAAGCGGACGTGCGAGCGGCACCATGACTGTCCGGGTCATGCGGCCGGCAAGGGCGCAGCCGGCCATCGTTCGGAGCACCTTGGCGCACAGCCCCTCCTCACGCCGGCTTGCGCCGGCGCAAGTGGCGCGCGACCCAGTACGCAGCAAGGGCCGCAACGACATGTTTCAGCGTATGGCCACCGACCACACCGCCGGTCACCGCGAACACAGCGCGGTCGCCCAGATCAAACAGGAGTGCGAGTCCATACAGGCCGAGGACTGCGAATACATCGCGCTGATGGCTGTAACGCGCTGGATGGAGCCGAAGCAGCAGTGGTACGAGCACCATCGGGGCGAGCTGCACCAGCAGCCAGGGCCGCAGGTCACCGGTGCCCTGCGTCTCGCTCCAGGCCCAGTAGAGGACGCCGCACAACCCCGCGACCACCAGTATGGGCAACAGCGCCAGGCCGGCCCTCACGCTCACTCGCTCGGCAAGCTGGGTGGCGAACCAGGCCATGAAGGCCAGCGCCATCGCAGCCCGGTCCCAGGCAAGCCGCTGGTTGTCCGGTGCGAGGTGGTACCAGGCCGAAGCGAAACCGATCAGCACAATGCCGAAGAAGAACACCGCATAGGCCCGTGACTCGCGCGAATCGATGAAGGCACGCTGCCCTGCCCTGGCAGACAGACGGCGCAGGCCATGCAGCCCGTAGGCGCCGGCAAGCAGGAACAGGACATTGCTGGCGGTATCCAGGCAGTTGGGCATTCCGAAGCAGCCGCGCCGATCGGCAAAATCGTGGTAACTCACCGGCTGAGCGACGGGCGGCATCAGAAAGACCAGCGCGGTCAGTACGGCGGCCAACGCGGCAAACGCGGTATGACGATTCACGACAGGTGCGCCGTCGGCGCCACCATTGCGGCCCGCGCGGGGTGATCGACGTGGCACGGAGCCCGATTGGCGCGCAGGCAGGCGATGGTGCATCGGGCAATCGCCGCCCTGTCCTCCTTCGACGATCTGCCATGACCGGGGCCGCCCAGGCAGGTTCGCGCGTGCCTGACGTGAAGCGCCGAATCGCACCGAGGCGCAGGTGTTGAAAACTCCGGCGGCAAGGCGCCGCGGCCTGCCGCACCCTCCCGCAGCGCGAGTGCAGCATCGCGCTGCCGCGGCCGGGTACGGTCTTCACGCCTCGATCCTGCAACCGCGGGGGACATGGCGGGGATGACGATGGCCGACTGCATCGGTCTCAGACGCCGTTTTCCGTCAGCTTGCGGCGCAGGATCTTGCCGATCGGTGACTTGGGCAACGAATCGCGAAAAACGATGCGGCGTGGCACCTTGTAATGCGTGAGTTGCGTGTGGCATGCATCGATGATCCGCCGCTCGGTGAGCGTGGTGTCGCTGCTCACCACCCAGGCGCATACCGACTCGCCGCTTTTTTCGTCGGGCACACTGGTCACGCACGCTTCCCGGATACCCGGCAAGCCGAGCAGCACTTCCTCAACTTCGCTGGGCCAAACCTTGAAGCCAGACACCACAATCATTTCCTTGCGGCGATCGACAAAATGCAGAAAGCCCGTGTCGTCGAGGGTCACCACGTCGCCAGTGGCCAGCCAGCCATCGGCGTCCCGAACCCGTGCAGTCTCCTCCGGCATGTTCCAGTAGCCTCGCATGACCTGCGGACCGCGCACGAAAAGTTCGCCCGGCTCGCCGGGCGTCGACTCACGGCCGTCCTCGCCACGCATCATCACTTCGGTAGACGGCAGCGGCAGGCCGATCGAACCGGTGTAGCCGTCGATATTCATCGGGTTGGCGCAAACGATGGGCGAGGCTTCGGTCAGCCCGTAGCCCTCGATCAGCGGCACACCCATCAACTTCTGCCAGCGCTCTGCCACCACGGGATGGAGTGCCATGCCGCCCGCCACGGCCACCTTCAACGCATCACCATTGGCCTGCTTCACTTTTACAAAGCCCGGCGCGTCAAGCAGCATGCGGTAGAGCGTGGTGACGCCGGTAATGGCGGTAAAGCGGGTCTCGCACAGCGTCTTGATGAAGCCGGGAAGGTCACGTGGGTTGGCTATCAGCACATTGTTTGCGCCCCATCGTACAAAGGTGAGCAAGTTCGCGGTGAGTGCGAAGATGTGATAGAGGGGCAACGGCGTGATGATGACCTCCTCGCCTTCCCTGAGCGTTATGCCGATCCAGGCCGAAGTCTGCTCGACATTGGCCACCAGGTTGCCATGGGTGAGGACGGCGCCCTTTGCCACACCGGTGGTGCCACCCGTGTATTGCAGGAAGGCGATGTCCTCGGCGCTGACAACTGGCGCACGCTCCGTAACGCCGGCACCGAGTTTCAGCGCGCTGCGAAATGGCACGGACCCGGGCAGACGCCAGAACGGCACCATACGCCTGACATGCTTGACGGCAAGGTTCAGTAGGCAGCGTTTCACTGGCGCGAACAGGTCACCGATCTGGGTCGTGACGATGTGGCGTACTGCTGTCTCGGCGACAACCTCCTGCAACACATGGGCGAAGTTCTCGATTACCACGATGGCGACGGCCCCGGAATCGACCAGCTGGTGCGCGAGTTCGCGCGCCGTATAAAGAGGGTTGACATTGACCACGACCAGTCCGGCGCGCAGGCAGCCGAACAGTGCCACCGGATATTGAAGCAGGTTGGGCAGCATGATGGCTACGCGTGCCCCGGGTTCGAGACCGAGGCTTTGCAGATACGCGGCAAAATCGCGCGCCAGCCTGTCCGTTTCGGCATAGCTCAGCGTTGTGCCCATGCTCGTGAAGGCCGGCCGGTCGTGGAACTTGCGGCAGCTTTGCTTGAACAGATCGACCAGCGAGGCGTAGCGGCGGACGTCGACCTCGGCTGGAACGCCGGCGGGGTAGCGGGCCAACCAGACAGGTTTCATGCGGCGCCTCCCTTGGTCATGTTGCATGGGGCGAGATGCGGGCGCCGGGTCTACGCTCACTGTCCGCGAAGGCCCCTTGCCAGCCTCGCAGACGCATCATCTGATCCTGCCGGTCAGATCGGGCCGGGATCATCACCAATCTAGCACGGCGGATCGGGTGGTGAGCAGCCGTCCGGGCAGCGCGTCCGCTGGTCCAGATTCATGCGGGCCGGCCGCCTTCCGTTCGCCATCGCCCACCCGCCAGGCGCGACTGCGGCCTCGCACTTGCGAACCGGCGCGGCAGCGCCTTGACCGGAACGAGGCGCTGCAGAAGCCTTGCTGATCAGGGCGGCGTCGTTACCGCTAGCCGAAACGGTCGATCGGCAGACAGCGCGAGAATTCCCGGGGTTTGACCAAAGGACTGGTTCCGGCCGCGACGGACCGCCCGCGTACGACCTGACCCCGGCAGCCCGCCACGCGAACTGTGGTTCCGGCTTCAGCGGGCATGCACAACCGGCAGCGGGTACGGGAAATCGCGATCCGGGAGGTACCGCCTGAGGGCCGCCATTTGAGTGTTGGAGCGGGAAACGAGACTCGAACTCGCGACCTCAACCTTGGCAAGGTTGCGCTCTACCACCTGAGCTATTCCCGCGATGCGGGTGATCGGAGCCGATCACCCGGAAGGTGCAACTGGAGGCGAGGGTCGGAATCGAACCGGCGTACACGGCTTTGCAGGCCGCTGCATGACCACTCTGCCACCTCGCCGGTGGTGCAGCCCGTTCGGTGGGCTACAATCAAATTGGGGAAGACGATCTTCCCCTTTTTCTAATCTTGGATCGGGTAACTAGACTCGAACTCGCGACCTCAACCTT
>NZ_JAUYRO010000070.1 GCF_030696805.1 Methyloversatilis sp. | reverse complement strand
CCGGCGGCGGGGTGCCAACGCCAACTATGCGTCCGGCGCCGACGAACAGGTCGAGCGCCTTGTCGGTCTTGCTCGCCGGGTCGATGAGCCGGCCGTTGCGGATATGTATCTTCATCTCAGTTTCCTGCCAGCATGGCCATCACCGCCATCCGTACCGCGATGCCGAAAGTGACCTGCGGCAGGATGACGGCCTGCCTGCCGTCGGCCACCGCCGAGTCGATCTCGACGCCGCGGTTCATCGGCCCCGGATGGAGCACGATGGCGTCCGGCTTGGCCAGCGCGAGTTTTTCCTGCGTCAGGCCGAAGAACTTGAAATATTCCTGCGGGCTGGGCAGCAGCGAACCCTGCATGCGTTCGTTCTGCAGCCGCAGCATCATCACGACATCGACGCCGCGCAGGCCTTCGGCCATGTCGTGGAAGACACGACAGCCGAGCCGGTCGATATCGGCCGGCAGCAGCGTTTTCGGTGCGATGGCCCGCAGGTCGGGCACGCCCAGCGTGGTCAGTGCGTGGATCTGGCTGCGCGCCACGCGCGAATGCAGGATGTCGCCGACGACCGCCACCGACAGCTGCGTGAAGTCGCGCTTGTAGTGGCGGATGGTGTACATGTCGAGCAGGCCCTGCGTCGGGTGCGCGTGCCGCCCGTCGCCGGCGTTGATCACGTGAATGTGGTCGCGGCCGGTCGCTTCGAGGTGCTGGGCGATCAGGTAGGGCGCGCCGCTGGAGGCGTGGCGTACGACGAACATGTCGGCCTGCATCGCGGCAAGGTTGTCCACCGTGTCGAGCAGGGTTTCGCCCTTGTTGGTCGAGCTGGTCGCGATGTTCAGGTTGATCACATCGGCCGACAGGCGCTTGGCGGCGATTTCGAAGGTGGTGCGGGTGCGCGTGCTGTTCTCGAAAAACAGGTTGAACACGCTTTTGCCGCGCAGCAGCGGCAGCTTCTTCACCTCGCGTTCGGCCACCACCGTGAACGGCTCGGCCGTATCGAGAATGCGCGTGATGACGTCGCGCGGCAGGCCTTCCGTGGTCAGCAGGTGCTGCAGTTCGCCGTGCCGGTTCAGTTGCGGGTTGCGCGCCATGGTCAGCTCCCGGTCAGTCGCAGCGAGAGGGTGTCGCCGTCCTGCGCCAGTTTCACGCGCTGTCCGGGCGGCAGGTCGAGCGTCGCGGCGCAGTAGGTCGGCGCCACCGGCAGTTCGCGCCCGCCGCGATCGACCAGCACGGCCAGTTCGACCCGCAGCGGACGGCCGTAATCGAACAGTTCGTTCAGCGCGGCGCGTACCGTGCGGCCGGTGTGCAGCACGTCGTCGACCAGTATCAGATGCCGGCCCTCGACCTCGAAGGGCAGCGACGACGAACGCGTGTCGCGCGCCAGACCGCGCTTGGCGTAGTCGTCGCGATAGAAGCTCACGTCGAGCGAGCCAGCCGGCTGCATCAGACCGAGCAGGGCGTGCAGTCGTTGCGCCAGCCACACGCCGCCGGTATGCAGGCCGACCAGCGCCGTGTCGGCGCCGACCCGCGGGCGAATCTGGTCGGCCAGCACGACCAGCAGGTGTTCTGCGTCAGGCAGTGACATCGAAATAGTCCTTGAGGATGAGCTGGGCCGCGTGTGCGTCCAGTTTCTGCTTGCGGCTGCGCCAGTCGCGCATGCCGCCTTCGTCGCGCAGCTGGCTGTCCGCTTCGGCCGAGGTGTAGCGCTCGTCCTGCAGCACCACCGGCAGGCGGAAGCGCCCTTCGAGCTGGCGCGCGAAGCGCTCGGCGCGCGCCGTCATGTCGTGCGGCACGCCGTCGGGTGACAGCGGCAGGCCGACCACCAGCGTGACCGGCTTCCACTCGTCGAGCAGCCGACCGACGGCCGACCAGCGGGCGTCATTGGTTTCGGCATCGAAGGTGAGTAGCGGGCTGGCACTGCGCAGTTCGCATTCGCCCACGGCAACACCAATGCGCTTTTCGCCGAAGTCGAACGCCAGCACGGTACCGCGCGCAGGAAGACCACCCGGTTCAGGCATGCCCGGCCACGTCGGACAGCGACGCGAAATCGACGCCGAGCAGCTGCATCGCGGCGACCAGACGTTCTTCCGGCGGCAGGTCGAAGATGATGCCGCTGTCGGCGCGCACCGTGAGCCAGGCGTTCTGCGCCATTTCCCATTCGATCTGACCGGCCTGCCAGCCGGCATAGCCGAGCGTGACCAGCACGTCGTCCGGCTCGATTTCGCTGCCCAGTGCCTGCAGCACGTCGCGCGACGAGGTCAGTCCGAGGCCATTGCCGACATCGATGGTGGATTGCCATTCGCCGACCGGGCGGTGCAGCACGAAGCCACGATCGGTCTGCACCGGGCCGCCGAAATAGACCGGCTGGCCCTGGAAGCGCGGCGATTCGAGCGTGAGTTCGATGCGCTCGAACAGGTCTTCGAGCGACATGTCGATCGGCCGGTTCACGATGACGCCGAGCGCGCCCTGATCGTTGTGCTCGCACACCAGCGTGAGCGTGCGGGCGAAATTCTTGTCGGCCATGGCGGGCATGGCGATCAGGAAGTGGCCGGTGAGATTGACCGTGGAAGTCGGTGCGTGCGCGTGCATGGCGGGATTTTATCCGTGTTGTGCGTTTGTCGCAGAACCTGTGCGACCCTCGCGACTCGAAAACGCGATCGGATCGTGGAGGTGGAAGTGGCAAAGAGTTCGTCCCGGCTGGTGTGGTTCCGTCGCGACCTGCGGGTGGATGACCACGCCGCGCTGTATCACGCGCTGCGCGAAGGCGGCCCGGTGTGGTGCGCATTCGTGTTCGACACCGAAATACTGGACGAACTGCTGCGCGAAGGCTGGCGCGCCGACCGGCGGGTCGAATTCATCCACGCCGCCATCGTGGAGCTGGATGCGGCCCTGCGCGACCTCGGTGGCGGCCTCATCGTGCGCCACGGTCGCGCGCGCGAACTGGTGCCCGCGCTGGCGCGCGAGCTGGGCGTGGACACCGTGGTCTGCAACCGTGACTACGAGCCCGCGGCGCAGCGGCGCGACGGCGAGGTCGGCGCCGAACTGGCGCGCCACGGCATCGGCTTCGAGCAGTACAAGGATCAGGTCATTTTCGAGTGCGACGAAGTGCTGACGCTGGCGCACAAGCCGTTCTCGGTATTCACCCCGTACAAGAACGCCTGGCTGAAGAAGCTCACGTCGTACCAGCTTCAGGCCTATCCGGTACGCCGTCACGCGGCCGCATTCGCCGCGGCGCGGACCACCGCCATTCCGTCGCTGGCGGACATGGGGTTCGAGCCGACCAATCTGGCGACGCTGAAACTGCCCACCGGGGCGTCCGGCGCCGAAACGCTGTTCGACGAATTTCTCGACCGCATCGACCGCTACAAGCAGACGCGCGACTTTCCGGCGACCAAGGGACCGAGCTATCTGTCGGTGCATCTGCGCTTCGGCACGATATCGGTGCGCCGGCTGGCGCGCGAAGCGCATGCGCGCGGTGGCGCGGGCGCCGAAGGCTGGCTGAACGAACTGATCTGGCGCGATTTCTACTTCCAGATCCTGTGGCACAACCCGCACGTGCTAAACGGCAGCTTCCGGCCCGAATTCGACGCCGTGCGCTGGGTGGACGACGACGCGCGCTTCACCGCGTGGTGCGAAGGCCGCACCGGTTATCCGCTGGTCGATGCGGCGCAGCGCCAGCTGGCGCAGACCGGCTACATGCACAACCGGCTGCGCATGGTCAGCGCGTCCTTCCTGACCAAGGACCTGGGCATTTCCTGGCGGCGCGGCGAGCACTGGTTCGCGCGTACGCTGAACGACTTCGATCTGGCGGCCAACAACGGCGGCTGGCAGTGGGCGGCGTCGACCGGCTGCGACGCCCAGCCGTGGTTCCGCATTTTCAACCCGGTCACGCAGTCGGAGAAGTTCGACGCCGACGGCCAGTTCATCCGCCGCTACTGCCCGGAACTGGCGAAATTCGACCGCAAGCGCATCCACGCGCCCTGGCTGGCGACGTCGCTGGAACAGCAGATGGCCGGCTGCGTGATCGGCCGCGACTATCCGGCGCCGGTGGTGGATCACGCGGCGGCACGCGAGGCAACGCTGGAGCGGTTCAAGGCGGTGAAGGGGGGCGTGGCGTAGCGGCGGCGGCGTTGGGCATCGCTGCGCTCACCCCAACCTACGGGTGACTTGGCGCGGGTGCTTGTTGGGCATCGCTGCGCTCACCCCAACCTACGGGTGACTTGGCGCGGGTGCTTGTTGGGCATCGCTGCGCTCACCCCAACCTACGGGGTCCGCTGGTCGCGGGGCTTGTTGGGCGGCACGGCGCTCACCCCAACCTACAGAGTGTGGCAAGTAGGTTGGGGTGAGCGCAGCGATGCCCAACACCCCCTCTCGATACCGAAACCTCTAGCGGGCTGGTCGCCAACTGCCAGCCCGCTGTCCATGGAAAGCCCGGAAACGATGCCTCAGTCCTGCCGGAACACGTCGCGATAGCTCGCGTAGATCGCGCCGAAGGTGACCGGCAGCAGCACCAGCCAGCCCAGCATGGCAGGAATCGATGCCAGCACGACCAGCACGATGTAGATCAGCGCGAACACCAGAAAGGCCGGGGCATTGCGCAGGCAGGCGTAGAAGCTGGTGCGCATCGCGTCGATGGCGGTCATGCGATGGAACATCACCAGCGCGGGCGCGAACCACACGGCCATCAGTACCGGCGCCATCAGCATCACCGCAATCACCAGCAGCAGCGGGGTCGCGGCCGACACGACTAGGAGCGCGGCGAATGCAGCGAGCCCGGCCAGCCCGGCGACGATGGCCGACATCAGCAATACGAACAGCGTCACCGCCAGCATCGCGCCCAGATACCAGCCGCCCAGCGCGAGCAGAGGATTGACCCGCTCTCCGAAGCCCGCCCACAGATGCGCCAGCTCGAGCGGTTCTCCACGCGACAGCGCCCGGCATCCCTGCATGACGCCGCCCATCATGACCATCGCCAGCAGCGTTGCGGCGATGGTGCCGAACAGCGGCACCACGTTGAGCGCGACCAGCACTACCGTCCAGATGACGGTGATGACGATCCACAAGCCGGGCGACACCAGGAAACATTGCCAGCCCTGGCGCAGCCATTCCAGACCGCGGCCGGCCGGCAGGCCGCGCGATTCGGGCGCCATGACGTCCGGTATTGCGACCGGTTGCGGCGCCGGCTCGAAGGGGTTGTGGCCTGAACTGTTCATGCTTTGCATGATTCCACATTCGCGCGTCAGGTCGCGCATCGAATGCGCGGGTTGTCGCATGCCGTCCACAACCTGCGCGCTGCGCCGGCAACACCTCACACGACGCGCGCGCTTGTAACGAGCGCGCGGCGCATGTTCCACTAGACTTCAGAAGTGTTCAGCGACGCCGCAGCGTGTCTGTCGTGTCGCGCACCTCCGGGAGACCTTGATGAAACTGACCACCCTGTGCGCCGTGTCGGCGCTGCTGACAGCGTCCGCCGCGCTGGCCGGCGGCATGGGCCACGTGCCCACCACGCCGATCGGCGGCGACCCCTACGGTCAGGGCACCGGCATCGGCGGTGCCGGACCGGGCGGCATGATAGGCCAGCATCCGCGCGACCTGATCCGGCCGAATGCGCGCAGCCGCGCGACCCACATCTATCCGACGCTGCGTGGCACGCAGATCCGCGACTATTCGCGGCCCGGCGTGCGCATCGAGGAAGATGCCTACGGCACCAGCGTGTATCCCACCGCGCCGTACGGCAACATACGCGACTACCGTCAGCCCGGCTGGCGCATCGAACAGGACCGCTGATCCGCCGCCGCCCTCCCCCGCGGCGATTCCTTCCACCTCACGACTCACCGGCCGCGGCCGGCGCCTTCCACGATGACCGAATTTCCAAAACACGAACTGACCATGACGGTGCTGATGACGCCCGACATGGCGAACTTCTCCGGCAATGTGCACGGTGGATCGCTGCTCAAGCTGCTCGATCAGGTGGCCTACGCCTGCGCCGCGCGTTTCGCGCAGACCTATGTGGTGACGCTGTCGGTCGATCAGGTCATCTTCCGCAGCCCGATCCACGTCGGCGAACTGGTCACCTTTCTCGCGTCGGTCAACTTCACCGGCACGACGTCGATGGAAGTCGGCGTCAAGGTGATGACGGAAAACATCCGCGAACATACAACGCGTCACACCAACACCTGCTACCTGACCATGGTCGCGATGGACGAGGCGCGCCGCCCGTGCCGCGTACCGCAGCTTGAGCCGGCCACGCCGGACCAGCGGCGGCGCCAGACCGCCGCAAAGGTGCGCCGGCAGATGCGGCTCGAATTCGACCAGCGCTTCCATGAACTGATGCAGGCCGAACAGGCGAAAGCCGGCGAGGAGAATGAATGATCCTGAAAACCTCAGTTGATCGACGCCGTGGGTATGGTTGGCGGGGTGTACGGCAAGGCACGAGGACGCGGCAGGATGGCTCCCTGCAAGGACGAGCAACGCAGCCGGGCACCCCGCCGGCCGTGCACAGGGCGGCGAAGCGCTCTCACCCGGAGGGTGAAGACCGGGCAAAGGCAGGAACGTTGCAAGGGCACTGTCTTGCATCGATGTTTCAAGCGGTCAATTGAGGTATTCAGGATGTTTGATTACGAGCACGACATATCCGCCATCGACGCAGCACTCATCCGCCACGGCATGGCCTCCATCCACCTGCTGCGCGCCGGTGACCAGGCGGCGCTGGTCGACTGCGGCACCGGCCATTCGCTGGCCAATGTGCAGACGGCGCTGGCGCACAAGGGCATCGCCGCCGGGCAGCTGCGCTACATCATCCTGACTCATGTGCATCTGGACCACGCCAGTGGCGCCGGTGCCGCGATGCGCGCCTTTCCGGATGCACAGCTGGTGGTGCATCCGCGCGGTGCGCGCCACATGATCGACCCGTCGAAACTGGTCGCTGGCGCGACCGAGGTGTATGGCGCCGCAGCCATGGCCGACATGTATGGCGACATCCTGCCGGTCGACGCGGCGCGCGTGATCGAAACGCATGACGGTTACGTGCTCGACTTCAACGGCCGCGCGCTCGAATTCATCGACACCCCGGGCCACGCAAAACATCACCACTGCATCTGGGACGCGCGCTCGCGAAGCTGGTTCACCGGCGACACCTTCGGTCTGGCCTATCCGGAATGCACGGTCGATGGCCGCGCCTTCGTCTTCCCGACCACGTCGCCAGTGCAGTTCGATCCGGTCGCGATGCGCGCGTCGGTCGAGCGTCTGCTGTCGCGGCAGCCGGAGGCGATGTTCCTGACCCACTACGGCAAGGTCACCGGCGTACCGACGCTGGGCCGGGCGCTGCTGTCGCGCATCGACGCCCACGTAGCGATCGCCCGGGCGGCCGCCAGTGCAGGTGACGGCCGCAAACAGGCGCTGCTGGCCGCGCTGACCGCCTATCTGATGGACGAACTGCGCGCCCACGGCAGCCCGCTCACGCGTGACGAGGCGATGGCCGTGTGGGGGCTCGACATCGAACTCAACGCGCAGGGCCTGGAGGTGTGGCTGGACACCGCACAGGCCTGATGGCGCGCGCCTGAAGGCCGAGTAACGCGGCCTTCAGGCGTCGCGCTCGAAATCACGCTGCCAGCGCGCGCACCCCTCGCGGATCATCGTCAGCTTGTCGTCGCGCAAACCCGCCAGATCGGCTTCGTCCAGCCAGCCCTCCGCGCGCAGCAGCACGAACAGCGAAATCAGTTCCGAATAGCGGAATTCGTACTTCCTGCCCATGTAGCCGTCCCGCTCGGCCAGAAACATGTAGACCGCCCACATGTCTTGCTGCGTCGCAGCCGCCGCGGCGCGCGCCTTGAAATCCGCCAGCAGCGATGCCTCTTCGCGCGACAGCGCCGTGCCGAAAGCCTGTCGCGCGATCTTCTTCTCGGTATTCGACCAGGTCATGGGGTTCATGCATCGTGCTCCTCTCCGGTAGCGTTGGCCCCGACGTCACACCGGTGGCGGCTGGGCTATCCTCGCGCTGCGCGGCACGTCCGCGCACGCCGTTCGCCTGCTGTCGAAAGCCGGCACTAAAAATATAAACAGGAGACTCCCATGCTGCAACGTGTCACGTCGCTGTCCGTCCGGCTGGTCGAAAGATGGCTGCCCGACCCCTTCGTGCTCGTGCTGCTGCTGACACTGCTGGTGTTCGCCGCCGGCATCGCAGTCGAAGGACAGTCACCGGTGGCGATGCTCGAGCACTGGGGCAAGGGTTTCTGGAACCTGCTGCAATTCTCGATGCAGATGGTGCTGATACTGGTAACCGGCTGGGTGCTGGCGACGACGCCGTTCTTCCGCCGCATTCTCGAGGCCATCGCAAAGCTGGCGCACACGCCGGGGCAGGCCATCCTGCTGGTGAGCGTGGTGTCGCTGGTGGCGAGCTGGTTCAACTGGGGTTTCGGTCTGGTCATCGGCGCGATGTTTGCGCGCCAGCTGGCGCGTGGCGTGGCCGGCGTCGACTACCGACTGCTGATCGCCAGCGCCTACAGCGGATTCGTCATCTGGCATGGCGGCCTGTCGGGCTCGGTACCGCTCACGCTCGCCACCGCCGACCACTTCCTCGCCGCCCGCACCGGCGTCATCGCCACCGGCGACACGATCTTCTCGACCTTCAACCTGGTCATCGTGCTTGCGCTGTTCGTCTGCGTGCCGATCCTGAACCGGCTGATGATGCCGCGCCCCGAAGACACGGTGCAGGTCGATCCTGCGCTGCTGGTGGAAGTCGAATTCGTGCCCGACACCACCACCGACACGCCCGCCGCGCGGCTCGACAACAGCATCCTGCTGGCGCAGTCGGTCGGCATCATGGGCCTGGTGTTCTCCGGCTACTACTTCCTGGTCAGCGCCGGTACGCTGAACCTGAACATCGTCAATTTCATGTTCCTGTTCCTCGGCATCATGCTGCACGGCCGACCCAGCCGCTTTCTGGCAGCAATCGGCGACGCCGCGCGCGGCGCTGGCGGCATCATCGTGCAGTTTCCGTTCTATGCCGGCCTGATGGGCATGATCGTCGGCTCGGGGCTTGCGGTCACCCTGTCGAACCTGTTCGTCGCCGTATCGACCGATGCCACGCTGCCGTTGTTTGCCTTTCTCGGCGCCGGACTGGTGAACATCTTCGTGCCGTCCGGCGGGGGTCAGTGGGCGGTACAGGGGCCGATCATGATCGAGGCGGCTGCCGATCTGGGCGCCGATCTGCCGCGCGTGGCAATGGCGGTGGCCTGGGGCGACGCATGGACCAACCTGATCCAGCCCTTCTGGGCCCTGCCCGCGCTGGCCATCGCCGGTCTGCGCGCGAAGGACATCATGGGCTACTGCCTGATCACGCTGCTCATGTCCGGCGTGGTGATCGGCCTCGGGCTGACCTTCGTGCCGTGACGAATCCCGGGGTCCGTTGTCATCAGCGATAGCGGGCGGCGGTGATGAACTGGCCGAAGGTTTCGCACCACACGATGACCGTCGTGTAGCGCGCGACGTCGATCGATGGCGCGACCTCAACGACGAAGTTGTCGAAGGTGCGCACGTCGCCCACGCGCGCCATGACCGGCTTCAGGCGCGCAAAGTCGGCTTCGGTCTCTACGAATTCCGGCGACAGGTAGAGCTTGTAGTCGGGCCCGGGCGCCAGTCGGCCGGTCAGCGCAATGCGCTCGCGCCCGATCGACACCGTGCCTTCGCCCCAGTGCAGCAGGTCGCTGTCCTTCAGGTCGCGCCGGAACTCGCCGGTGAACATCGCACCGACCGCGGCCGAAGCGGCTTCGGCCGCGGTCGGCGGCGTAGGTGCGGTCAGGATGGGCAGGGCGTAGATGCCCAACGCGAAACCGATGCCGAGCACGGCGGCATGGGAGGCGACGAGAAGGACGGCTGGTTTCATGGGCTCGGAGCGTAACGCGACAGGACGCAGAGGGATAGCCGTGAAGGGCCGGACGCGCGGTCGATTGCTGTCAGGCGCCGCCTGACGTCGGGCTCGGCAGAAAGATGTCCACCCGCAGGCCGCCGAGTGTCGCGCAGTCCAGCAGGTCGAGGCGACCACCATGGGCGAGCGCGATTTCGCGCGCAATGGCGAGCCCCAGACCGCTGCCCTCCCGGCGCTCGCCCTTGCCCCGGCCGAAGCGCCCGAGCACGAGCGTTCGCTGGGCCGGTGCGATGCCCGGGCCGCTGTCGCGGACGCTGATCAGCGCACCTTTTTCGTGCGTGTCGGCCCGGATGAGCACCGCGCCGCCCGACGGGGTGTAGCGCAATGCGTTGTCGATGATGTTCGCCAGCATTTCCGGCAGCAGCACGCGGTCGCCGTGCAGCAGGGGCAGTTCGGACGCGGCTTCCATCCGCACGTCGGTGCCGCAGGCGACGGCAGTCGGAATCGCTGCGGCGACCACATCCTCGACCAGTTCGCGCAGGTCTATCGGATCGCGCGCCACCGCTGCACCGGCTTCCGCCCGGCTGAGGTTGAGCAACTGATTCGCCACGCGCGACAAGCGCGCACTGGCTGCCTCCAGATCGCGCATCACCTGCTCGCGCTGCGCCCCGTCGGGCGTGCGCAAGGCCAGCTCGGCCAGGGTCCGCAGCACGGTGACCGGCGTACGCAGCTGATGGGTTGCATCGGCAATGAAGCGTCGCTGGGCATCGATCGTGCGACCCAGCCGGGCCATCAGCTCATTGATCACATGGACCTGGTCATACACTTCCGCCGGCAGGTCGGTTTCGTCGATCGGTCCGAGATCGGCGTGGCTGCGCTGGGCAATCGAGCGACTGATGCGATGCAGGGGCGCAATGCCCCTGCCCACGCCGTACCAGAGCAGCAGGATCAGGCCGGCCACGAACACGGCCTGCGGCGCGAGCATGTACGCGGTGGCTTCCTGCGCCATCACTTCGCGTTTCTTCAGCGTTTCGGCGACGCGCACGAACAGGTCCTGATCCGGCTGTTCGCCGCGCACCACGAACTGGGCGAGGCGAACCCGTTGCCCTTCCACGCTGCCGTCGTAGATGACGGTGCCGCGGCCGGAGTCGGCCGGATTGCCGGGCAGGACATGACTGCCGGCCAACGCACGACCAGTGCGATCAGTGACGCTGAAATAGACGGTATCGATCTCGTCGAACACCAGCATCTGCCGTGCAGCCGGCGGCAGATCGACAGCGACGCCGCCATGCGCCGGACGAATGCGTCCGGCCAGCGTTCGCACCGTGTCTTCCAGTGCGCGGTCGTAAGCCAGATTGGCGAAGTGCAGCACGATGCCGTGGGTAGCCCAGATCCACAGTGCGGTCAGCGCGAGCACCGGTGGCAGCAGCCAGCGCAGAAGACGCTGCCTGAGCGGGGTACGTTCAGGGCGCATCCGGCTTCTCCAGCAGATAGCCCAGGCCGTGCAGGGTGCGGATGCGGATGCCATGCGGTTCGAGCTTGCGCCGCAGGCGGTGGATATAGACCTCGATCGCGTTCACGCCCAGTTCGCTGTCCCAGTCGCTCAGCTTGCGCACCAGACGCGACTTGATGACCGCCTCGCCGGCACGCTGCATCAGTGCATCGAGTATCGCGGCTTCACGCGCAGACAGCTCTAGCGGGGTACCGCCGGCACTGGCCTGACGGGTCGCCGGGTCGAACTCCAGCGCACCGTGGATCAGGCGACTGGCGCTGCCACCGGTCCGGCGGATCAGTGCGGCGATGCGCGCTTCCAGTTCCGGCAGTGCGAAGGGCTTCGTCAGGTAATCGTCGGCGCCATGGCGCAGCCCCTGAACGCGCTGATCGACACTGTCGCGCGCCGACAGCACCAATACCGGCGTGCGGTTGCCGCGCTCGCGCAGCTGGGCCAGCAGGCGCATGCCGTCGGTGTCGGGCAGGCCCAGGTCGAGCACCATCAGCGCATAGTCGCTCACCTGCAGCGCGGCGAGCGCACTGCAGCCATCGCCGACCGCGTCCACGGCGTAGCCGGACAGCTTGAGTGCGTGGGTGAGCGTACTGCGCAATGCGCCGTCGTCTTCCACTACCAGTACGCGCATAACCCTCCCGTATCGGATCCGCCAGTCGTCGCCACTGCTTGCAACGACGCAGGATGATCCGCTGAAAGAACTTTGTAAGGCCTCGGCGGCTAGCCTCGGGTTCTTCATGTGTGTCACACCTCAGGCATTGAACACCATCGCAGTCCCATCGCCTTCAGCCTTCGCAACAACCGATTCGACCCTGCAGCGCGCACGCGCAGTCGTGGCGGCCGTCATGCTGGCACTTGCGCTGTCGGCATCCGGCGCGCTGGCCGCCACCGCGCCGCTCGATCTGCGCACCACGCTGCGCATGGCACGTGATGCCGAATTGCGCAGCGCGCTTGATTCGGCCGCAGTCGCAGTGGTCGAGGCGGATCAGCGCAGCGCGCGCGCCTGGCCGAATCCGGTCGTGAGCTACGGTCAGCTGCGCCCCGGTCGCGCGAGCACCATGTTCGACGGATCGCGCCAGCAGGATGTGGCCGTCGAGCTGCCTCTGCTGCTCGGCGGCAAACGCGGGGCGCGGATCGACGCCGCAAACAGCGCGCTCGATGCGGCCCACGCGCGCAAGGCCGTCGCCCGGCTGGAACGTGCCTCCGAAGCGGGTCTGGCATTTGTCGCCTTGCAGGCTGCCCAGGCCAGGCGCGCCGCCGTGCTCGATGCGGAAAGTAGGCTCGCGCAGCTGTCCGCGCGCCTGCGCCTGACCGACAGCCGGGCTCAGGCCTACCGGAATTTCCGGCTCGACTTCGAATCCGCCGACTGGCGGGCCGAGCTGTCGGCCGCCGATGCCGAATTGGCGGCCGCACAGCAGCGCCTGGCCGACATGCTGGACATCGACGACTGGCGCAGCGTTGTCGTCGAACCGCTGCAGCCACTCGCACCACCGGCCGACGCTCGGGCGCCGGCCGAACATCTGGCCATCCGCGCCGCCCGACTCGACGAATCAGCCGCTCAGGCCGCGATCCGCTCAGCGCGTGCCGAACGCTTCCCGCAGGTGTCGGTTGCGCTTGTTCGCAGCTGGACCCACGACCCCTACGGCACTGCAGATGGCGTGGGGCTGTCGGTCGAGCTGCCCATCTTCGATTCGCGCAGCGGCGCCGTCGACCGTGCCAGCGCCGTCGCGGCAGGTGCGCGACTGCGCCGCCAGCTGCTCGAAGTCGAAACCGATACGGATATCCGCAGCCAGCAGACCGAAGTGGACCTGCGACTGGCTGCGCTCGGCTCGTTTGACGCCGAGGTGGCGCCGCGCCTGGCAGCACTGTCGCAGCTTGCCGGAGACGCCTATGCGGAGGCTCACACCAGTCTGGCCGATGTGCTTGACGCGGTGCGCACCCAGCAGCGGGCACGCTTGCGCCGCATCGACCTCGAAGCGGGACTGGTGCGCGCACAGCTGCGTCTCCTGGTGGCGCGCGGCGAACTGTCCCGTCTCGCCGACTGAATTCGCCCCGCGTCGCAGGTCAGCCCAGCGCCCGCTCGATGAAATGCCGCGGCACGCGCGCCTTGGGCGTGCGGTCGGCGAACCAGCTGCGCACATCCTCGTCCAGCCCGATGCCATGCATATAGTTGTACAGCGCCTTGTTGAGTGCGATACCCAGCGTGTCGTGGTCGGTACCGACCGGATCAACGAAACCGACGTCGTTCTTCGCAAAGGTCACCGGCGGCAATGGCAGCAGCGTGACGCCGTATTCTTCCGGATCGAGGCCGACCGGCGAATGCACGGTGCACACAAAGCGGTGGAAGAAGCCGGACTGTATGCAGCCGGCGGCGAACAGCTGACGCACGTATTCGAGCGCGTCCACCGTGTCCTGGAGTGTCTGGGTGGGGAAGCCGTACATCAGGTAGGCATGCACCAGGATGCCGGCGTCCGAGAAGCCCTTGGTGACGCGCGCCACCTGCTCGACCGACACGCCTTTTTTCATCAGCCCCAGCAGGCGGTCGCTGGCCACCTCCAGGCCGCCGCTCATGGCGATGCAGCCACTTTGTGCCAGCAGTTCGGCCAGCTCGGGCGTGAAGGTTTTCTCAAACCGGATGTTGCCCCACCACGAGATGTTGAGCTGGCGCCGGATCAGCTCTTCGGCCAGGGCCTTGAGGGCTTTGGGCGGCGCGGCTTCGTCCACGAAGTGAAAGCCGGTCTGGCCGGTTTCCTCCACGATCTGCTGGATGCGGTCGGCCAGCTTGTGCGCGGTGGCCGTCTCGTAGCGGCCGATGTAATCGAGGCTGACGTCGCAGAAGCTGCATTTTTTCCAGTAGCAGCCGTGGGCCACGGTGAGTTTGTTCCAGCGCCCGTCGCTCCAGAGCCGGTGCATGGGGTTGAGCATGTCGAGCAGGCTCAGGTAGCGGTCCAGCGGCAGGCCGTCCCAGGTGGGTGTGCCCACGTCCTCGAAGGGGATGTCGGGCTCGGCGAGGTTGATGTACTGCACCGCGCCACTGTCGTTGCGGGTGAACGTGCGCTGCAGCCGCTGTCGCCCGCGTTGGCCCCGCAGGTGCTCGATCAGCGACAGCACCGGCCGCTCGCCCGCGTCCAGCGTCACGAAATCCACAAAGTCGAACACGCGCGGGTCGCTCAGTTCGCGCAGCTCGGTGTTGACGAAACCGCCGCCCAGGGCGATGTGGATGGACGGGTCGTGCGCCTTGATGGCCTGAGCGATGCGGAATGCCGCGTAGACAGAACCGGGAAAGGGCACGGACAGCAGCACCAGTTGCGGCCGGTGCCGCTCTATGGCGGCCAGGGTGAGGTCGCGCAGCAGCCTGTCCACCAGTGTGGGCGGGGCGGCCAGCGCCTGGGCCAGCGGGTCGAAGCTGGGCTGGCTGGCGGCCAGCGATTCGGCGTAGCGCACGAACTCGAAGCGGCCGTCCACCGTGTCGCGCAACACGTCGGCCAGGTCGTTGAGAAACAGGGTGCAAAGGTGGCGCGCCTTGTCCTGCACGCCCAGGGCGCCAAAAGCCCAGCTCAGCGGGTCGCCGCTGCCGTCGTCCATGTCCGAGCCGGCGTAGGCGTCCAGCGCGGCAAAACGCGGCCCTTCAGGCAGCAAGCCACGCGCGGCAATGCGGTGGGCCAGGGTCGAGTCGCGGCCTTGAAGAAAGGCGATGACCGGGGTGATGGTGCTGCGGTAGAGGGCAAACTGGTCGAGAAAGGCGTGCACGCTGCCCGTGCGTTCGGCGTCAGCCAAGGTCAGCGCCTCGTCGCGCACGGCGTCCAATCCGGCCGGCGTGAACAGCTTGAGCACCAGCGCCAACGCCAGGTCTTCCTGCGCCGCGCTGATGTCGCGCGAGCGCAGAAAGCCGGTGAGGTAGGCGGTGGAGGGGTAGGGCGTGTTGAGCTGCGTCATCGGCGGGATGAGGCTCAGCACGCGGAAATCGGTGGCCATGCGCGCGTGGGAAAGGAATGAAGCCTGCGAGCTTAGCCCAGGACGCGCCACCTCAGCATTCGACGATGTTCACCGCCAGGCCGCCGCGTGCCGTTTCCTTGTATTTGGTCTTCATGTCGGCGCCGGTCTCGCGCATGGTCTTGATGACTTTGTCGAGGCTGACGAAGTGGGTGCCGTCGCCGCGCAGCGCCATGCGCGCGGCGCTGATGGCCTTGACCGAGGCGATGGCATTGCGTTCGATGCAGGGGATTTGCACCAGGCCGCCCACCGGGTCGCAGGTCAGGCCCAGGTGGTGTTCCATGCCGATCTCGGCGGCGTTTTCCACCTGCTCGGGTGTGCCGCCCATCACCGCGCAAAGGGCGGCTGCGGCCATGGAGCAGGCCACGCCCACCTCGCCCTGGCAGCCCACCTCGGCGCCGCTGATGCTGGCGTTTTCCTTGTAGAGGATGCCGATGGCCGCAGCGGTGAGCAGGAAGTCCACCACACCATCGTCGGTGGCGCCCGGCACGAAGCGGCGGTAGTAGTGCAGCACCGCCGGCACGATGCCGGCCGCGCCGTTGGTGGGTGCCGTGACCACACGGCCGCCAGCCGCGTTTTCCTCGTTCACGGCCAGCGCGTAGAGGTTGACCCAGTCGAGCACGGCCAGTGGGTCGGTCAGGGCTTTTTCGGGGTGGGTGGTCAGGTCGGTGTAGAGGCCCGGCGCGCGGCGCTTGACCTTGAAGCCGCCCGGCAGCACACCCTCTGTTTGGCAGCCGCGCACCACACAGGCCTGCATCACCTGCCAGATGCGCAGCAGGCCCTCGCGCACTTCGCTTTCGCTGCGCCAATGGGCTTCGTTGGCACGCATCACGCCGGCGATGGACAGCCCATGTTCGTGGCAGCGTTGCAGCAGCTCGTCGCCACTGCGGAAGGGGATGGGCAGGGCGGTGGCGTCGGGCGCGATGGCTTTCTGGCGGCTGCCGTCGGCGGCCAACTCGTCGGTGACCACAAAGCCGCCGCCCACCGAGTAATAGACGCGCTCGGTCAACAGCGCGCCCGCCGCGTCCCAGGCTTGCAGGCGCATGCCGTTGGCGTGGAAGGGCAGCGGCTGGCGGTAGAAGGACAGGTCCTCGCGGTCGTTCCAGCCGATCTCGTGCTGGCCCAGCAGGCAGATGCGCGCGCCGCCGCGTATCGCCGCCACGGTCGATGGCACGGATTCGATGGACACACTTTCGGGCTCGTGGCCACACAGGCCCAGCAGCACGGCGGTGTCGCTGCCGTGGCCCTTGCCGGTGGCGCCCAGCGAGCCGTGCAGCCCGCAGTGCACCCGGGCCACCTGCGCCAGCAGACCCTGCGTTTGCAGGCCCAGCACAAACAGCCGCGCGGCCCGCATGGGCCCCACGGTGTGCGAGCTGCTGGGGCCGATGCCGATCTTGAACAGGTCGAAAGCGGAGATGGCCATGGAGGCTCCTGAGTTGTCAGACCGCGTGAGCGGGCAAACCCACTGGCGTGGGCCGTTGTTGTTGTTGCCACTGTGCCACGTGTGTGGCCACCATGTCGGCCGTCACGGCAGACAGCGTCCAGCCCAGGTGGCCGTGGCCGGTGTTGTAGAACACGTTGGCGCGCTGCCCGGCGCCCACGCGCGGCAGCATGGTGGGCAACATGGGCCGCAGGCCGGCCCAGGGCACCACCTGGCGGGTGTTGACGCCGGGGAAACACCGGTTCACCCAGTCCACCAGTGGGCGGATGCGGTCGGCGCGGATGTCGCGGTTGAAGCCGTTGAACTCGGCCGTGCCGGCCACGCGGAAGCGGTCGGCGCCCAGGCGGCTGGTCACCAGCTTGGTTTCGTCGTCCAGCAGGCTCACGTGGGGTGCGGCTTGCTGACTCTGCTCGTCCAGCAGGTTGACGGTGATGGAATAACCCTTGACCGGGTAGACGTTGACGCGGTCGCCCAGCTGCGCGGCCAGCTCGCGGCTGCCCACGCCGGCACACACCACCAGGGCGTCGAAGCCGTGGGTCTGTTCGCCCTGCTCATCGATGGCGGTGACGCTGGCGCGTTGGCCGTCGCTGACCAGGCGCTTGACCTGTTGGCCGTAGAGCGTGCGCACGCCCAGGCGTTGCGCAGCGGCGGCCAGGCCCACGGTGAACTTGTGGATGTCGCCGGTCGAATCGCTCTCGGTGTAGAAGCCGCC
>NZ_JAUYRO010000015.1 GCF_030696805.1 Methyloversatilis sp. | reverse complement strand
AACCGGATGCCTGAGCGACGGGCACTGTTGGTCTGACTGCTTGGCGCTTGCCGCAGCGATCCACTGGTATGAACGACAGTTCGAGTACGGAGGCTCCGGAAACGAACCCCCGGGGCAACACACGTCGGCCGATGATGACTTGTACCGCCTGATTGATCGCTGTAAAGCGTCGCAAACAGGCTGTACTGAATCCCTCCACCCCAGTGGTAGTAGACATCGGCAAGTTCAACCGGGTCGAGCACATAAGTCCACGGATCCGCCGGATTGGCATTCAAAACGTCAATAAAGGCATCAAAGACTTCCGGATGACTTGCCCCATAGATGAGTCGCCAGCCACTGTGCCACAGGCAAGCCTGCGGCTCCTCGGCGCTCGCCCCTGTGCGAGGACAACAAAGCAGCATCGCGACGGCAAGCGAGCCAAGAAGCTTCCAACCACGCATTGAGATCAAGGGCTGCGTTTCCCTACGTGACGATTCAAAGGTCATTTTCCATCACCTTTGGCGAACGCGACGCGCCGCCCAACAACCCCCAACCCCGCCAGCAACAAAACAATCGTCGAAGGTTCAGGCACCGGCGCCGCAATCAGGGCCAGCGTGCCGTTCGACACATCAAGTCGGTAACCCGCCTGCGTCAGGTCACCGGATAGCGCGAGCCGGCCGGCTTCGGTGAACACGATGTCGTTGGCCCAGGCCAACTCGATGCGTTGCGCGCGGTGCGCGGGATCGAAGCCGGTCAGTGAAAGGTCGACCGCCTGCGAGATCATCAGCGTGCCGGCTGCGAGCAGCGGCCCGGTGCGCAGGCCACCGGCAAGGTCGAATTTCAGCGCGCCGCCGAGATCGATCAGGCCGGATACCGACAGGGCTTCACCCGTCAGCAACAGGCTGCCGCCTTCGCTGACCGAGATGTCGCCGCCGAGGATGCCGGAGGCGACCAGCCGTGCGCCGGCCAGCACTTCGAAGCTGCCCTCGAGCGCACCGCCGAATACCAGTTCACCGGCGGCGACCACGGTGTGACCGGCGTAGTCGTAATCGCCCAGCAAGGTCAGCCGGCCGCTGCCCGCCTTGGTCAAGCCGCCCGGCCCGTCGATGCGGCCGATCAGCGTGATGTCGAAGCCGTTGCTGTCGAGCGTGCCGCCGTCGGCGCCGAGCGCGATATGCCGGCGCAGTGTGAGGTCGTCGAGCGCCTGCAGCGTACCCCCGGCGATCAGCAGTCCGCCGCGTGCATCACCCAGCCGGGCATCGCTGTCGATGCGCAAGGTGTTGCTGATGGCGGTGCCGCCGCTGTGCGCGTAGGTGCCGGCCAGCGTCAGCGCGCCGCTGCCATAGCTGTACAGCACGCCCGCGCCGCGGACCGTGCCATGGTGCGTGTCGTCTTCGTCGATGAAGAATCCCACGCCGGCACCGTGGGCCACGTCGATGTCGCGGCCGAGCGTACTGCTGCGACCGACCAACGCGCCTTGCTGAACCTCGACAAACGCCTGCGTGTTGGCACCGCGCAGCCAGAGCAGGCCTTCGCCTGATTTCACAAAGCGGCCAGCGCCCGACAACTCACCCGACCACGCAGCCGTGTCGGCGTTTGTCATGCGCAGCACGCCCTCGTTCTGCACGCGCTGGCTGGCAAGCCCGGGGCTGACCGACAATTCGCCCGCAAGGACGCGCGTGGTGCCCGTCCAGGCCGCGTCACCGACGACCTGTGTGCCGCTGCCGTCCTTTTCGAATGCACCGCTCCCTTCTATGCGACCGCCGAAAACCCGGCGGCCCCCGGATTGGTGGACGCGCAGCGCGTTGTCACCCAGCTTGACCGTGGCGCCGCCTCCAAGGTTCGACAGACCGGCCAGCGTTCGCGCGCCATCCGCCGCGCTGAGATCGACTACCGCGTCGTGCGCCAGATAGATATGGCTTGCGTCCCCGGTGCTGCCGCGCCCCTGCAACGCCAGCGTGCCGGCGCCCACATCCACCGTGCCGGTGAAGTGGCCGACCTGGCTCAGCGTGAGTTCGCCGCCGCCCGACTTCTTGAGCGTGCCATCGCCGGACAGGCTGTCGAAGAGGGTGAGCCGGTGATCACCGAGATCGACGGTGCTGTTGCCGGTGCTGTGCAGCGCACGCGCCAGTTCAAGCGCCGACGACAACTGCAGCCGGCCGCCATCGAGACGCAAGGCCTGTCCGGCCGCACCCAGACTGACGTCGATGCCGGCGATCAGCGTGCCGCGCACCAGGGTGCCGCCGGCCTGCGTGTTGTGCCCGGTCAGTTCGATGCGCGCATTGCTGCCCACCTCAAGCATGCCGGCGCCGGACAGCCGACCGGCAAAGGTGTCGCCCGCGGGTGACGGCCCGCTGATCCGCAATGTGCCGCTTCCCAGCCACACATCGCCGGCACCCGACAGACTGGCGGCTTCGGTCGTCGTCGTCAGGGCGGCAAGGTCCAGCGTGGCATCCAGCTCAACCAGGATGCGCGGACGCTGACCGGGCGTGGCACCGGCCGCAAGCTTCAGTCGGCCTTCCGCCACGTGCAACTCGCCGCTGAAGGTCTGCGCACGGTTCAGCAGCAGTTCGCCGCTGCCGGCCTTGACCACCGTGCCGGCGCCCGACATGACGTGATCGAAGCGGTCGGCGTCCGACTGTTCGAACACCAGCGTCCCGCCCGAACGCACGGTCACATCGGTGCGCAGGCTGGCCGCAGTTGCTGCCAACACGCCGAAACTCACCACCGGTGCCGCGTGCCAGACGTTGTCGGCGTGCGTCAGGCGCAGCGTGCCCGCACCCTGCTTGTACAGCGTCTGGTGAGCCGTGACCTGGCCGTGGATGCCGAACGTGTTGCCCTGCGTGTCGATCCAGGCTGGCCCGGCCGGACGAGGCGTGAGGGGCGCGGGCGCTGGCACCGGCATCGGCGTGCCATCAGGATTGACTATCGGAAGGAAGGCGTAATCGGCGCCGTACTGCGAAGTGGTGTAACCGATGACGACATCGCGGAAGGTGTCGAAACTGGCACCGATGACCAGCCGCTCCGAACCCAGGTAGAGCGTTGCACCGGGTGCACCCAGATCGGCATCGCTGAAGGCGGTCCACAAGTGGCCAGTCCACGCCTCGAAGTCGGGCCGGTCGTAATCAAAGGCAGGCAGACAGCAGTTGTCCACCAAGGTCCCGCCTGCCCCGTAAATGGGGTCGATGAGGTGCACCTCGTCCTTGAGCTTGCGCCAACCCTCATATGCGGCCGCCAGCGACGTCGGATCGACCGGGCCGTCGTAAAGCCCCGCCGCCACCGGCAGGGGCGCCGCCAGGGCCAGTGCCAGCAGCACGCAGGGATATCTTCCCGAATCCATCTCGAACCCGTACGCATAATGAGTGCGTACAAGTGTCACCCGCATTGGCTACACGGACGTGACATCTGCATGACAGCAATCCGGTCCGCCAACCGGCCGTGCCGCAGTGATCGGCAGGGCAGAATCCGTCGACCGGCGAGCTACCGGCGCGGTGAGTCCGGCAGCCGCCGCTACTCCGGCTGCGTCCCCACCGCGAGCGGGGCGCCGTCGTCGTGGCGGGCCAGCCAGTCAAGGGTGGTCTGGCGGTAGCGCACCAGGCCCTTGTATTCGGCCAGTTCGTTCGGCAGCGAGCCGAGCACGCGGTTCAGGCGCTTGGCCCAGCGTGGGTAGGTCGCCAGTTCTTCCATGCTGGCAAGGTAGCCGCGGATCGAGAACAGCATGCCGTTGCTGCGCGGCAGGCGGAACAGGGTCTGCAGTTCCACCCGCAGATGCACCTTGGGGCCGACGTTTTCCGGCGTGACGCTGGCGCGGTCCTGACCCCATTCGGGATAGGTTTCGGGCGCGGTATCGAGGCGCGGGTTGATCGTCATGGTCCAGTTCAGGCGGCGCACCGGGCGGCCCTGCTGCAGCATCAGCAGATACTTGAGTGCGCGCTCGAACACGCCCAGCTCATGAGCCAGCGGCACCGGGCCGTGCCATTCCATGAAGCTCATGCCGACGTCGAACGCGAGCGACCAGTCGGCCTGCGAGGTGATCATGCCGGCGTCGGCGAACAGGTCGTTGTTGCGCTGATCCATGATGACGAAATCGCCCTGGGTCTGGCGCGTGATGTATTCGAACGGCGGGCACGGCAATGTGGCGGCGTCGCCGAAGGTGAAGGACTGGTCGATGCCCAGCGGCTTGTTCACCCAGCGCCAGCGCTCGCCATCCTTTTTCAGCACGAACAGATCGGGGTAGTCGCGCGCCATCGATTCCATCAGCAGTTCGAGCGTGTCCCACTCGGCGTCCATCATGTGCGGCAGCGACACGCAGCGGCCCGGGTCGCGCTCCAGCGTGATCGCTCGGTCGCGCATTTCGGCGATGTAGTGCTCGTCGATGTCGAACGCGTGCTCGTACACCGAACCGGCCGGCCCGCCCGCGTGCGGCTCCATGTTGACCGAGTACATGTACTGGTCCTGATGGAAGGGGAAGGGGAAGCGGCGGATGGCGGCCGGCGAGTTGCGATAGGTGTAGTCGTCGCGAAAGGTTTCGTCCGGCTTGAAGGCTAGGGTCATGTCGTCGTCCTCACAGGTTCAGGGTCAGGCAGCCGCCCTTCAGGCGCGACACGCAGGGCATGATTTTCGTGCCCGACGCGCGCTCGTCGGCGCTCAGATACAGGTCGTGATGGATCAGCTCGCCCTCGGCGCCGAGCACTTCCAGTTCGCACTGGCCGCAGGCGCCGCCGCGACACAGATAGGGTGCGTCGACGCCCTGCTGTTCGATCGCTTCGAGCAGCGACAGGTCGCTCGGCACGCTGAAGGTGTGGCCGCTGAGCGCGAGCTTCACGTCGAACGGCTCGCCGCCGCTTGGCGCGAGGAACTGTTCGCTGTGCAGATGGCTGTCCGGCCAGCCCAGCGACTTGCCGGCATTCAGGCTGGCGGCCACCATGCCGGCCGGGCCGCAGATGTAGAAGTGGCTGCCGAGCGGGCGACCGGCCAGCAGCGAGCCGAATTCGATCTGTTCGCGGCGCGACTGTACATAGTGGTGGATGCGGCCGGGCGCCAGCGCTTCGAGTTCGTCGGCGAACACGCCGAACTCCGGCGCGCGGTAGGCGTAATGCACTTCGAAATCGGCGCCCAGGCGCGCCAGTTCGCGCGCCTGCGAAAGGATGGGCGTGATGCCGATGCCGCCGGCCACGAGGATGTGGCGCCGACCGGTGCGGTTCAGCGCGAACAGATTGACCGGTGCGGAGATGTCGAGACGCATGCCTTCGCGCGCCGCTTCGTGCAGCCAGCGCGAGCCGCCGCGCGACGTCTCCTGCAGGCGCACCGCGATGCGCCAGGTGTCACGCACCGACGGGTCGCCCAGCAGCGAATACGGGTTGCGGTGCAGGCGATCGCCCAGCGGCAGCGACAGCACGGTATGGCTGCCGCCGGAGAAGACCGGGAAATCGGCGCCGTCGTTGCGCCGCAGACTGAACTCCCGGATGCCGGGCGCCAGGTCGCGGATGCGACCGATTTCTACGTTCAGGGATGCGTGGCTCATGGGTAGATCACCTCCGCGGCCGGGATGTCGCCCGGCGCTTCGGCG
Source organism: Methyloversatilis sp. (assembly GCF_030696805.1). Classification (GTDB taxonomy): domain Bacteria; phylum Pseudomonadota; class Gammaproteobacteria; order Burkholderiales; family Rhodocyclaceae; genus Methyloversatilis. The sequence continues at coordinate 2,015 of NZ_JAUYRO010000015.1, read as the reverse complement.
TCGATCTGGAAGCCCATGTAGGCGCCCAGACGACGCGAGAAATGGTCGCGCACGAACAGCGCCCGGCCACAGCCGCTGCACGGCACGATATGGGTGTGCACGCCGCGCGTGACGGTACGGCAATGCACGCAGAACACCGGCCGGGCGCGCGTGCCCGCCTGCATCAGGCGCATTTCGTCGCGGCTCATGCCGAAGCCGTCGGCCAGGCGCGCCGCCTGCCAGATGGCGTCTTCCGGTCCGACCAGATACAGCCGGGTGCCCATCTGCGCGGCGCGCAGCGTGTCGCCCAGCGCTTTCAATGCAAGTTCCAGCGTCGCGGCGGCGATGGTGTGAACGCCGGGCGGTCGCTCGGCCAGCCAGCCAGCCAGCGGCTCGCCGCCGGCATGCTGCAGAATGAGCGTGATCGGGCCGGCAGGCGGCTGCGCCCAAAGTCGGCGCGCCAGCGCCGCCTCATCGGCCGCGACGAACAGCACGTGATGGGTGCCGGCGCGGTCCCATTCGAGCGCGGTGTAGACCGGCTGGCTTTTGATGGCGGGGGTGGACATGCGGCGTCTCGTGGCAAGGGGAGAGAGCTCGCCGACCCGCCGCGCGCCTGGGCGCAGCGGGTCGGCGTCGATGCGCTATCAGCGCGTCCTGTCGGGATGGGTACGCTGGCGCAGCGGGTCGTAGAACGGCGTCGGCACCACCAGCGCGGCCAGATTGCCGGCCTCGCTGCGGATCGTCAGACGGGTGCCGATCGACGATTTCGCCGGCTTCAGGTGCACCATCGCCAACGACTGCATCAGCAGGCGGCTGTAAGAGGCCGATGTAACCACGCCGACTTCGGTGTCACCGTCATAGACCTTTGCACCGGCTTCGACCGCTGCGTGGTGCAGCACCGTCATGCCAGCCTGCTTCACGCGCTCGCGCCCCTTCAGGTGCAGCACCGCAGCCTTGCCGATGTAGTCGCCCGCCTTGTCGAGGTCGACCGCCCAGTCCATGTTCACTTCCCACGGCGTGGTGTCGCCTTCCGGCATTTCGAACGGGAAGAACAGCAGCGCGCCTTCGACGCGTGTCAGATCGAGCGCGGTCCACGAACACGGGATGACGCCCTTCGGCTTGCCCGCTTCGAGGATGGTGTCCCACAGGAACACGGCGTCGGCCGCACTGCAATACACCTCGTAGCCTCGCTCGCCGGAGTAGCCGCCACGGCCCAGCGTCACCTTCTTGCCGAACAGTGTGGTTTCGACGTGGTTGAAGTAGGGCAGCGCAGCCAGGTCGGCCGGCGTGTGTGGCTTCAGTACCTCGAGTGAAACCGGGCCCTGCAGCGACAGGATGTGCACGTCTTGATCGGAGGTGATGGTCACACTCCTGCCGGCAGCCAGTGCGGCCAGCGTCTTCGGCGTGGCGCCGCTGCCGTGCGAAATGCGGAATCTGTCGGCGGCGTCGCGGATGATCATGATGTCGTCGACCAGCGCACCGGCTTCGTTCACTTCGCCGCCGAGACGGGCCGTACCCGGCTTCAGCTTCGTGACGTCGATGGTGACCAGGCGGTCGATGACGGCTTCGGCGTCCGGGCCGGTCACGTTGACGATGTTCAGCGCCGACACGTCGTACAACCCGGCGCGCGTGCGCGTGGCGACCACTTCATCGTGCGGACAGCTGCTGTAACTCCACGGGATGGGCATGAAGTTCCACGTGTCGCCGTCGAGCTTGGAGCCGAGCTGGCGGTGCCGCTCGTTCAGAATCGAATTCCTCTGCATTTCCCGGTGTCTCCCTGTCTGACATGTCGCCGCGCAACGCGGTCGATCCGGGACTGATTCTGTTGTCCGGGTGGGTGCGGGACAATTCTCACGAGGGATTACCTACTTGGAGGTAGCCGAGCTTTTCGCGGCAGCGCCACCTGCTCGCGGCAGGGCAGTTTGATCGGACGGCGGCGCCCGGCCCTCACCCCCGGCCCCTCTCCCACTGATGTGGGAGAGGGGAGTGTCGAAGGAGGTTTCCACCCTCTCCCACTGATGTGGGAGAGGGGAGTG
>NZ_JAUYRO010000119.1 GCF_030696805.1 Methyloversatilis sp. | reverse complement strand
TGACGGGGGCCCGCACAAGCAGCGGAGCGTGCGGTTTAATTCGAAGTTACGCGAAGAACCTTACCAGGGCTTGACATGGCATCGACCGGCGATGAAAGTCGTCTTCCCTTCGGGGCGGTGTCACAGATGCTGCATGGCTGTCGTCAGCTCGTGCCGTGAGGTGTTGGGTTAAGTCCCGCAACGAGCGCAACCCTCGCCGTGTGTTGAATTTTTCACACGGGACTGCCCGGAGCAACCGGGAGGAAGGCGGGGATGACGTCAAGTCAGCATGGCCCTTACGTCTAGGGCTACACACGTACTACAATGGTGGGTACAGAGGGCAGCAAAGCCGCGAGGCCAAGCCAATCCCAAAAAACCCATCTCAGTCCGGATTGCAGTCTGCAACTCGACTGCATGAAGCTGGAATCGCTAGTAATCCCGGATCAGCATGCCGGGGTGAATACGTTCCCGGGCCTTGTACACACCGCCCGTCACACCACGAAAGCTGGTTTTACCCGAAGCCGACGGACTAACCGCAAGGAAGTAGTCGTCGACGGTAGGACTGGTGATTGGGGTGAAGTCGTAACAAGGTAGCCGTAGGGGAACCTGCGGCTGGATCACCTCCTTTATAGAGAAACGCCCAACTCGCTATTTAATTGCAAGGACCTTGGTTCTTGCGACCGATAAGGGCCTATAGCTCAGTTTCGGTTAGAGCGCACGCCTGATAAGCGTGAGGTCGAAGGTTCAAGTCCATCTAGGCCCACCACGCTGTCCGCGCCACTTTATTCGAGTGGGGGTGTAGCTCAGCTGGGAGAGCACCTGCCTTGCACGCAGGGGGCCAACGGTTCAATCCCGTTCACCTCCACCACAAAGTGGAGCCGACGGTGCGCAACGCAAATGAGCGTTGCTAAGTTCTTTGACAGTTGAATAGGGTGAGAGAGGAGCGAAAGTTGAAAGCGTTTAAGGGCATCTGGTGGATGCCTTGGCGCCAGGAGGCGATGAAGGACGCGGTGGGCAGCGAAATTCTCCGGCGAGCCGCCAAACAGGCTTTGACCCGGAGGTGTCCGAATGGGGCAACCCGGCGGGAGTCATATCCCGTCATCCTTTGACTGAATTCATAGGTCTTAGGAAGCGAACTCAGGGAAGTGAAACATCTCAGTACCTGAAGGAGAGGAAATCAACCGAGATTCCCGAAGTAGCGGCGAGCGAAACGGGATCAGCCCAAACCGAGTGCTTTCGAGCATTCGGGGTTGTAGGGCCTACGCATATTGATCCGCGATTAGAGAGCAGAGCAGGTTGGGAAACCTGGCCATAGAAGGTGAAAGCCCTGTATGTGGTATCGAAAGCGGCAATGTAGGTTCCTGAGTACCGCGAGGCACGTGAAACCTCGTGGGAATCCGGGAGGACCATCTTCCAAGGCTAAATACTCCCTGGCGACCGATAGTGTACCAGTACCGTGAGGGAAAGGTGAAAAGAACCCCTGTTAGGGGAGTGAAATAGAACCTGAAACCGGGTGCCTACAAGCAGTGGGAGCGGACTTGTTCCGTGACCGCATGCCTTTTGCATAATGAGTCAGCGAGTTACTCTGTAGTGCGAGGTTAAGTCTAAAAAAGACGGAGCCGAAGCGAAAGCGAGTCTGAATAGGGCGCATAGTACTG
>NZ_JAUYRO010000085.1 GCF_030696805.1 Methyloversatilis sp. | reverse complement strand
CCAGTCGTGGCGCGCGCCACGACTGGATGTCATCACAAGCTAGAAGCGCCTGACTTCGATGTCGTACTTCTTCAGTGCATAGCCCATCTGGCGCGGCGTGATGTTGAGCAGTCGGGCCGCCTTGGCCTGCACCCAGCCGCATTGCTCCATCGCCCACACCAACCGTTCGCGCTCGCCCTGCGGTTTGTCGTCATCGGCCGGCCGCGCTGCCAAGGCGCCGGCATCGACGCGTGCCGGCGCCTCGGCAACCAGCGCCGCATCGTCTTCGGACGCATCGTCCGGATGATGCAGCGCTGCGCTCACCAGCACCGGCGACACCGCGTCATCCTTCTTGACGAAATGCAGCACCTGCGTGAGGCAGCGGTTCGCCGAACAGGGAAAGTCCGACGCCTCGATCGAGTCGTGATGCGCCATCGTCGCGGTGCGCTCGATGCAGTTCTCCAGTTCGCGCACATTGCCCGGCCAGTAGCACTTCATCATCACCGTCTGTCCGCTCGGCGCCAGCTTCATGGTGCGATCGTTCTCGCGATTGAAGCGTTCGAGAAAGTGCCGGGTCAGCGCCGGAATGTCCTCGCGCCGTTCGCGCAGCGACGGCAGGAAGATGCTCACCACGTTGATCCGGAAGTACAGATCGGCGCGGAAGGTACCGGCGGCCACCATCTTTTCCAGATTGCGGTTGGTGGCGCAGACCAGCCGCACATCGACCTTGATCGGACGCGAGCCACCGACCCGCTCGAATTCGCGCTCCTGCAGCACGCGCAGCAACTTGGTCTGGAACGCCGGCGATATGTCGCCGATCTCGTCAAGGAACAGCGTGCCGCCGTCGGCCAGTTCGAAGCGCCCCTTGCGTTCGGCGCTGGCGCCGGTAAACGAACCCTTTTCGTGGCCGAACAGTTCCGACTCGAGCAGCGATTCGGACAGTGCCGCGCAGTTCAGCTTGATGAACGGCCCGCCCTTGCGGGTCGACAATTCATGGATCGCCCGCGCAATGACTTCCTTGCCGGTTCCGCTCTCGCCGCGCAACAGGACGGTGGCGCGCGACGGCGCCACCTGGTGCGCTTCGGCAAACACCTCCTGCATGCGGGGCGAGGCGCCGACCACGTTGTCCAGCTTGAAGCGGCCGCGCGTTTCCCGCCGCGCCAGCTTGGCCTGGTTCAGCAGGCGTTCATGTTCGTCATGGACGACGCGGCGCAGCGCCACCGATTGGCCCACCAGATTGGCCGCCATGGTCAGCACGCGAACATCGCTGCTGAAACTGCCCCGCGGCGTCACGGCACGATCCACGCACAGCACGCCGAGGGCTTCGCTGCTGCCGCGTATCGGCACGCCGATGAAGGCGATCGTGTGGCCATCGGCTTCATCCAGCGCACCAGTGCGGTTCAGGAACAGCGGTTCGACCGATATGTCGGGCACCACCATGGGCGAACCCGATCGGTAGATACGCCCGAGTATCCCTTCACCCGCCCGATAGCGTCCGCTCGCCCACTCCTTGGCGCTCAGCCCGACGGCCGCCGCGAGGCTCAGCGATTCGCCGTCCTCGTCGGCCAGCGCGATCATTGCGCGCCGGAAATCGAGATGATGCGCGAGTACGTTGAGTGCCTCGCGCAGCGTGTTGGTGACGTCCAGCGACGAGCTCAGGATCTTGCTGATCTCGTAGACCGTCACCAGTTCTACATTCGCACGAGCATTCAGCTCGGCTCCATTCGCACCCATGATGCAGCCCCCGGCGGTTGGTCCGGAAAACCGATACGACGCCCGTGGGGTCGTGTCGGGTTCCGACTATGCAGTGGCCCCTGGAGGTCTTGTTATGTTGGGGAAAAGCGGGCGAGCGACCTTGTCGCCAACGCTGGCGACCGTCCGGCGGCCTGCTCCAGATGGTAGGTTGGCCCGCATTTGTCTCCGCCCGGATACCACCAAGCAAAGCCCGTACCCGGAGCAGGGTTATCACGCACAACCGCCGCCGAACGCATGAATGCCGGCACGACGCCGTTTGCGTGTGGTCAGCGAGCGCGACCTCACTCGTCTGAGGTTCAGCCAGTCGCCCATGCAGTCCGGGTTGGTGCAGCGCCATGCCAAAACAGTGCGTGCGCGGGCTGTCGCTGATGCTGCAAAGCCGACAAACCCTGTCACACGCGACATAACCGCCGCAGGACATCCGGCCAGGCCACAATCGCCGTGTCCGGCTGGCTCGACGCCGAAGTACCGCAGCGGATCGGGAAATGGCACGACGTTTGCAGAGTCGATCTCAATGCACAGGCCGGAGCAGGACATGAAAGCGCAGCCAACACGGATCGTCGCCATCGACGGCAACCACCTCACCGTCGCCGTCGATGCCCCGGAAGCCTGCGGTGGCTGCCGGTCGAAGGCGGCCTGCGGCACCGGCGATGGCAGCACGCATCAGATCGAGGTTGCCGCCGATCTGGCGAGCCGGCTGCGCACCGGCGACCGGGTGTCGGTCATGATCGCCGACGGAGCGACGATGCGTGCCATCGCGGCAGCCTACCTGCTGCCGCTGGGCGGCCTGCTCGCCGGCGTTGCAGCCGGCAGCGCACTCGTACTGCCCGACATGGCCATCGTGCTGTGTGGCAGCAGCGGGCTGTTTTCCGGTCACCTCGGCTCGCGCGTGCTGGCCCGCCACTGGCGAACCCATCTTCAGCCCCAGGTCTGTCAGGGCGGCGGCACGACCTGAGCGGACGAGGCCGACCGCACGCCACCTGTACGCAAAGAGACTGGATCGTGTCGCAGCTGTCAGCCGCTGACATGTCGCGACTGAAATTGCCTGCCTGCCGTCGGGCACGACAGCGACCGGATAGAATTCGTCCTGACCGTCACTTTCAGACCCGGACACCATGTCAGATCGCAGTTCCGTTGCTCCCGCTTCGAATTTCCTGCGCGCCGTCATCGAGAAGGATCTCGGTGCGCACACCTACGCCAGCCGCCGCTGGGCGCGCAGCCCGGGCGATGCTGCCCACCACGCCGCGGGCGAGCCCGACCCGGCGAAGATCCGCACCCGCTTCCCGCCCGAACCCAATGGCTACCTGCATATCGGCCACGCCAAATCGATCTGTCTGAATTTCGGCCTGGCGCGCGACTACGACGGCGTGTGCCACATGCGTTTCGACGACACCAATCCCGAGAAGGAAAGCGTCGAATACGTCGAATCGATCAAGGATTCGGTGCAGTGGCTGGGCTTCGGCTGGAACGCCTACGGCGCCTCGCACCTGTATTTCGCCAGCGACTACTTCGACTTCATGTACCGCGCAGCGGAATACCTCATCGAAGCCGGTCACGCGTATATGGATGAGCAGACGCCGGACGAAATGCGCGCCAGTCGCGGCACGCTGACCGAGCCAGGCAAGGCGTCGCCCTGGCGCGACCGGCCGCGCGAGGAGTCGCTGGCGCTGTTCCGCGCCATGCGCGACGGCCGGCACGCCGACGGTGCGATGGTGCTGCGCGCGAAGATCGACATGGCCAGCCCGAACATCAATCTGCGCGATCCGGCCATCTACCGCATCAAGCGCGCGCATCACCACAACACCGGCGACACCTGGTGCATCTACCCGATGTACACCTACGCCCACCCGCTGGAAGACGCGCTTGAAGGCATCACCCACTCGATCTGCACGCTGGAATTCGAAGACCAGCGGCCGTTCTATGACTGGGTGCTGGAACGTCTGGCCGAAGGTGGCCTGCTCGCGCATCCGCTGCCGAAGCAGTACGAATTCGCCCGCCTGAACCTCACTTATGTGGTCACCAGCAAGCGCAAGCTGATGCAGCTGGTGACCGAAGGGCATGTCAGCGGCTGGGACGACCCGCGCATGCCCACCCTCGTCGGCCTGCGCCGTCGCGGCTACACGCCGGCGGCCATACAGCTGTTCGCCGAACGCATCGGCGTGTCGAAGGCCGATTCGTGGATCGACTACTCCACGCTGGAAGGCGCACTGCGCGACGACCTCGATGGCCGCGCCGCGCGCGCGATGGCGGTGCTCGATCCGGTGAAGCTCAAGCTCACCAACTGGGACGCGCTGTTCGCCGGTCGCGAAAGCGAAGCCTGCTCCGCACCGGTGCATCCGCACCATCCCGAACACGGGCAACGCAGCTTCAACCTGGCGCGCGAAGTGTGGATCGAGCGTGAAGACTTCATGGAAGAGGCGCCCAAGGGATACCACCGCCTGTTTCCGGGCAACCGCACACGGCTGAAGTACGGCTACGTGATCGAATGCACCGGCTGCGAAAAGGACGCTGACGGCCGCATCACCGCCGTGCTGGCGACCATCGTGCCGGACACGAAGAGCGGCACCCCGGGAGCCGACAGCGTCAAGGTGAAGGGCGTCATCACCTGGGTCGGCGCACTGGACGGCGTGACGGCCGAAGTCCGGCTGTACGACCGGTTATTCACCGAAGCGCACCCGGACGCCGGCGGCCGCGACTTCCTGACCGTGATGAACGTCGACTCGGTGAAGTCGGTGCAGGCCATCGTCGAACCGGGGCTCGCCACTGCCGCTCCGGATGACCGGTTCCAGTTCGAACGCCACGGCTACTTCGTCGCCGACCGCAAGGATTCCGCGCCGGGCCTGCCTGTGTTCAATCGCGCGGTGACGCTGAAGGACAGCTGGGGAAAATAGCGCATGCCCGTATCAACTGTCGAACCGGTGGAGCTTGCAAAGGCTTACCGCCTGCTGAATCACGGCCCGACTGTGCTGGTGAGCAGCGCGCACGGCGCGCGACGCAACGTGATGGCGGCGGCCTGGTGCATGCCGCTCGATTTCGACCCGCCCAAGCTGCTGGTGGTGATCGACAAATCGACCTTCACGCGCGAGCTGATCGACGCCTCGGGCGAGTTCGCGATCAATGTGCCGACGCAGGCGCAGCGTGCGCTCACCGTGGCGGTCGGCAGCGATTCCGGCCGCGACCGGGACAAGTTCGCCGCCCTCGATATCTCGACCTTCACCGGCGACACGGTGGCGGCACCGCTGATCGCGGGCTGCGTGGCCTGGCTGGAATGTCGCGTCGTCCCCGAAAACCACATCCAGAGCCAGTACGACCTGTTCATCGGCGAGGTGGTCGCGGCGCGGGCCGACAGTCGTGTGTTCAGCGCCGGACGCTGGCATTTCAGCCCGGAACACGATGCGCTGCGCACCCTCCACCATGTGGCCGGCGGCGCCTTTTTCGTGACCGGCCCGATGACGGACGGCGACGGCGACTGACGGCTTGACGGCCGCGCGAACTTTTCCGTGATCGAGGCGTTCCCATGACGGCGGTTCGATGATCCGCCATTCCACCGTCACCCGTTGCGAGGCCGCCCATGATCCGTCTGTCTGCCCTGCTCGCCTGCTGTCTGGGCCTGTCTTCTGCCGCCACGGCGAACGAGGTGGCGGAAGAATTCGGCTCGGCCTTCTATACGGGCCTGTCGATCAGCGTCGTGCAGGTGCGCGTGCTCAACGCAGCCGGCAAGGGCTACTTCGGTTCGGGCGTCGTGGTGGCGGAAAATGAGGTCATCACCAATTGCCACGTCACACGCCAGGCGGTGCGCGTCGAAGTCGCCAAGGGAGCGCTGGTGTATCCGGTTTTCGGACAGAAGGCTGACATGGCCAACGACCTGTGCCTGCTGCGTACCGGACCGATGCCGCTGCGCGTGGCCGAGCTGCGCGATGCGGCATCGGTGAAGGCAGGCGAGAAGTCCTTCTACTACGGCTACTCGGGTGGAATCGAAGCCTTTTTCGCGCCCGGGCGAGTGGCCACAACGCATCCGCATGACGGCATGGCGGTGATCGAAACATCGAGCGGCTTCGCGCTGGGCGGCAGCGGCGGCGGGTTGTTCGACGCCCGCGGCAGGTTGATGGGCATCACCACGTTTCTCGCGTCCGGCCACGCCGGCGGCTATTTCGCCATGCCGGCCGAGATGATCCGTCGTGTCCGCACTCTGCCCGAGAGCGACGTGGCACCGATAGACGGTCTGGCCATCTGGGAGCAACCGGACCCTGCGCAGCCGTGGTTCCTGCGCGTGGCACGCATGGGCACGCAGGCGCGCTGGCAAGCAGCCGCCGAACTGGCAAACGAATGGACACAGGCACAGCCGGACAATGCCGACGCCTGGCATCAGTCAGGCGTTGCGCTGTCGCGCCTCGATCGACACGCGGAGGCACTGGCCGCGCTGCAAAACGCGAATGCATTGTCGCCGGGACACCCGCAAATACTCTTTCACACCGCACTCGCGCTGTCGCGGATCGGCCGCAGCGGCGAGGCCACACATATCCGCAATGAACTGGCGCTGGCCGATACCGATCTTGCCGGCCGGCTCGACAAGGCCCTCGAAAACGGTGGCATACCGCCGGCGCCCGCCAACAGCCCCGGCTGTCCGCGACTCGATACGTGCTGACCGCTGTTGCAACGGGGGTGCGGCGCGACTGCAGGATGCGCTTTGATTTGCGATGAACCTGCACGCTTCGCGGGGATCGGTTGTGATGTGGTCACCCCGTGGCATCAGCTGTGCCGTGCTCTTCCTGCGCGGTCAGCTTCGACCTAGGGCTTGGCCGTAACGCCGATGACCCGTCCGGTGTCCGACGACCCCTCCGGCCCCGCGCCGGCGGATAGGTCAGCCGGCGCGGGGCCGGAGGCGGTTGGTTCTGTAGTGGGTGCCGAGAGCAGATCACGCGAAAGTTTTTGCGCCGTTTCCACCTGCTCCGGTTTGAGCGAAGCAGCAATTTCGTCACGTGCCCCGCGCGCAGCGCCATGTCCGAGCGCGGCGGCGCGGTTGAACCAGGCGTAGGCCCGAATGAGATCGAGATCCACGCCTTCGCCGATGCGGTGCAGGCGTCCCATGTGGTACTGCGCTGCGACATGCCCCTTGCGCGCCGCCTCCACGAACCATCTGGCGGCCGCCTCGTAGTCCTGCAGCGTGCCGCGACCGAGCTTGTAGACCTGCGCCAGTTCGTACTGCGCCTGGGCGTGCCCCTGCTCCGCAGCCTTTTCAAACCACTTGATCGCTTCGACCAGATCTTCGCGTTCGCCGGTTCCGCCCTGCGACAGCAGCATCGCGTACTCGAACTGCGCCAGCGAACTGCCTGCTTCGGCACGGATACGGGCGACGTCACGTGGATCGAGCTCGGCCAGCTTCCTCTCGTGCTCACTCGGAATGCGCGAGCCCGCGCTCTGCACGGTGATGACCACAAGGGCGGAAATGCTCAGAAGCACCAGGCCCGCGAACGCAGCCAGCGGCACGCGGCGGAAGCGCACGAAACGCTTGTGGCAGTTGCGGCAGCGCACCGGACGCAGCCAGAAGCGTCCCGCCTTCTCGGCCGGGTTCTTCCAGCTGGAGTCCTTGGTGTTCCGGCTCATGCAGTAGGGGCAGCCGCGAGTGCCCTGCAGGATGCCGGAGGTGCGGGTGGAAACATTCATCGGCGCGAAATTAGCATGACGAGGCAAGGACTTGCCGTGAATTACTGTGGCGCAGGCCTGTGCACATCAAATCAGGCAGCAGGCGGCACGTATCCCGATACACCGTCAGCGCCTTCGCCGAAGAAGTGCTTTTCCATCTGCTCGGCAAGATATTTGCGCGCCCGCACGTCCATCAGGCTGAGTCGGTTTTCGTTGATCAGCATGGTCTGGTACTTCACCCATTGCTGCCAGGCCTCCTTGGATACCGACTCGAAAATCCGGGCGCCGAGCGGGCCGGGCACCGGCGGGAAGTCCAGACCTTCCGCCTCGCGACCCAGTTTGATGCAATTGACCATGCGTGCCATCGTGTAACTCCTTCAAAAAGTGAGGGGCAGAAAAGGCGTTCCAGCCGCTCGAGAACTGCGGCGATCGTCAGGTGCCATGGCGGCGTTCGTACATCCGGAAAGCATTCTTGCCATCGTTCTTGGCCGCGTACATCGCAGCGTCCGCCGCGCCCAGCAAGGCTTCGCCGGTGGACGCATGAACAGGGTAAATGCCGATGCCCGTACTCACGGTCACATAGGCACGCTCGCCGCCAAATTCGAAAGCCATGCCCGACACACGTTCGCCGATGCGTCGCGCCAGACCGGTGATGGCCTGCTCGTCGGTGTCCGGAGCGAGCACACCGAACTCGTCACCGCCGAGCCGGAAGAAGATTTCGTTCCGCCGCACGACCGCGCCGACCTCGCGCGCCAGCTTCATCAGCACCTGATCGCCGGCCTGATGGCCGTGCCGGTCGTTGACCGGCTTGAAGCCATCAAGATCGAACAGCAGCAGGCCGAGTTGCGTGTGACGCCGGCTGGCGTCTGCAATCATGCGTTCGAGCTCTTCATGGAAACGGCGGCGATTGTAAAGATTGGTCAGCGGGTCGCGTTCTGCCATCTGTACCAGCGCCTCGGCTGCACGCCGCTCGGCCGTGACGTCTTCGTAGATCCACACCCGACCGAGGAAACGCCCGGGCGTGGCTGACGGCACCAGCGCCGACTGTTCACGGATGATGCGGCCGTCGCGCAGCAGGATGTCCAGCGGCTCGGTCGGCAGTCGCGTGGCAAGAATCTGTGCCATGCGCTCTCGGTAGCCCTCTTCGTCCGCACGCAATGGCGCGGTGCGTTCGATCAGCACGCTGTCCCGCATGCCGGAGAGGTTTTCGTCCGGCGCCATGCCCCAGATTAGCTTCAGCATCCGGTTTGCGTGCTGTGCGCGCCCGTCGCGATCAACGAACAGCACGCCCAGCTTGATCAGGTCGAGCAGCGCCTCAAGGCGTGAGCGCTCTTCCTCGCTGCGCGTGAGGTAGTAATCGCGCAGGCCCTGTTCGCGGCGCAGTGCGGTCACCGTGTCGAGCAGTTTCAGTTCGGCTTCCTTGCGGCTCTGGATGTCATCGGCCGACACCCGCACGCCCAGGCAAACACCTGCCTCATCGTAGATCGGCTGCCAGTTCAGCGACACCCACACCACACCACCATCGCGGCGCAGCAGACGCACTTCGAAGTTTTCCCCACTGGCGCCGGCCAGCGCCTCCCGCGCGCGGGTGGCGAAGATCTTGCGATCCTTCTCATGGACGAGCATGCCTGCGAGATTTTCGCTCAGCAGGCAGTCCAGCGGGCTGTGGCCGGTCACCCGTTCGATCGAACGATTGACCCAGATCAGGCGACCCTGCGGCCCGAACCAGGCCTCGACGCCAAAGGTGAAATCGGCGATGGCATGAAAGCGCGATTCACTCTTGCGCAGCGCCATGACCCGCTCATCGAGCGCCTGAACCATCTGGTTGAAGGCGCGGGTCAGACGCGCCAGCGCATCGTCGCCGACCACCGGAAGCGGATTGACGACCTCGGCCCGGCGCAGCGCGATGGCGCGCGTTTCGATCGCGGTCACACCATCGAGCACACCGCCCAGCACCCAGCGGGTCAGCGCCACATGCAGCGACAGAATCAGTATGCCCAGAAGCAGCATCGACGTCCGCAAGGTGCCAAGTGCCGCCTCGAGACGAACCAGCCTCGCACTGGCGCGCGCGACGCCGACCGGCGCGCTGGCGTCGGCCGACCGCAGTTCGACGCGGAAGTCGTGGCGGCTGCGCCCGGCAGCCAGCGCGGCACGCAGATCCTCATGCGGCGCTCCGAGTACGGCCGGCCCACCGTCCGCCACCAGAACGCGCCCCGCGGCATCACGCACTTCGATGTAACCCAGGCCACCCAGCCGGCGCAATGCACCCGCCTCGGCTGCCAGCCGCGCCTGATCATGCATGACAATTTCACCCAGCCGGGTCTGCATGTCTGTGGCCAGCGCATCGATGCGCGCATCTTCCTGCGAAATCAGATGACCGGCCAGAAGGTGGTGGGTGAGCCCGAGCCCCAGGATCAGCAGCAGGCCCAGCACTACCCCCGACCCGATGAGGCGTGCCTTCAGTGTGCCGATGCGCGCGAGCAGGGCCGGTTTCATGTCAGTGGAGCGGCGGCCGCGTCATCAGAGCACCTTCACCAGAACCTTGCTGCGACGCTGCGGGTTGTAGCTCTCGCGCTTCAAGCGCGGCAGTACATCGATGCCGGCTTCTACGAAACCACGCTCGACGAACCAGTGTGCCGTCACGGTAGTGAGCACGAACAGGCGTTTCATGCGTTCGGCCCGAGCCCGCGCCTCGACAAAGCTGAGTATCTGTTCACCATAGCCGTGGCGACGGTACTCGGGCATGACCGCGAGACAGGCGAGTTCGGCCATTTCTTCTTCCGCATACGGGTAGAAGGCGGCACAGCCCATGATGACTTCGTCGTGTTCGAGCACGCTGAAGCGATCGATCTCGCGTTCGAGCCGTTCGCGGCCGCGACTGACCAGCGTGCCATCCGCTTCCATCGGCGCGATCAGGCCGGCCACTGCCGGCACATCGTCCATGCGCGCATTGCGCATAAGCGCAAGCCGTTCGCGGGAAATGACGCTGCCGACGCCTTGCGTGGTGAAGAATTCGAGCAGCAGCGCGCCATCGAGGTCGCGATCTATCATGTGCGCCCGCGCCACTCCCATCTTCACCGCACGGATCGCCCGCGGCAGGTAGAGGCCCAGGTCTTCGGTGATGCCGCGACCTGCCTTCAGCCATTGCGATGCTTCGTCAGCGGTGAGTTCCGGCACCAGCTCTCCGGCTTCATCGACGATGCCCGGCGCGTCGCACAGATAGATCAGCTTCGTCGCCTGCAGGCCGATGGCAACCGATTCGGCCACTTCTTCCATGCACAGGTTGAACACCTCGCCGGTCAGCGAATAGCCGTAGGGCTGCATCAGCACGATATCGCTGTCGACCAGCGCGTCATTCAGCGCCTCGACGTCGACCTTGCGCACGGCCCCGGTGTAGCCGTGGTCGATGCCATCCACCACGCCCACCGGACGCGCTGTCAGGAAGTTGCCCGACGCCACCTCGATCGTGCTGCCGGCCATCGGCGTATTGGGCAGCCCCTGCGAAAACAGCGCCTCGACATCGATGCGGATGGCGCCGTTGGCGCGTTTCACGCAGTCCATGGCCGGCGCGTCGGTCACCCGCAAACCATTGTGATAACGGGGCTCCAGGCCGCGTGCCGCCAGTTCTTCCTCAATCTGCGGGCGCGCCCCGACCACCAGCACCAGCTTGATGCCGAGCGCGGCAAGCAGGTTGCAGTCCTGCACCAGCGAATTGGCGAACGGGCTCTTCAGCACCTCGCCGCCGACCGCGACCACGAAGGTTCGGCCGCCGAAGGCATGGATATAGGGTGCTGCGCTGCGCACCCAGGCGACGAAGCGCGGTGAATCGGGATCAGCGTGCATTCAGGTTCCGTCCGGTAAGTTCCCGATTCTATCCGAGCGCGGCCCGCCGGAACGCTCAGCCGATCGCGGATTCAAGACGGTCGCAGACGGTCTGCAGGATGTCGAGGCGGGCGCGGTACTTGTCGTCCGAGCCGATCAACGCCCACGGCGCCGCCTCGGTGTGCGTGCGCGCCAGCATGTCGCGCACCGCCGGCAGATAGGCCGGCCACTTTTCACGGTTTCGCCAGTCATCCGGCGTGATCTTGAAACGCTTGAATCGGGTACGACTGCGCTCTTTGAAGCGCTTCAGCTGTTCGTCGGGGCTGACGTCGAGCCAGAACTTGCAGACGATGGCGCCATGCGCCACCCATTCCTGCTCGAAGGCGTTGATTTCGTCGTAGGCGCGCGCCCAGTCATCCGGCTCGGCAAAGCCTTCGACCCGCTCGACCAGCACCCGGCCGTACCACGAGCGGTCGAACAGTGCCGCCCGGCCGTTGCGCGGCACATCGCGCCAGAAGCGCCACAACCAGGGGTACTTGCGCTCATGTTCGGACGGCGCCGCCACCGGATGCACGCGGTAATACCGCGCGTCGAGTGCATGGGTGATGCGACGGATCGCACCGCCCTTGCCCGCTGCATCCATGCCTTCGAACACCAGCACGAGCGCGCGATCTTCAAAAGCCGGCTGGCGCAGCAACAGGTTCAACCGCCCCTGCAGGGCTTCCAGCGCAGGCTGGTAGTGCGCCTTGGTCATCGGCTTCGACGGGGCCGCTGCTTCGCTGACCGGTGCCGCCGGCGCCTCGGCCACCGCCATCGAAGGCGGCGGCAACGGCGCCGGTCGCGGCGGACGCCCTGCCAGCGTGGCACGCAACGCGCGCAGCACGACGCGACCGACCGCCAATTCGCACAGACGGGTGTCCCGTGCGTCGATCAGGTGCCACGGCGCATGCGGGTCGTCCGTCTCGCGGATCGCCTCTTCCGCCACCTTGCACAGCCTGCGGTGACGACGGTGTTCGTGCCAGTCCTCCGACGTGACGCGCCAGCGCGTTGCCGCGTCCTTTTCGAGCGTCTTGAAGCGGGCACGCTGGGTGTCGGCGTCCAGATGCAGCCAGAACTTGAGCACCACCGCGTCTTCCATCGCCAGCATGTGCTCGAAACGGCGTATCGACTGCAGGGTGCGGCCGAACGCCGGCCGCTTGATGCGGCGGTCGACGCGGTCACGGATGGTTTCGCTGTACCACGCATCGAACATGATGGCGGTGCGCCCGCGCGACGGCAATGCCTGCCAGAAACGCCACATGTGGGGTCGCAGGCGTGCGGCTTCGTCGCGCGCCCCGAACGCACTGGTGCGGATATGACGCGGGTCCATCCACTCGTTCAACGTGTTGACCACCACGCCGCGGCCGGCGCCCGCCACGCCGGCGATCAGCAGGATGACCGGCGTGCGTGCCTGCTCCAGGATCGAGTACTGCGCATCGAGCAGGTCGGCGCGCAGCCGCGCGACCGCCCTATCGAACCGGTCTTCATCCATCGCTTCGAACGGGGGCAGCGAATCGAACATCAGAAATCTCCGATCAGGACGTTGAGCGCAGCCACCGCGGCGACCCCGGCAGTTTCGGTGCGCAGCACGCGCGGGCCAAGTGTGAGCGCGGCGAACCCGCTGCCGCGCGCGGCCTGCAGTTCGTCGTGGTCGAAACCACCTTCCGGACCGATCAGCACGCTGATCAGCTGATCGGCTTTCAGGCTAGCCTCGCGCAACGGCACCCCACCTTCCGGATGCAGCAGCAGGCGCTGCCCGTCGGCACGCGCGACCGCCTGCTCGAAGGAAAGCAGCGGCAGCACCTCGGGCACGACGTTGCGACCGCACTGTTCACAGGCAGCCACCGCAATCTGGTGCCAGTGTTCGATCCGGCGCTGGGCACGATCGCCGGCCAGGCGCACGACCGCGCGCCGGCAGCTCACCGGCTGCACGCGCGCAACACCGAGTTCGACCGCTTTCTGCACGATCCAGTCCATCTTGTCCGACGCCGCCAGGCACTGCATCAGCGTGATCCGCAGCGTCGGCTCCCGCACTGGCGCACGACGCTCGCCGAGTACCGCGCGCAGGTCGCGCCCCTTGCCTTCCAGTCGGGCTTCGACTTCGAAACCGCGACCGTCGAACAGGGTCAGCGGGTCGCCGGCCGACAGGCGCAGCACACGTTCAACATGGTGGGCGACTGCAGCCGGCAGCGCGAGCACGCCGACGGGTTCGTCAGGCAGAGGGCAGAAAAAGCGAGGATTCATCGTATTATCATTGGTGCACTGCGAGAGGATCACGACCCGCGCTCCGCCAGGGCGGGCAAACCCATGGAAGCATGATGGTCAGCACTTCGACACCTGTCTGTGACTTCGGTCTGGCAGCGCCGGACTTCCGGTTGCGCGACGCCGACGGCCGCCAGCATTCGCCGGACACGTTGTGCGGACCGGCCGGTCTGCTGGTGATGTTCATCTGCAACCACTGCCCGTATGTTCAGGCAATACTGCCACGGCTGGTGGTGACGGTGCGCGAGTTGCAGGCGCTCGGCGTCGGCGCAGTGGCCGTCATGTCGAACGACATCGACCAGTATCCGCAGGATGGCCCTGACGCCATGAGCGCGCTGGCGCGCGACAGGGCGTTCTCCTTTCGGTATCTGCTGGACGCCGACCAATCGGTGGCACGCGCCTATGGCGCCGTGTGCACGCCGGATTTCTTCGGCTACAACAGCGCATTGCAGCTGCAATACCGCGGTCGCTTCGACGCCTCCCGCAAGGAAGCGGCACCGCCGGACACGCGGCGCGACCTGTTCGAGGCCATGCGCCTCGTGGCACTGACCGGCGAAGGTCCGCGCGAGCAGACGCCGGGCATCGGCTGTTCCATCAAATGGCGTCAGGACTGAATCCATGAGCTCACCGACCCTCATCCAGATCGTCGACACCGCGCGCAATGTGGCGCGCGAAGTCATCATGCCGCACTTCCTGACGGCGCAACGCAACACCAAGGACGACGGCAGCCTGTTCACGGTGGTCGATCTGGCGGCGCAGGAAGCGCTGATCGAACGCTTGCCGCGCATCATCGATCGCCCGGTACTGGGCGAAGAAATGCCGGAATCGCTGCAGTTGCGTCTGTGGCACGAAGGCCAGGACGGCATCTGGTGCATCGATCCGATCGACGGCACGACGAACTTTGTCAACGGCATCCCGTTCTTCGGCGTGGCGATCGCCTACATCGCCGAAGGCCGGACGCGCTATGGAGTGGTGTACAACCCGATGACCGACGAGGCCTTCTACGCTGAAGAAGGAGGCGGCGCCTTCCTGAACGGCACGGCGCTGCCGCTGCGCACGCCGGCCCGCCACCTGCTGGACGCGGTCGCCGGCGTCGATTTCAAGCGCATTCCCAAGCCGCTGGCCGATGCGCTCGCCACGCAGTCGCCGTTCTATTCGCAGCGCAACTTCGGTTCCAGCGCACTCGAGTGGTGCTTTGTCGCGGCGGCACGACTGGATGTCTATCTGCACGGCGGCCAGATGATGTGGGATTTCGCCGCCGGCACCCTGATTGCCGCCGAAGCCGGCGCGCAGTGCTCGATGCTCGACGGCGAACCGCTGGACATGTCACCCGGCCGCAAGACTCCGGTCGTCGTCGGCGCCAACGCGGCGCTGTATCGGGAATGGATGGACTGGCTCAACGCGCACGGCGCGCGCTGAGCTGCACAGGCAAATCCGGCCTCACGCCGGCTGTGCGGACGTCACCTGTGCATTGACCAGACCACCGCCCTTTGCCAGCAGGAAGTCGCGCAGCGCCTGCGCGGCCGGCAGCAGATTCTTGCGGTCGCGATAGACCACATGCCAGTTGCGGATCACCGGCGTACCCGGTGCAGCGATCCGGCGTAGCACGCCGGTCCGCAGTTCGAGCTGGCAGGTGTGCTCCGACAGGAACGCCAGCCCCATTCCCGCAATTGCGGCCTGTTTGATGATCTCGTTGCTGGGCAGCTCGATGATTTCGGTCGGGCGGATGCCATGTTCGATCAAAAAGCTTTCCTGGGTCACCCGTGTGCCTGATCCGCGCTCGCGGATCAGGAAGGCTTCACGCCCCAGATCTTCCGCGCTGGCCATGCCGCTGCCGGTCAGCGGGTGACCTTCGCAAGCGAGGATGGACAGCGGATGCTCTGCGAACACATGCGCCTCGCACCCCAGCGCAGCCGGCGGGCGCCCCATGATGGCGAGGTCGATCAGGTTGTCTTCCAACTGGCGGAAGATGTCGTCGCGGTTGTGCAGCGAAATGCGGACCTGCACGTCCGGAAAGCGCTCGCGGAAAGCCATCAGAAGCTTCGGCGCGATGTACTTCGCAGTGCTGACCACGCCAACCGACACCAGTCCGGCGTGACCGCTCGCCATCTGCGCGAGCGCGGCTTCCGCCTCGGCCAACTGGTGTTCGATGGCACGTGCGTGACGGGCGATTTCCATGCCGACATCGGTCACCCGCAGCTTCTTGCCCAGGGTTTCGATCAGCGGCAGCCCGATCAGGCCGTCGAGCGCCTTCACCTGCATCGAGACTGCGGGTTGTGTCAGATGCAGCTCTTCGGCAGCGCGCGAAATCGATCCGAGGCGGGCGACCGCTTCGAAAATCCGCAGCTGGCGAAGCGACACCCCTCGTGTCCACTGAGTTGTCATATCAATCGGTATCAGGAAATTTAATGGATCGTATCAAAACAACTTATTTTGAACCACAGCAGATTCCAGATATATTGCACTGCAACAGCGGTCGAAAACAAAGCGCGACAAAGGTACGGCGTGTTTTCGGAAGCTCTCGATTTTAGCGTCAAAGCCTGTCTACTCAACAAGAATCGACAGGTGACCCAGGCTCCTCCTCCACAACCTTGTTTGTGGATTCATACCCCGGCTCGCAAGAGTCCGGGGTATTTTTTTGCGTTCGCACACTGTGTTGCTTGCCGTGGAACATACCGTTCCATGGTTGCAGCACATCATTTGCCGTCACGGCGCCCTGCCGGAGCGCGACAAGCCGATGTGACAGCACGGCGGACGACAGCTAGGATAAATCGACACCGGTTGCGAAGGAGGTTGCCATGATCGAAGGGCGCAAAACCCTCACGCGTTACACCATCGAGGCCCAGCAGAGACACCCGCAAGCCAGCGGGATCTTTTCGAGTCTGTTGAACGCGGTTGCGACGGCGGTGAAAATCATCGCCAACAATGTTAACAAGGGCGCACTGGTCGGCTCGCTCGGCAGCTTCGAGGCGATTGGCAGCGGCGCCGCCATCAATCTGGCAGGCGACGTCACGCAGAAGCTCGACACCATCGCAAACGAGGCGATGCAGCGCGAATGCGAATGGGGCGGTCATCTTGCGGCGCTTGCACCGGACGGTCTGGACGGCTTCATCCCGACGCCGGAACAGTCGCCGCGAGGCAAATACCTGTTGCTGTTCGATGCGTTGGACTGCAGCAACAACATCGACGTGAATCTGACGGTCGGCACGCTTTTTTCGGTTCTGCACGCGCCCAACCCGGGCGCCGAGCCGCAGTTGTCGGACTTTCTGCAGCCCGGAACAGAACAGGTGTGCGCCGGCTATGCGCTGTACGGCCCTTCGACCATGCTGGTGCTGACCACCGGCGAAGGCGTTGACGGATTCACACTTGACCGCGACATCGGCGCCTTCATCCTGACCCATCCGAAGATGCGCATTCCTGCGCAAACCAACGAATTTGCGATCAATGCATCGAAATCGCGCTTCTGGGAACCGCCGGTCAAACGCTATGTCGAGGAGTGTCTGGCTGGCCAGACAGGCCCGCGCAACACCGACTTCAACATGCGCTGGATCGCCTCGCTGGTGGCTGAAACCCATCGCGTACTGACGCGCGGGGGCGTCATCATGTATCCGGCCGACACCATGCCGTCGCAGCCGCCGGGCCGTATTTCGCTGATGTACGAAGCCAATCCGATCGCCTTCCTGATCGAACAGGCGGGTGGCGAAGCAACAAACGGCCGCACCCGGATCCTTGAACTGCCGCCGCGCAGCCTGCAGATGCGCACGCCACTGATCTTCGGGTCAAGCGAAGAAGTGCGTCGCATTGCCCAGTATCACCACGAAAATGACCAGGGACTGGACCGTGAATACACTTCGCCACTTTTCAATATCCGTGGCCTGTTTTCCACGCTCTGAGGACTGACGGATGTCGGTACGCCATCCTGTCATCGCCATCACCGGGTCATCGGGCGCCGGCACCAGCACTGTCACGCGAACCTTCCAGCACATCTTCCGGCGCGAAGGGGTCAATCCGGTCATTGTCGAAGGCGACGCCTTTCATCGTTACGACCGGGAGGAGATGAAGGTCGTCATGGCGCGCGAAGCGGCTGCCGGAAATGAACATTTCAGTCATTTCGGCCCGGATGCCAACCTGTTCGAAGAGCTTGAGGCCCTGTTCCGGCAGTATGGCGCCGAAGGAACCGGGCGCACTCGCGCCTATCTGCACAACGACAAGGAAGCCGCACCCTTTGGTCAGCCGCCAGGAACATTCACGCCCTGGGAGGATATTCCGCCCGGCACCGACATCCTGTTTTACGAAGGCCTGCATGGGGCAGTGAAAACCGACCGCATCGATGTCGGACAGCATGCCGACCTGCGCATCGGCGTCGTACCCATCATCAACCTGGAGTGGATACAGAAGCTGCACCGCGATCGCGAGCAGCGCGGTTACACGACCGAAGCCGTGACCGACACCATCCTGCGCCGCATGCCGGAATACGTGCACTTCATCTGTTCGCAGTTCGAGAACACGCACATCAATTTCCAGCGGGTACCGATGGTCGACACCTCGAACCCCTTCATCGCACGCGCCATCCCGACACCGGAAGAGTCAATGGTGGTGATCCGCTTCGCCACTACGCGCGGCATCGATTGACAGTACCTGCTGTGCATGCTGCATGGCTATTTCATGTCGCGAGCCAACACCCTTGTGATTCCGGGCGGCAAGATCGAACTGGCCATGCAGCTCATTTTCACGCCGCTGATCCTGCGGCTGGTGGAAAATGGGCGCAAGGCGCGAGCCCGCTATTGAGTTATCGTCACCGAG
>NZ_JAUYRO010000005.1 GCF_030696805.1 Methyloversatilis sp. | reverse complement strand
ATCGACGGTTTTTCGTAGGAGCGGACCCCGTCCGCGATCCGCGCGTCGATCACGCCGTGGCGCATTTCGAAGACCGGAATCGCCTGCAGGGCAGGCTCCTACGAAAGGCGGCAAGGTTGCTGCGATCGACGGTTTTTCGTAGGAGCGGACCCCGTCCGCGATCCGCGCGTCGATCACGCCGTGGCGCATTTCGAAGACCGGAATCGCCTGCGGGGCAGGCTCCTGCGAAGGGCGGCAAGGCTTCGGTCAACGTCGACGTTTTTCGTAGGAGCGGACCCTGTCCGCGATCCGCGCGGTGATCACGCGACGTCGCGTATGCCAACTGTTCGTTAAGCTGCACCCATCGAATCTGGCGGGAGGTTGCGATGCGTGACGTGAAGGCGCTGGTGTTCGACGTGTTCGGCACGCTGGTCGACTGGCGTACGGCCGTCGCGCGCGAGGCACAGACGCTGCTCGGACGCGTCGGCATCGCCATCGATGGTCCGGCACTGGCCGATGCCTGGCGCGCGGAGTACCAGCCTTCGATGGAGGAAGTGAGGGCTGGCCGACTGCCCTTCATGAAGCTGGATGCGCTGCACCGGCGCAACCTCGACATCGTGCTGACCGCCTTCGGCGCCGAGCGCGCCGACGAGGCCACGCGATGCGAACTTGCGCTGGCCTGGCACCGGCTCGACGCCTGGCCCGATGTGGCCGCCGGGCTCGCCGCGCTGCGCCCGCACTACCGGCTTGCACCGTGTTCCAACGGCCACATCGCGCTGATGGTCGATCTGGCGCGGCGAAATGACTTCCCGTGGGACGCCATCACCGGAGCCGAACTGGCGCGCGACTACAAGCCCAAGGCCATCGTCTATCGCTCGGCCGCCGACGCCTTCGATCTCGCCCCCGAACAGACGATGATGGTGGCCGCCCACTCGTCCGATCTGGCCGGCGCTGCTGCCGCCGGTCTGCGCACCGCCTTCATCGCCCGCCCGGACGAGCACGGCCCGGGACGCGGCGAATCGAAACCCGGGGTGCCGGTGGATATCGCGGTAGCGAGCCTGATCGAGCTTGCTCACCGCCTGTCGCCCTGAACGGATTGCGGGCCTCGCAATAGCCGCGGTGCTGCAGCATGCGGTGCTTTTTCGCTGCGCTACACTGCGCCGGGCAGTCAATTCGAGCGGAGCGCGGCAGGCATGAAGCGATTCGGAGATAGGCACCTAAAGGCGGCGCGATGACGACGGCGCCGCTGACCCACCATGACATTCTCGCGCTGGTCGAGCCCTTCGTCCGGCGCGGGCGGCCGGTCGATCTGCCGGCGAGCGACCGGCTCGCGCGGCAGCTGGTGTTCCGTCCGGTTACGCACGTACTCGACGCGCCGGGCAGTGCGCAACTGGTCGAGGTATTGCGGCTCGACCAGCCAGCGTCCGATCGTTACCGGCTGACCCGTACGCTCACGCATGCGTCGGGCGTGGCGGCTCGGCTGGTGGCGGAGGGCGCGCCGCCGGGCGAGCTGCTGGCGCGCGTCGAGGCGATCGACGTGCAGCAGCAGTTCCGCATGATCGGACGCTTCGTCGTCGGGCTGTCGTACCGGCTCGGTGGCGGTGACGGGCTGTGGCGCGACGACACGGCCAGCGACGCGCCGGTGCTGAGCGACGCCGACGTGCGCGGGGCGGGCGTCTTGCTGACGATGGAGGTGTCGTCGGTCAAGGGTGTGCCGGCGGAACTGAAGCTGGTCGATGACGGTGTTGCCGGCGAGCCCGCGGTCGAACTGCCCGACGATCTGCTGGCGGTGCTCGGCCGCGACTGGGACTGCTTTCGCCGCAGCCTGACCGACCAGGGCGGCTGGCGCGGCACGCTGCGGCTGCGCGGGCGGGGTGTGGCGCGCAGCGCCGATGCCGAACGCAAGCTCGAGGCGACCGTCGTCCATCTCGACCGCACCCTGTCGCGACCGCCCGATGCCTTCCATGCCGACTGGCGCGCTGCGCGCTGGGGCGTGTTCCTGCGCCGCACGATTCCGGTGGCGACCTGCATCGGCCTGATTCTCGCGGCGGCGGCCGTGCCGTATTTCGGCATTTCGGAAGACTCGGTCGTGCACATGCTGCTGTTCAACTCGCCGCCGCTGCTGCTGGTGCTGTTTTTCAGCATGCGCGAAATGCCGCGCATCGAACTGCCGCCGTGGCCGCGCCGTCTGAGTGCTGCTGCGTGGCACGCGCCGTCGCCTGATGCAGACGCACCGCTGCTGCAAACGGGCTGATTGCTTCGAGCGGCTCCAACTTTCACATCAAGCGCGAGAACCGATGTCTGCCAATCCGATGAACATTCCGCCAGTGTCCGTGGCGGCCGCCAAGGCGGCGCTGATCGAACAGTTCGCCGACCCGGTGCTGCGCAGGCGCGCGACCATGCTGTGGGGCTCGCGCGGCGTCGGCAAATCGTCGGTGGTGCGTCAGGTCGCGGCGCACTACGCCGTGCCGCTGGTCGATCTGCGCCTGACCACGATCGAGCCGGTGGACATCCGCGGCGCCATCTATGCCGATGAGGTGCAGGGCAAGACGGTGTGGTTTCCGCCCGAGTTCCTGCCCGCCGCCGACGCGCCCGACGGCATCCTGTTTCTCGACGAACTGACCGCGGCCGACCAGCGGCTGCAGATTTCCGCCTATTCGCTCATTCTCGACCGGCGCGTCGGCAACTACCGGCTGCCCGACGGCTGGCAGGTGATCGCCGCCGGCAACGCGAGCTTTCACGGCGCGGTGTGCCATGACATGGGCACCGCACTGGCCGACCGCATGTTTCACTTCAACGTGCAGACAGTGATCGACGCCTTCCTGTCGCACGCGCTGGCCATGGGTTTCGCTCCGGAGGTGATGGCCTATCTGAAGGTGCGGCCGGACAAGCTCGACGACACGCAGGCCCAGCTCGCCAACGACTACCTGATCGGCGCAAGCCCGCGCGGCTGGGAAGACATTTCGAATGTGCTGAAGTCAGGCGTCTCCGAAGCCGCACAGCGACTGTTCGTGCAGGGCCGCATCGGCGCGGCGAACGCGGCCGAGTTCTTCGGTGTGCTGCGCGAACTGCGCGCCGGTGCTGACGTGATGTGCCTGCTCGACACGCCGCGCGGTCCGGCCACCGCCGCGCTGCTGCCGCAGACGCTCGATGGCCTGTACGGCCTGATCTACGGCCTGCTCGCCGCCTGTACCGACGCGCCGCGCATGACGCGCGGGCTCGACATCATCGACCAGTTGCCGGACATCCGGGGCACGGTGCCGCTGCCGATCCGCGAGGCGCAGACGCTGGCCATGGAACTGCTGATGCAGAAGGCGCTGGAGGGCGATCTGGCGACGTCCATTCTGGACAGCCCCGCGTATCGACGTTATCTCGACCAGCGCCGCGATGCCTGAGGCCACCCCGTCGGCGGGGCATTCGCTGTACGTCCATCGCGGCACGCGCGCCGTGCAGCGCATGGTCGAATTCGCACCGGCCACCGGCGGGCTGGCGCTGTGGGTGCGCCATCGCGACCTGCCGGCCGACGCCGACACCACGTCGGCGCCGCTCACCACCGACGGCCACACCATCTTCTACAGCGCCGCCTTCGAGCGACTGCCGATCGAGGAGCAGGCCGCTCGCGTGGCGCACGAAGTTCTGCACATCGCGCTGCGTCACCCGCAGCGCTTCGTCGCACTGCAGCAGGTGCTGGGTGACGCCGACCTGCAACTGTTCAATCTGTGTGCCGACGCGCTGATCAACAGCGCGCTGTCGCACCTCGAATGGCTGCGTCAGCCGGCCACCGCCGTGCAGCTCGACCGCCTGCTGACGAGCGTGCTGGGTATCGACCAGCCGGTAGAGAAATCGCTGCTGGAATGGGATGTCGAACGCCTGTACCGCGCCATCGACGACCGCCGGCCGCCGCCGTCGGGCGGGCGCAGCGCTACGCCGCGCAAGCAAGGCGGCCGCGATGCCGATACGGCCGGTGGCGCGACCACGCCCGCGCAGCAGGCGGACGGCGCGCAGACCGCCGCGCGACCCGATGGCCCGAAGTCGGGCCGGGTCAGGGTGCTCGGCTGCGAATCGGAACGCGACCTGGTACCCGGGCCCGACACGCGCGGCCCGCCGGAGGCGGAAGCGGAGCAGGCGCGCGAGTGGAGCGAGCGGCTGATCCGCGGCCATGCCAACGACGGGGCGCATTCGATGCTGCGCACGCTGATCGCCGACCTGCCGCGCAGCCGCACGCCGTGGGAACCGGTGCTGCGCACGCAGCTCGCGCGCAGCCTGTCGCCGAAGCGCGACCTGTCGTGGTCGCGGCCGTCGCGTTCGTACATTGCCAATCAGGGCCGCGCCGGCCCGCGCCACCGCATGCCGTGGGAGCCGGGTTTCAGTGCGGCGAAGACCGTGCCGCGGCTGGCGCTGATCATCGACGTGTCGGGTTCGATCGACGATGCGCTGATGGCCCGCTTCACGCGCGAGATCGAAGCCATCAGCCGCCGGCTCGAAGCCGGGCTGGTACTCATCATCGGTGACGATCGGGTGCAGCGCGTCGAACAGTTCGCCGCCGGGCGCGCCGATCTCGGCGAGCTCACCTTCACCGGCGGTGGCGGCACCGATTTCACGCCGCTGCTCGAGGAAGCGGATCGTCACCGGCCGGACATCGCCGTCGTGCTGACCGACCTCGACGGCCCGGCGCGCTTTCGGCCGCGCTGGCCGGTGCTGTGGGCAGTGCCCGAAGCGGCGCGGCGCGCGCACGTGCCATTCGGCCGCCTGCTGCAACTCGACTGATCGCCGATCAGCGTTCGTGCGGCGCGACGCTTTTTAACGTTCCGGCCGGCGTCACCGTGAAACCGTACGTGCGCGAAGCGAAAATTCGCCCCTAGAATTTCGGCTGATCGGACGTTACCCGTCACGGGGTCGTCGCACACAACTCCAACAAATTGAAAGGCCGCCCGTGCCTCCCGAAACCCTGATGAATCGTGCCCGCGCGCTCGCCGGCACCGCATTGGTCGTGATGCCGCTCGCGGCGGCACCTGCCGCGCAGGCGGCCGAACTGCTGCCCGGCTATTCCTTCGCAGGCGAATACACCAGCTCGGGCTGGTTCATGTCCTGGTTCGACGACGCTGCCGCGGATGCCACGGCGGACGCCTCCGGCCTGTCGCTCACCGGTGACAAGACGATCGCCGATTCGCTGTTCTGGCGCTTCGACAACAATGCACAGGCGACGCTGCGCCGATACGACGTAAGCGGCTTCGCCTACGCCTGGGGCGGCGCCATCGACGGCTTGCTGAGCGAAGGCGACGTGATCAACGCCGCCTTCGAACTGCTGGTTGATTTCACCTATACGGTGCCGCCGTATTCCAGCTATCCCTATCCCTACATGGCGTGGGATCTGGAAATCGGCCTGTCCGACCAGGTGTTCGTCGCCGACAACTACCAGGGCGGGCCGGATCGCAGCCGCCTCTACAGCAACAGCGCCCATGGATCGCTGTACGAGCCGGGCAGCTACACCTACGACGATGCGCTGACACTCACCGTCGATGACTGGACGGCCGAAAACGCCACCCAGTGGTATGCGATGGTCAAGATCTACTGGCCCGACTCGGTCACCCCGCAAGGCTACGAAGATACGCAGGGCGCGCTCAACGGCGACACCTTGCGCTTCGCCACGCTGAATCGCGGCATCGACATGACCTTACTGCCGGGCTCCAGCACCCGGGCGGGTGAGGAAAAGACCAATTCGGACATTTTCGTGCTGCCGTCGTCGTCGACCCTCCGCACGCGCGGCATCTATCGGAATCTGGTGGGTGCGACCTTCGAAAACCACGGCTACGTCGACATCGACGAAGGCGGGCAATTCGTCAACCGCGGGCTGCTGCGCAATCTGGGCGGCGGCTACTTCACCAATTACGGCAGCTTCGAGAACACGGCGGGCGCCACCTTCGACAACGAAAGTTCGTTCGAGAACGCGTTCGGCAGCCTGTTCGGCAATGCCGGCACGGTGAACATCAGCGCTCAGGGCTACATCAACAATTCGGGCACGCTGCGCAACCTGGCGGGCGGCGCGCTGGGCGGTGCCGGCTCGATCAGCAACCAGAGCGATGGCGTGTTCGAGAACAGCGGGCTGGTCGGCCTGCTCGGTGGCGCATCGCTGTGGAACAACGGCACGCTGGAAAACCGGTCTGGCGCAACCTTCAATACAGCAGCCGGATCATCGGTGGAGAACAGCGGCACGCTTCGCAACCTGCTCGGTGGCGCGCTGGGTGGTGCCGGCTCATTGACCAACCAGAGCAGCGGCGTGATCGAGAACACGGGGTTGCTGAGCGTACTCGGTGGCGCGTCGTTCTCGAACGAGGGCCGCTTCGAGAACAAGGCCGGGGGCACGACCGACAATTTCGGTTCGATGCTCAATGCCCTCGGCGGCGTGGCGGCCAATCGCGGCACGCTGAACAACGCCAGCGGCGCGAGCGTGACGAACGCGGGTCTGCTGAGCGTGCTTGGCGGCGCGTCATTCAACAATCGTGGAAGCTTCGACAACGAAGAGGGGGCGACGACCGAAAACTTCGGCACCCTGCTCAATGCCCTCGGCGGCATTGCGACCAACCGCGGCACGCTGAACAACAACGGCCAGTTCAAGAACGTCGGCACGCTGAACAATCTGTTCGGCGGCGTGGTGAACAATCGCGGCAGTTTCACCAATTCGAGCGCCAACACGGTGAACAACGACGGCCTGTTCGTCGTCGAGGAAGGCACGCTGACCAACACCGCGACCGGCGTCTACAACAACACCGGCACGCTGCAGGTTGCAGCGGCCGGCACAGTGGTGAATGACGGCGCGCTGAACAATTCCGGCAGCATCGAGAACGCGGGCGCTGTCGGCATCGGCAGCACGGGCGTGGTCAGTGGTGCCGGCAGCTATGCGCAATCGGCCGGTTCGACGCAGGTCGACGGACGGCTGTCCGCTGCAACGATGGCCTTCGATGGCGGCTGGCTGCGCGGCAGCGGCAGCCTGGCCAGTGCGGCCGACATCGTGATCGGCGCCGGCGCCAGCGTATCGCCCGGCGGCCTCGATGCAGCGCGCACCGGCCGCCTTGATGTCGAAGGCAGCTATGTGCAGCAGGCAGGCAGCGCGCTGCTGATCGAAGTCGACGGCGTGAGCCAGGGCATCGCGTACGACTGGCTGGCCATCACCGGCAGCGCGACGCTGGGCGGCGACCTGTATCTGGACTTCGGCTTCACGCCGCTGGCCGGCCAGACCTTCACCTTCCTGACCGCGGCAGGCGGCGTGAGCGGCGAGTTTGACGCCATCCATGCCGGCGACTGGAATGTCGCCATCACCTATGGCGCGCAATCGGTGTCGCTGGCGCTCGCGGCACCGGTTCCCGAACCGGAAACCTGGGCCACCCTGCTGGCAGGTCTCGGTCTGCTGGGCTGGCGGCTGCGCCGCCGCGCCTGATGGCGCCCCGGCCCGACTGACCGCCGGTGACTGCGCCGCGCCTTCTGCTGCTGCTCGGCCAGTCGCCGTTCGACCCGACCAGCGGCGCGGCGCAGTCGATGCGCCAGATTGCCGAACTGCTGGCGCTGGCCGGCTGGTCGGTGCATAGCCTGGCCACCAGCGGATGTGAAGGTGCAGTGACCACCGACCATGCGGCGCTGATCGAGGCGCACGGTGCGACGGTGCTACGCACGCAAACGCCCGGCGAGGCACCGTGCGCGCTGCTCGAAACCCGTCATGCGGGCGTCACCCATCACATCGTGCTGACCGATCCGGCACGCCGGCATTATTGGGAGCAGGACGTCGGCGCTGCCTATCAGGCGCAGCTCGACCGGCTGATCGACGACTTCCGTCCGCAACTCGTGCTGACCTACGGTGGCGACCCGGGCGACGCACGTCGGCGCCGGCAGTTGCAGCAGGCGGGGGCGCGCGTCGTGTTCGCGCTGCATAACCTCGCGTATGTCGGGGTACGGCCGACGGCCTGCGATGCCTTCCTCGCACCAACCCGATTTCTGTCGCAGCGCTACGCGTCAGCATGGGGCGAGGCGCCGGCGGTGCTGCCGGCGCCGCTGATGCCCGATGTCGTCGCGCCGACGCACGACCCGGTGTTCGTCACCTTCATCAACCCGGAGCCGGCCAAGGGCCTCGCACTGCTGGTGCAACTGGCGGAACGGCTCGGCGTCGAGCGGCCGGACATTCCGCTGCTGGTGGTGGAAGGGCGCGCGCCGGCGGCGCAACTCGTCGCAGCGGGGCAGGCTGCCGGATTCGACCTGATACGCCATACCAGTTTGATGTTCGCGCCAGCTGGCGCGCGCGTCGCTGACATCTGGGCGCACACGCGCGTGCTGATCGCGCCGTCGGTCGTCGAGGAGGCCGCCGGGCGGGCGGCACTGGAAGCGATGGCCAATGGCGCGGTGGCGCTGGTGTCGGACCGCGGCGCGCTGCCCGAAACGGTCTCGGATGCGCGTTGCGTGCTGCCGGCCGACGACGTCGGAGCGTGGTTCGATGCGCTGGTCAGGCTGGTCGATGACCCGCCGCTTTTTGCCGGGATGAGCCAGGCGGCACGCAGCCAGGCGGCGCGCCACCTGCCTGATGCGCTGCGCGCGCGTTACGCGGGCTGGTTCGGCGATGTGCTTTCAACGGACTGGCCTGCAGCGCCGGCGGGCGCAGCCGGCTGACTGGCCGCTCCAGCCGGCGATGCACACAGCACGCCGTTCGTGCGGCTCCACATCGACAGCAGATACAGCGACAGGAACAGCGCGATGTAGTATTCGCGCGTTTCCGGGTCATAGGTCCGGTACGGAATGACTTCTTGGGTCGCGTTCGGGTACCGGTAGCCGCAGCGCAGTGCGAGATAAAGCAGGGCGGTCGATTCGGCGATGAAGGCGACGCCGACGCCGGCCAAGAACACGGTTTGCCCCCTGTTCCTGTGTGGAGTCCGTCAAAGTGGCGTGCCGGTCAGGCGGCCCACAGCGCCCACACCAGCGCGATCAGGATGATCACGTTCAGCCCCACGCTCAGCCCGTGCAGCAGGCCGAAGCGGCGCCGGTCGCCGCGGTCGGTGGCGGCATTCACGGCCGGGGTGACGCCCCACAGAGAAATGGCGAACAGCACGGTACTGAGGGCCGCCGCCATGCGCACCGCCTGCGGCGCGTCGATCACGGCCGCGATCAGGCAGGCGGCGCCGAGCACGGCGTAATACTTCGGGAAGAAGTTGCGCACATAAACACTGGCCCATTCCTGCGGCAACACCTTGAAGATGCCCGGCGCCACCGCCACGGTGAAGAACAGCATCACGCCCACCACGCCCGCCACGATCAGTTCGCTCAGCATTTGCGCTGCCTCCGGTCTGCATTTCAGGGCGACGGCCCTGGGTGCCTGCGGCACAGACAGGCCGATGCGCCGCAGGTTCTACCGCGACCGGACTTGCGCGCGACGGGCAGGCAGTGAATGCTGCGGTGAGCTGCGCAGCGGGGAGTGCCCCGGCTCGCGCGAGCCATGAGGTCTGAACATGTCATCCGCAACGCCAGGACGAGCCGCTGATCGCGCGGCTGGCATGACGAGTGTCGTACGGCTCATCGCCGCACTGCTGCTGACCGCGGTGACCGGCGCCTTCGTGCTGGCCACCAACCGCGACATCCAGATGTCGTGTACGCCGCACGGCATGCTGAGTCTGCAGTTCGCAGGCTCGGCCGAATGTGCCCGGCTGGTGGTGCAGAGCTGGGCCGGCCAGTGTGCGGACACCGAGGCGCAGCGCGCGCTGCACGGTTGCGCAGCGGCGACCGGCTCGCCGGACGCGGCGCAGCAGCGCGTCGAATCCCGCCCGCCGGAGGCCCGCCTGCACACGGCACGGCAGACGCTGTGGGCCGACTTCGCCTTCATGGCGGCCTACTCGATCTTCCTGTGGATGCTGTGCGCGCGCGCTGCAGCCACGCTCGGCGGCGCGCCCCGCCGCGTGGGGCAGGCGGCAACGTTCGCGGCGCCGCTGGCGGGTCTGGCCGACGTCAGCGAGAACATTGCGCATCTGGTGTTTCTGTCAGCCGTTGCCGACGGCCCGGGTGAGGCGCTGTTCGCCTGGGGGCATTACAGCGTGATGCTGAAGTGGGGTTTGATCAGCCTGATCGCGGCGTTTCTGGCAGCGGCGGGGCTGCGGATGCTGGTCAGGTGGGCGCAGCCGGCCGGAAAGCGGCGTTGATCCGCTGCGTCGCCATCCGGGCCAGGCTGCAATCAGGCGCCGTCCGGTCGCACGTTCGCGACGCTGCCGTCCGAGCGACCTTTCAGATAGGCGTACAGGTCGTCGATCTTGTCGGCCAGGAAGGGGTGGCCGGGCATGCCGAGCGCGATGCGCCCTTCGATCACGGCCGTGTTGAAGTCGTCCTTCGACAGCGTCTTCAGCGACGCAATCAGCGACGGACCAACCATGCCTTCCTGTGCCGGGCCATGGCAACGCTCGCATGCTGCCGCACGCCAGGCTTTCCAGCCCTTCACGACATCGCCGCCGGCGGCCGCGGCCGCGACTTCGGTTGCAGCGGCCGCCGGTGCCTCGACCGCAGCGGGCGCGGCTGCAGCGGCAGTTGCGGGTGCCGGATCAGGTGCGGGAGCGGGCACGACGGCCGTCGGAGCGGCTTCGGCGGGTGCGGGCGTTGCCGTAACCTCGGCGACCGGCGCCGGATTGACTTCGGTTATCGGAGTGGTTGGCGCAGCCGGCGGCGCTGCGACAGGTTCCGGTTCGGCCGGTTGGCCGCACGCGCCCAGCAACAGCGCGAGCAGGCTTGCAGTGACAAGTTGAGCGGTTTTCAAGGCAGTTCTCCCCGTGGTTTGTGCCGAGCAGGGTACTGCGAACCGTGCCGGCGCGGCGCCCCGTGTCGGTGGTGTCTGACGGCGCCGGTGACCGGGCGCGCATGTGTTCAGCGCGCGTCGGGTTTTCCGCGGTTCGACGACATGTAGGCGATCAGTGCCATCCGCATGGCCTCTTCGACCGTCATGTCCACCTGCGTCACCCACGCGCGCGGCACGAACACGGTGTAGCCGCCGATCATGTAGCCCATGGGCAGGTACACTGCTACCTGGTCTTCCAGTTCGGCGAGGCCTGCAGGCAGTCCGGCCATCGATTGCCGCGTCACCAACCCGGCGATCCCCAATTCGTTGCCAGGCATCCGCAGCAACACAACCTGCTGTGCGGATTCCGCGTGAGGGGCGAAATAGTCGGCGAAATTTTTCAGCGAGGAATAGATGCTTTTCACCACCGGCAGATTGGTGAACGGCAACTCCACCCATGACAGCAGGCTTCCGGTGAAGCGCTGCGACACCAGGGCGCCGAGTGCAAGAATCATCAGTGCGCCGATGGCGATGCCCAGCCCCGGCAGATAGAAGTCGCCAATGATCGGCCGGATCATCGACATCGCAAGACGCTCGGTCCAGGTGACAAAGAGCACGAGCACGTAAACGGTCAGCGCCACCGGCAGGAATGTAATCAGGCCGCGGAAGAAATACTGGTAGAGGCGATTCATGGCTGGCAGTCAGGACAAGGTGCGGCGCAGCATACCGCGTGCCGGGAAACCGGGGGCAGGCGCATGCGGCGGGCACCGGACTACACGCGCTTGCCGGGGTCGGCGCACCAGGTGCCGGCTTTCGATGGTCTTGTGCCCCCTCACAGGGCAGCGTGAGGCGACGAGAATCCACAAAATCCCGAGCGACATCAGGGCGAATTGCTCTGGAAATGCGACGCGAGGCAGCTAGCCTGTGCGCCGTCTTCGGCGCGGCACAGATCGCGGCGGGGACGCCGCTCACACAGGGGCGCTCCCACGGGTTCTGCGCCCGCGGCAGAAGGCGCCGGTTCGAAGACGCCTTCAGTCACTACCGAGTCGAGCGCAGTCAGCGTACGCAGTGCGCGATGCGTGCCGTGTTTTCTGGGGGAGCGGCGGCGCTGGGTGCACGAACAAAAAAAGGCCGGAGCCCCGCTGCAGGGGTCCGGCCTCGAAGGGTCAGGCGAAGCTGTCGGCGGGCGTTCAGGCGCGGCGGCGACGGGCTGCCAGCGGCACCAGTACGAAGAGCCCGCCGAGCATGAGGGCCAATGCTGAGGGCTCCGGCACGGCGGACACGGCAAACTGACCATTGCGGTCGACCACTGCCCAGACTTCGTTGGCGGCCGTATCCACGCCGTAGGTGCCGATGCCGTACCCAGCCAGCCATTCGCCAGCGACGAAGGTCGGCGTCCCTTCGGTGTTGGCATCTGCCGCAAGCACCCACGATCCGTTTAGCGCATACATCAGGCGCAGCATCGATTCGTCGACCGCGAGGGACTCGTCATAGCTCATGGTGAGCACGAAGGGATCGGCCACGTTGTCGAGTTGGTCGTCCATTCCGCCCAGGTAGAGGATGTCGCTGACCAGCCCGTCCTTCGTCGCCATCCAGCCGAAGTTGACGATGTTGCCGAGCTGCTGGGTGATGCCCGGGCCCGAATCGGGTTCGGTCGTCACCGAGCGACCTTCGAGGTTCACGCCAGCGAGAATTTCCGCTTCCGTGCCCGCAAAGCCATTGCCCGCGGCAATCGCGCTCTTCAGACCTGCGTAGGACTCACCCACGCCGATGCCGTAGGAGTCGCCATTGGTCGAGAACGTGGTCCGATCGGCGACACGCCATTCCGGCACCCAGGTCTCGAAGTGATCCGGCGAGGCCGGCGGCGTTGCCGAATAGTGCGTGAAGGTCACGAACGGCCCGTCGATATCGACGATGCTGTAGCCGACCTCGTTGCTGATCAGCGCGGCGCCGACTTCCTCGCCGTCGTTGAACTCGTTTTCGAAGCGATAGTATTTCTCCGAGTTCGAGCCCGAAACGAAGTGGTGCAGCAGCACGTCCTGACCGGCGACCGCCGCCGAGCGGCTGTACTGGTGGTCGTGGCCGGCGAAATAGGCGTCGGCACCGTTGGCCCCCAGCTGGCCGAGGATCTGCATGCGCAGTGGGTCGTCGCCCAGCACACCCTCGCGGGCGCGACCGAAGAAGGGCTCGTGGGCATAGACGAACATATGGTCGTTGCTGCCCTTCTGCTGGCTGGTGACCCAACCGATGAGCTGACTGGGCAATGCACCATACATGTCGAGCGAGACGAAGCGCGTGTTGTTGTAGGTGAACGAGTAGGACGCGCCCGGGCCAGTCACCACGACCGGCGCGCTCAGGCCGGGAAAGGCAGCCGACCAGACCTCGGTGCCGCGATAGCCGGAGGGCCCGAGCAGGGGGTCGATGCCCGCGATGGTGCTCTCGGATTTCACGTCGTGATTGCCGCGCGTCGCGTAGAACGAAATGCCGGCATCGAACAGCGGCTGGGCGGTCTGCTTCCAGATATCGAATTCGCCTGCCGTGCCGTCCTCGGTCAGGTCGCCGATGGAGATCAGCAGGTCGATGTCGTGGTTGTTCACGAAACGGTCCACCACGGGCTGCATCAGCCGAACCGAGACACCGCGGGGGTCGCTGGCGCCCTGTGTGTCGGTGATAAGGCCGAATGACCATTGCGACGATGCCGAGCCGCTGGCTGCGAATACCGGATGAGCGGCGAATGCGAACCCGAGCAGGGCAGCGACGGCGAGCTGACGTCGGGCAGAAGCTTTCAGTTTCATGGAAATCCTCGAAGGAATACGGTCGAGGCGCCAGTCTCTTTTGTGGTCATGACGGCGATGTGAATAGTTCCGGACTATGCAGAAGCGCCAGCCGTCGAG
The DNA here is from genome assembly GCF_030696805.1 of Methyloversatilis sp. Classification (GTDB taxonomy): domain Bacteria; phylum Pseudomonadota; class Gammaproteobacteria; order Burkholderiales; family Rhodocyclaceae; genus Methyloversatilis. The sequence continues at coordinate 19,789 of NZ_JAUYRO010000005.1, read as the reverse complement.
TTCCTGCCTGCGAAATGAAATGTCGAGGGTCAGCCCGCTCCAGGTGTAGTACTTCACGGATGCGACGGAACCGAAGCCGCACAGCCCGGTTGTAGCGGGAGTGGCGTCCCTGTGGGAGCGTCGGCCTCGCCGCGATCAGTGCAGCGATGCTCATCTCGCAGCGTGCGTATCGCGGGGCGGCCGCTGCTCCCACATAAACGGCTCCACCGTTGCTGCGCCTGTGCCCAGCACCGGTTTGCTTCGGCGGTTCGTCGCGCTGCGTGCCCTGCGCAGAGCGGGCACGCCACGCGCGACCGACGTCGCGTTGCCGCGTCAAAGTGTCGAAGGCAGGTGCCCGGAGATATGCGGCACCACTCAGTGATGCGTCGCCTTCCGGCGCCGGCAACCCGCGCAGCCGGCCATGACCGCCAGCCCGGCCAGCATCATCGCCCAGGTGCCCGGTTCGGGTACCGCAAGCACATTGATGTTGACCATCGCGGAGCTCGAGCGGCCGAGTTCGTCGATCGAGAAGTACTGAAAGGTCGCCAGCCCGGCAAAACCCGGATCGGCGATATAGCGGAAGCTGCCGTTGGTGATCACGCTGTCCAGCGTGCCGCTGCTCGGATCGAAAAAGCTCGACACCATGACTTCGCCGATGCCGCCCCGGTCGTTCGCCAGCAGGCCGGGTGCAAGGATGTCGAGCGTGCCCCCGCTGAGCACCGTGAAGGTGTCGTCGAACGCCACCGGTATCGACGCAGCGGTGTCGATGAAAACGTTGGCCATGGCGCTGCGGCCCAGCTCGTCCTCGGTGCTGTAGCTGAAGCTTGCCACACCGGCAAAGCCATACTCCGGGGTGTAGCTGAAGCTGCCATTGGTGACCACGGTGTTGAGCGTGCCCGAGGTGGGATCGAAGTAGCTGGTCACGTTCACCTCGCCGATACCGCCGCTGTCATTGGCCAGCAGGCCGGGCGCCGAAATGTCGAGGGTCAGCCCGCTCAAGGTGTAGTAGTCGTCGCGTGCGCGCGGCAGCGTGGTGCTGGCATCGATCGTCACCGTGGCGCTCGACAGGCGGTCGTACTCGTCGACGATGAAGTAGTCGAAGGTCGTGACGCCGGCGAAGCCCCGCTCGGGCGTGTACAGGAAAGAGCCGTTGGTGACCACGTTGTTCAGCGTGCCCGACCCCGGATCGAAGAAGCTGGTCACGATCACGCCGGTGCCGCTGTCGTTGGCCAGAATGCCGGGCGCCGAAATGCTGAGCGTGAGGCCGGTCAGTTCGAACAGATCGTCGCGCGCCACCGGTTCCGGCGGCAGCGTGACGGCAAGGGCATTGAAGGTGCTGCACGCGAGCAGGCTTGCAAGTACGGTGGTTGCTTTCATCAGTGGGCTCCCGGTGGCGGAAGAGATCGAAGTGATCTCTGTGACTTTCAATCATCTTTGGCTGCCATGCGGCCAGCAAGACGGGCATGACAGGCGGCGTGAGCGATTTCGCACCAGCGGAAGGGCAGTGGTTCGCGTGACGGATTTCGACTCAGAAAGCCGAGCACTGCTGCTCGCACGGCACGCCGTCGTTATCACCGTCCATCTTCGTGTCCGGACAGTTTTCGATGAAGAAGGTCGCCTCGTCGCACGACGTCATCTGACTGCAGTGCTGGCGGCCGTCGCAGCGGAAGTTCGCGGACGCGCCGGACTTCACCGGTGCGGTTCCGTTGATGCGTTGCACGAGGTGCGCGTCGATCTGGCCGTAGAGCAGGTAGCCGCCGAATCCGACGCCCGCGAACAGCAGCAGATAGCCGAACAGACCGGTGCCTTGTCGCTCCGGGCTGCGCGAAGAAGAGGGCCGGCGCGCCTCGTGCGCCGGGGAGACGACGCGGCCCGGGCGCTCGACGGACACCGCACGCTTGCGGCCCTGCGCGTCGGTCTGCACCTCGAACAGCAGTGTTTCGCCGTTCATGGGCCGGCGCCCGTCGCGCGGCAGGGCCGAGATATGCACGAACACGTGGTCGCCGCCGTGGGTCGGTTCGATGAAGCCGAACCCCCGGTCGTCGTTCCATTTTGCGAGCCTGCCTTTGATTCGTGTCATAACGATCCGCCGGTGGTCGTATGCCGCTCAGTGCATGAAATCGGAATTATGCTTCACGGATTCGTCCCTGAACCGCAGCCGCGCCCAAAGCGCTTGCAGTTCGAATGGGCAGACGTGCCAGCAAATCGTTTGAACCCCGAGCTCTGCCGCCGTTACTATTCATCGCGGCGCCAGTGCGGTTGCGCGTTGTGCGTCAACAAACTGAAGATGACCGAAGTCCCGCCTTGGCAGTCTGAAGGCGCAATTTCCCGAGGTTCTCATGAGTAAAAATGCGTCGACCGAAGTCGTGGCTCTGCGGGACAAGCGTCAGAAGCTGTTCAGCCTTTCCCTGCTTTTCATCGTCGGATTTCTCATTCTTCTGCTGGCGCACTTCGTGCCCGACTCATTCATCCAGAGAGTATTGACGTCGGTCGGCAGCGTCACGCTGGCGTTCGGGCTGACATCGCTCATTACGCAGGTTTTTTCGCCCGCGCCCTTCGAGGGGGTGCTGCGCATGATCAATGAACTGCTGGTCGTGCCCTGGCGTTCGAAGGAAGAAGATCTGATGCCGCTGCGGAAGAAGTTCTACGGCTATCTGCTGACCGTGCGGGACGGCAAGTCGATCTGGGTTTATCGGGATTTTGATTTCGGCAATCTGGAGTTGCCGGGTTACCTGCACGCGGCTTTCCAATACAAGACCAGCGCTGGCCGGACGATGAAATACAAGTACTACGGATTTCCGGTTCAGTCGCGGCTGCTTCTGATCGGTCGAAACGTCGACACCAGCAATGAGCCGGCGGTGATCCAGGTCGTGCCGCACTGCGGCCAGAGCGGCATCTATGCCGGCCTGGCATTTTTCGAGGTGCTCTCGGGCGCGCAGATCGTGTCGCCGACCATCATCGCGGCGGAGCGGCTGGTCGATTCCGAGGTGTTCGGGGAGCTGGATGAAAACCAGAGCGCGGCATTGAACACGTTGTGGAATACAAACTTCAAAAGCAGCTTCTTCCTTCCGCCGGGCAGTGAGCACTTGCTGCCGGGAAGCGCAGTCGTGCCGAAGGCGGGGTGAGGCGCGGCCGGTGCGGCCGAGTGTGCGTCGCGCTCAGGGAAGGCGGCGTCGCCATGCGGTGCTCACCACGACGCACAGTCCGGCGGCGAGCAGGATGGATGCCGCCGGCTCAGGCACGGCGGTCACCGTGAATCCACTGCCATCCCAGGCACCCGCGAATCCGGTGAGTTCGAACCGCACCTGCTCCAGTCCGTACACGCCACCGCTGGCGCTGACCTGGTCGGCGAACGCATAGCGGCGGCCCTCTTCGGGCAGCAGGCCGTCGAGGAATGAAAAGCGCACCGTCGCACTTTCGGAGAAGAACAGCGCGCCGGACACGTCAAGGCGGTCGGCGGCCTCCGCCGCAAGCTCCAGTTCGAGCACGCCGTCGATCACCATCGAGCCCAGCACCGTGAGCGTGCCCGGCGAGGTACCCGGGCTGACCGTCGCGTTGGCGCCCACGGTCAGCAGCCCGGTCGACACGCGGTCGCGACCTTTCAGGATGCCGTCTTCGATGTCGACCGTCTGCGCCTCGAGCAGTCCGTTGACGGTCGTGACCGCACCGGCACCCGATTGGCGATAGCGGACGAGCCCGCCCAAGGCACCGCCCTCGTTGATCTGCATCTCACCGGTGTTGAAAACCGTGCCGCCGGTCAAACTGCCCTGCGCGCCGCCGATGACGCCGTCCCCGGTGATGACGAACCGGCCGTGATTGTTGACGCTGCCCTGATTCGTGACGCTGCCTCCCGCGACCTGCACCATGCCCCGGTTGGTCAGTTCGGCGCCGTCGGCGTTGACCATCAGGCCGCGAAGATCGAGTCGCACATCAGGGTCGTTCGCGACGCCTGTCGCGCCGTTGAGAAACTGTTTGTTGTTGTACAGCTCGCCTGCCACGTCCACTTCCACGATCGATCGATTGTCGATCACGCCGTCGTTACGGAAGCTGCTTTCGACCCGGATCATGCCCCGGCCAGGTTCTGCCAGCGAAACCGCGTCGTTGATGCCGTTGCGCACGGTGCCCGCATTGACGAATTCCGATATGCCGGAACCGCCCGTCTGCAACACGCCCAGAAAACCCTGGTTGTCGAGCGTGGCGCTGTTCGCAAAGCGGCCGCTGCTTTCGATGCGCGCGTAGTTGGCGAAGCTGCCGGACAGGTGCTCCACCGTGCCGTGGCTGTCCAGCATGCCGCCCGGCGCATCCGCCGAGCCGTTGGTGAAGCGGCCTTCGTTGCTGAACGTCGCGTCGTCGCCGAGGTTGAAACGACCGCGGTTGTCGAAACGCGCCCCAGCGGTATTGGTCAGCTGCCCGCCGGCGGTGAGGTCGAGCGTGCCGTGGTTGAACAGACCCGGGTCGCGCGAGGGCGGCAGCGTCGGGTCATCGGGCGAGAGGTCGCCGGGAAAAGATGCCTTGTTGATGATCGCGCCGGCGCCGCTGATCAGCCCGGAGCCTTCGGTCACGAGGCGCCCGGCGTTTTCGATCCGGCTGTCGGCCAACAGGTTGATCGTGCCCGGGTTGGTGAGTTCGGTCAGGTGCGCCGCCTCTTCGATGAGGATGCTTCCGCTGTTGAACATCACGCCGCGGTTATTGAGCTTGTCGAGGATGCGGATGCTGCCGCCGTTGAACACCACGCGGTTGTTGTATGCGTCGTCGTCCTTTTCGATCTCGATCGTGCCGTCGTTGGTGTAGGGGGTGATCTGGTAACGGACGATGCTCCCGGTCACCTTGACGTCGAACTTGTCGATCGTGACCGTGGTAGGCGCGGCGGCCGTCCATACGCGGATCTGGGCGCCCAGGCCGCCGGGGTCGGTGACGACGGCGCCGCGCTCGGCCTTCTTCACCAGATGAAGGGCAGGGGTCGCCGAGCCGGTCTCGGTTTCGAAGTCGAATTCCGCGTCGAACCGCTGGATACCGGAAACGTCGGAGCGGGTCACGAAGTGCCATATCGCGCCGGACAGGGGCTGTGCGGGAATGCGGACCTGCCTGCCCCGCTGGCCGGCGGGCAGGGCGGTGTGAGAGCGGCCGTAGAAGAAGATTTCCGTATCGAAATAGCCGCCCTCGCTGGTGGCGGAGCCCGGCGCGACGATGGAAATCGTGTCGAGGGTAATTTCACCGAGCAGTTCGGTCTGGTAGGCGGTGGGCGTGACGAAAAAGGTGAACAGCGGGCCGAGCGAATCGAAGGTCTGCGTCACGATGCCGCCGGTGCGTTCGAATTCCCACACGAAAGGTTTGGCGAGTGCCGGCTGCACGAACGGCAGCGCGAGCGCCAAGGCCAGGACAACCCGCTTGCGTGCGCGGCGAAAGGTGACCGGAAGGGCGGGTCGCATGGCAGATCACGGGCTGGGGTGATTCTGAAAATCTAGCACATGCACAAGGGCTTGCCTTGACCGGAACCGTGCATTATTCCTGCCTGCACGGCCGTTGACGCAGGGTCAGGCCGCGCCGGGAATGGGCGCCTGTGCAAACCCTGAAAGCGGCGCGCCGCATTGAAGAAATGTCGGCTCGAACGCCTGCCGAAGGGCCTGCCACGCGCGAATGAAATGGCGGCGATCGCGGCGCGCGCGGGCGGGGCAGATGGGGTAGCCGCGCACTTGCCACGTGAGGCAAGGTGCCGAGCTGGCGCAAGCTGAAGCGATCGCCCGGTACGCCCTGCCGATGCAGCGCTGCGCCCGGCCTGTCGTGCGCAGCCTTTCGTTCGGGCATCATCCGCGGCGCCCGCCTCGCGCCGAGATCGAACCTGCCCATGCATCCATTGCTGATCGTCCTTGCCGTCGCCCTCCTGGGCGTGGCGCTGGTGTTCCACTTGCGCTACGTCGCGCTGCGCCGCGAAGCCCATATCCGCCATGCCGAACTGCCCAAGGGCCTGTTCGAAAAGCTGCGCGCGCGTCACCCGCAACTGTCGCCGAAGGACTGCCAGCTGGTGGCGAACGGACTGCGGCAGTTCTTCCTCGCGCATCTGAAGAGCGGCCGCAAATTCGTGGCCATGCCCAGCCAGGTGGTGGACGACCTGTGGCATGAATTCATTCTGTGCACGAAGAACTACGACAGCTTCTGCCGCCAGGGCTTCGGCCGCTTCCTGCACCACACGCCGGCGGTCGTGCTGACCGATGACCGGCTGAAGAACGCTGGCCTGCGCCGCTGCTGGTGGTTCGCCTGCCGCGAAGAGAACATCGACCCGCGCGCGCCGAGCCGTCTGCCGCTGCTGTTCGCGCTGGACGCCAAGCTGGCCATCGCCGGCGGCTTCAGCTACGTGCCGGACTGCGGCGGCGTGCGGCGAGCAGGCTCGGACGGCAGCGGCAGCACGCCCTACTGCGGCAGCGACTTCTGCAGCGACGGCGTCGACGGCGGCACCGATGGCTTCGGCGATGCGGATGGCGGTTCGGACGGAGGTGGTTGCGGTGGAGGCGACTGAGCGTCGCCACCTGGTGCCGATGCGGTGCGCATGAAGCCGGACTGCCTGCGGAGGCGGCGCGGGATCGCTTTCGGGAGGCGAAAACGTCGCGTAGGGTCGATGATGCGCCGGTTTTCGTAGGAGCCTGCCCGGCAGGCGAACACGGCCTCCGAACAAGCGCCGGCGCGTGATCAACCGCCCCATCGCGGACAGGGTCCGCTCCTACGAAAGGCAACATCGTCGCGGTTTTCGTAGGGGCCATCCACGGCCAGCCCGCAAAGCCGGCCGGCTTTGCGGGCCGTGAGTCGTGCTCGCCGAACCCCCGTTTCACCCCTGCCGTCGTATTCGCCCGGATGATGGACATGTTCGACGCCGGAACCTTCGACATCGCCCGTCTGGAGCCATGGTTGCGCGGCATCATCGCCCAGCCGGAATAGCGGGTAGCGGAAGCGCTCATCGATAGACGAGGTGAGAGCGGTTTTCCATTGGCCCGACGAGTGGTGCGGAGGGAGATGTTTCTACATTCCCGATTTCCCCTGTTGCCTCAATCCGCCGACGACAACCTGGCAATCACATCGTGGACCACAGAGGCAGCAGCAGGTCAGGGAAGCCGGAAGCAGGTCACCGGCGTGCACGCACGACAGCAGTTGATGCGCCGTTCGCGGATGCTCGCCATCTTGGACAATCTCCCCGGACATGACTAGAGTGGCGCCGGATTTGACCCGTCTCCGGTCATCTCAGGGTGCAGCATCCCCTCAACCAGCCATCCGGGAGTCCGTTTCGTGGCCGACAAGGGAATCAAGATTCAGGAATTCGTCGACGGCATCGCGTCCAGCGTCGCTTTCGTGCAGCGCAACGACGACGATGTCGACCTGACGGTCGCCGCCTGCAACGACAGCTTTTTCCAGATGCTCGGTGGTCGCAACCGCAGCCTGAGCTTTCCGTTCCCGCTGGACGCGCTGCTGCCCAGCTACTCGCGGCGCGAACTGCGCGCCAAGATCCATGAGTGTTTCTCGACCGGTCTGGCGCAGGAACTCGAGCAGGCCTACGACCTTCGCGACGGCACGCACTGGTGGCGCCTTTCGCTCAAGCCATTCCGCCACGATGGCAGCGATGGCGGCGACGCGATCAGTGGCATCCTGCTCACCGGCCTGGACATCACGACCAAGGTGCAACTTCATCGTGCGCTCGAAGTCAGCACCTCGCGCTTTCGCTCTGTCGTCGACGCGGCCTACGACGCGATCGTGACCGTCGACCAGCAACAGCGCATCACGCTGTTCAACCGGGCAGCCGAGCACCTGTTCGGTTACGAGCAGGCGCAGATGCTGGGTCAGCCGCTGGAGGCCCTGATTCCCGAGCAGCACCGCGAACACCACGGCGACTACGTGCATCAGTTCGCCCGCTCGCCGGTGAAGTCGCGCGAGATGAATGAGCGCAACCGCATCTACGGTCAGCACCAGGACGGCACGCGGATCCCGGTCGAGATTGCGATCTCGAAGATCAACGTCGACGGCGGGGTCGAATTCACGGCGGTGGTGCGCGACATCACCGACCGGGTCCATCTGATGGATGTGCTGCAGAAGCAGGCGGCGTCCGACGCGCTGACCGGCCTGCCCAATCGGCGCGACTTCGCGCTGCGCGCCGCAGAACTCATGAAGTCCACCAAGCCCTTTTCGGTGCTGATGCTCGACGTTGACCACTTCAAGCGCGTCAACGACAGCCATGGCCACGATATCGGCGACGAAGTGCTGCGCTTGCTGGCCCGGGTCGGCGCGGCCACGGTGCGCCACCGCGACATCTTCGCGCGCCTGGGTGGGGAGGAATTCGTGGTCGCCCTGCCCGATACCGATGCCGCGCAGGCGCTGAACATGGGCGAGCGGCTGCGCGCGGTGTTCGAAGAACAGGACTTCGACCACGACTGGAAGTCCGGCCAGCCGGTGCCCTTCACCGTCAGTATCGGCGTCGCGACCCGCGTCGACGGCGAAACCGACCTCGAAGCGCTGCTGAAGCGGGCCGACCAGGCGCTATACCGCGCCAAGGGCGCCGGGCGCAACCGCGTCGAGGCCGGCTAGGGAAAGCAGGGAACAGGGGGCAGACCCAATGCTGTCAAGTCGAGCGCGCCAATGGTAGTAGTGCCAATCCCCACTCGTCGGATCCGCCAGCGTGCGGCGGGGATTACTCCTGCCGTTTGATCCGTTTCGGGTGTTGTCTGGATTGGCATAGCTTCCAGTCCTCATCAGTTCCTTGCGATGTTCGATCGCCCATTCAATCGTCAGGGCGAGTGCCCGGCGAGGCAGGCTGCCACCTATCACTTCGAGCGTCCGGATGTCGATCAGGGCCTCGTGTTCGGCATACATCGCATGGAAATGGGGTGGGGCGTGGTCGACGGTTTGAACCCGGTCGCGCGGAGGAAACGGTTTCCTCCGGATTGGGCCGACAGGGCCAGAACAACTCGCCGAAAGGCTCGCCGCGCTGCGGCAGATCACTCATTGTGAAGCTGATCGGAAGGCCGTCACTTCCTGACGGTGCCGGAAATTTTGCTGCATCCTCAAGCTCCCTTTTTTGTGGGAGCGGCGGCCTCGCCGCGATCGGCTTCGCGATGGTCGATAATCAAGGCTCTGATCGCGTGCGATGGATAGCGGACCGCGGGGCATCGGCGCATTCAAGCGCCGGCAGGGCGCTTGCGCTCATGTACCGGCAGGGGCGCATCGAGTTCAGTCACACGGGCGGCTTCCAGCGCCGCGACGAACGCTGCGTCCACCTCGCCCAGCGCCTGCAAGGCCTGCATCAGCGCGGCGCCGCGCCGCGTTTGTGCTGGCGAAGGCTCAAACCGCCCGCCTGTTACGCGCGCTCCGGCCGCGTCCTTCATCTGCTCGACCGATTCGAGCAGGTCGCGTTTGAAGGTGTCCAAGGCGGACGTCTCTTCGATTCCGGGTTTCACGCCAGCACCTCCAGGCCCTTGCGCTCGACCAGATCCAGCAGCTTCAACGAAGGCCCGTTGGGGTGCTTGTCGCCGCGTTCCCACTTCTGCACCGTCGACACACTGGTGTTCAGATAGGCGGCGAACACCGCCTGGCTGGCCCGGCAGCGCAGCCGCAGATTCCTGACCTCTTCGGCTGTGTAGCTTCGGACCGGCGGCAGGCAGGTCGCGTCGAACTCGCGCAGGGTCTGCGCGTCGATCAGCCCGGCGTCGGCAAAATCCTGCGCGGTTTCGTGCACGGTCTTCAGCAAACGGCCAGTCATGGTGTACCTCTATCAGTTTGCCTTTGCGCAGCGCATGTCCTCGCTGTTGCGAGGTACCCGATTGTCCCAAGCTCACTGTTGCGGTTCAACCTGCATTCACGGTCCGCCGTGGAGGCGTCGAAGCCGTTTCCCAATGAATCGGGTCGATCCGCCGCGAGTCCAGGTGCCCGAATACGGATGAATACACGCCAGAAAATCATCATCATCGCGGGCCCCAACGGTGCCGGAAAAACGACTTTCGCGCGCTCCTTCCTGCCGGAAGAGGCGCGATGTCCGCATTTCATCAACGCGGATCTGATTGCCGCGGGCCTGTCGCCCTTTGCGCCGGAAACTGCTGCACTCAGGCCGGGCGCCTGATGCTGCTGGAGATGGCTGCATGTGTGCAGCGCGGCGAGAGTATTTTCTGACCCTGCCCAGTGTCGATATGGCCATCGCGCGTGTTGCCGAACGGGTCAGGCAAGGTGGGCACGACATTCCGGAGGCGGTGATCCGCCGCAGATTCTCTGCCGGCCTCAAGAACTTTGAAGACAGCTACAAGGCGCGCGTGGATGTTTGGGCCAGGTATGACAATGCCGGTACCGCGCCGTCGTTGATCGAGTGGGGAGAAAACGCATGAAGATCAAGGATATTTCCGAAGCGCGGGACCCGGACCTGCGCGCGTCGATGGCAGCCCTGCAGCGTGCCGCCGCGCTCGCCAGAAAGACGGCGATCCAGACCGATACCGGCATCGTCGTGGTGAAGGGCGGCAGGCTGGTCCGCATTTCCGCCGACGAACTGCGCCTCGAAAGCGATCAGAAGCCCGACGAGAAGCAAGCGCCGCGACCGAAGAAGGCAGGGTGATGGTTAGAAGGTAGTTAGAAGGGGACAGACCACGATTTATTCGTCCGGATCTGCTCGTACATCCAGGCTGGGTCCATGTCTGCTCCGTTGGGCCATGTCACCACACCCAGATCCAGGCGTGCCTGATCGAAACAAGCCTTGTCCTTGAGCGCTTCGAAGACGCCGCATTCCGTGGCAGTCAGAATGGCTGAAAAATCCACGATGCCGTTCGTGTCATCCATGAACGTGACCGCCAGGCGATGATCGGGCAGCACCGAAAGCGCCTTGACTCGCCAGGGTGCGGCGGGGATTACTCCAGCGGTTTGATCCGTTTCGGGTGTTGTCTGGATTGGCACAGGTTCCAGTCCTCCATCAGTTCAGTGCGATGTTCGATTGCCCATTCAATGGTCAGCGCAAGTGCCCGGCGAGGCAGGCTGCCACCTATCACTTCGAGCGTCCGGATGTCGATCAGGGCCTCGTGTTCGGCATACATCGCATGGAAATGTGGCGGGGCATGTTCGCGCCAGAACATCTGGATGACGATACCGAAGAACTGGCTGATCGTGGGCATGGCTGGAATTATGCGCCCGAAGCCTGTGAGGCGTCCCCGATCCCGTACTCCAGAGTGGTCGCCGGTTTGAACCCGGCCGGCTTGGAGGATCCGTTTCCTCCGGGCTGGCCCGACAGGGTCAGAGCAACTCGCCGAAACACTCCATGGAGTCAGACCCTATTCTTCTTGCTGGAGCGGGCCCATCCGCTCCATCGCAGCTCACGTTACGGGCACATCCGCTGGAATGTGTAAAGATCGGTTCGGAGATACACATCATGCGCATCAATATGGAAATAGACGACCCGTTGATGAGCGACGTCTTGCGCCTGACCGGCGCCCGGACCAAGCGTGAGGCCGTTGAGATGGGGCTACGCACCTTGTTGCGCCTGTGCCAGCAGGAGGAAATCCGCCGTTTCGGGGGCAAGCTTCAATGGGAAGGTGACCTCGACGCGATGAGGGCCGACGCTTGATCCTGGTCGACTCCAGCGTCTGGATCGATTTTTTCCGGGGCACCGCCACCCCGCAGGCCGAAAGGCTGGACGCACTGCTGGGCGGCGAACTGCTGATCATCGGCGACCTCATCCTGACCGAAGTGCTGCAGGGCTTCGGCAGCCAGCGGGATTTCGATCAGGCGCGGAAGCTGCTGACAGGGCTGGATGCTATCGACATCGGCGGTCAGGACATTGCAATTCAGGCGGCGCGCAACTACGGCGCGCAGCACGAGCGTGGCATCACGATCCGCAAAACAATAGACACGCCGCTGCGTCGAATCGGATTACACGCCGCTCTACAGCGATCGCGACTTCGACCCTTGCGTCGAACATCTCGGGCTGAGTTCGGCGATGAGCTGAACTGGGCCGTGGTGGAAGAGGGCAGAGAAATCCGGGGGAATGTTGCTGCGTCCCCTGTCGTTACTATTGTTTGTTGAGCATGCTGTGGCCCGAACTTGAACCGCGCACGACATGCGGGGCAGCCACGCCAGCCGCAGGGCGAATTCAAGCGTCGGCAGCGCTCACCCAGTCCTCGACCCGCAGGCCTGTCACGCGTTTGAATTCCCGGGTGTTGTGGGTGACCAGCGTTGCGCCTTCAGCCAGCGCGTGACAGGCGATCCACAAGTCGTTCGCGCCGATCGGTGTGCCCGCATCCTTGAGCCGCGTTGCCTGCTCGGCATAGTGCCGGCAGATGGCCGCATTGGCGGGATAGCGCACCGGCACCTGCAGCGCCAGCGTTTCAAGCCGGCGCACCACTTCTGTCTTGCGGGTGCTTCGCTCTGCACCCTTCAGCAGTTCGGCCCAGGTCACGAAAGACATGCACAGGCAGTCCTCCGCGGGCAGGGCATCAATGCGCTGCGCAATGGCGGGCGTTTGCTGTTTGAGCAGATAGATCAGGATGTCGGTGTCGAGCAGGTAGATCACAGGTCTTCGCGTTCCTGTACCGGCAGGGGCGACTCACGATCCGCTTCAAGCGCCGCGACAAACGCTGCATCCACCTCGCCCAGGGCCTGCAAGGCCTGCATCAGTGCAGTGCCGCGCCTTGCTCCGAGCGGGTGAATGATCAGGTCGCCCGCTTCATTGCGCGAAATGCTGACCTGATCGGTGTCCAGCCGGAACTCGGCCGGAATACGCACCGCCTGGCTGTTGCCGTTGTTGAATACCCGTGTGGTCAGTGTTTCCATGGACACCTCGTGTATGTACGTATGAGTGTGTATGTTAAGGAGCGTTACCGGGTTCGGCAAGTCCGAGGGGGGATACCCCAGGGTCTGTGCCCTATTCCTCATCCTGACCGCAATGCTGCAGGGCTTCGGCAGTCAGCGGGATTTCGATCAGGCGCGGAAGCTGCTGACAGGGCTGAACACTGTCGACATCGGCGGTCAGCAATTGCAATGCAGGCAGAGCGTACCTGCTGCGCGCCGCGCGAGCGTGGCATCACGATCCGCAAGACAATAGACGCGCTGATCGCCACCCACTGCATCGAATCGGATTACGCGCTGCGATACAGCGACCGCGACTTCGACCCTTTCGTCGAACATCTCGGGCTGACTTCGGCAATGAGCTGAACCGGGCCGTTTTGGAGGCGAGCAGAGACATCCGGGGGAATGTTGCTGGGTCCCCTATTGTTTTCTGCTGAACCAGACAGGAACGGAAACGGCCTTCCCACAGACCGCCGCTGCGCCGGTAAGTCCTGTTGATGTACTGCACATAGCGCTGGCCGAGCGCCTTCTTGACGCGGCTCGGCGCGCCCGGATCGTCGGCGCTCACGAGCAGATGGACAGGATTGGTCATCAGTACATAGGCGTGCACGCGACAGCCCTGCCTGCACTAATGATCTTCCAGCCAGTCGAGGTAGTGCTGGCAGTCGTCAGGTGCGAAAAAGCAGGCCTGGCGGTTGTCTCCGCGCTGAACGAGATGCAGCGGTACGCCGGGAAGAGAAAGACGGGCGCGGCGGGGCATCGCAGTGTCCGGTGCATGTGGATGCAATAAGCACAAACCGGGCTGCGACGGAATAGTTAATCGAGAGCGCTTGTGCAACCAGCTGGATGTCTGGATGCCTGCCTGACGCTCCTGGTGCCTGCGCGTGGGAAAGCTTTCGGGCAGCGCCCGCGAGGATCACGGGAAATGTTGCTGCGTCCCTTATTGTTCGGCTCTAAGCATCTTTTAAGAGAGAGAGGATAAAATCTGATGCTTTTTCTTTGTAAAAATCGTCCACCGTGGAGTTGCCGCTTCGGCTTAGCTCAAACTGATGAGGGTAGGTGTCAAAAGGCGCGGTGACCCAAATTCTTTCGATGATTGAATCAGATTCTCCAAATGCACGAAAAAAATCATTGTCAGCCTCTTCTATCGAAGTGATGTCGATTGATGCGATTGATTTCTCGCTGATCTTTATGCTTGACGCCTTTATCCTTCTTATCCGTGCGTCAGGTGACGATTTCTTAATCTTATTAAATGCGGCGATTAGAGGGATTTTTATCTCGTCTACTACAGCACCTCGTAGAACATCGGATAGGGTAAATATTAAGCTACGAATTGACTTTCGTGGGCTCAGTATCTCAAGTGCATATCGAGTGTCCTGCTTGCTTTCAAGAAGGTGAAGGTGAAAGCTGGTAGAAAGGTATCTTGTTGTCTCTATCGATGTGCTTTCGCCGAAAGGGTCGATTACAATCTCTCTTTCTATTGTTTTTTCAATGAATGTCGCGCCAATTTTTAGAGAGTCACGAAATGAAATGTCAAACCCTCTGTTTTCTTCAGTGTTATATCTATTCGATCGAATTTGTTCTGTGACCGACTTGTGGTTACAGCTTGTACTAAGGCATAGCCACTTCGATCTGTGCATTTTGTTCTCCGATCATCGCATATAGAGTTTCTCTCGCTGTTTTCTCGATTAGACGCCCAAGTCGTTGTTCTTCGTTCGTCGTAAAATTGTTTCTACTGGTGCCAAAGGAACCGCTGTCTTGGTGTTTGTAAAACCCCCGTGGTAAATATGTAAATCCAGAGCAGTCCTCTGGTGAAGAAAACTGGGCTTCGAATTCGTATAAGTCTGAATCGGTTTCAATGGTTCGTGAGGCCCAAATCATCTTGCTTATATAAAACCCTTTTTTTTCTAACGTCTTCAGTTCGTCTGAAAGAAGAACTCCTTGACCTTTTAAAGACGCTTTTGTGATGTGCACCTCTACAATTGTGTCGTTATCGTCTTCTTCTGCTTCTATACGTGGGTTGGCAATGTACACATCGGATACGTCATGGACTCTATATCCCGGCATGCTCTTTATTAAGCGGTTAAAGAAGTCGCTTTTTTCCTTAGCGACGAAACCCGGAGGGAGTCTGATGTCGTCAAGGCTAAGGTTTTCTCCGCTTTTTTCACTAACGATTCTTATTAGTTTTTGAATCCACTCTCGGGCATCATCATTGTGCGGAGAGTGGATGGTGAATTCTTCGCCATCCTTTTGGATTGAGATAGTTGCTACACGATTTACAACTTGTCGAAATTCGCTTTTATTGAAATTCAACTTCTGATACTTTACTTCAATGTCTAACCGTGAGCCCTTCGCGGAGAAAACTCTTATGGCCGCTCCGGATTTCTCAAGATCAGCTTTCAGTTCGTGCGCGCTCGATTCAAAGGTGCTCATCGGTATTTCGGTCTTGACTCTTGTGCTAGTCATCTTTTCTCGCTGGTTTGGACTGCTAAAGATACTTGCGAGTTTTTGATAGTCAAAATAATCGTGGGGAAGTCTAGAGAAATGTAGCGCTAATTGTTTTCTGCTTGTGTCTTTTGATACCAAAATTCCTCTGGATAGAAAGAGTTCCCGAAGTTCAAGGTTTGTGACGTTTTTCTGGCTTAGAGCGTCAAATACGGCTTTGTCGCTCGCGCTAAGTATTTTTCCGCCTATCATTTTCGTCCCATCCAATAACTGTTCTGGAAA
Organism: Methyloversatilis sp.; assembly: GCF_030696805.1. Lineage (GTDB taxonomy): Bacteria > Pseudomonadota > Gammaproteobacteria > Burkholderiales > Rhodocyclaceae > Methyloversatilis. The sequence continues at coordinate 4,288 of NZ_JAUYRO010000005.1, read as the reverse complement.
AAGAATATCTGTATTTTTCAATAATTTCTAATTCGATATTTTTGAGTCGATTCGTTTTGTGTGTGTCAAAACCCCACTCGTGAGCGTAGAGATTTACCGCTCTATTGAAGTTACTTCGCGGATCTCCTTCTGGTTTCTCGTGCGCAACTCTTATTCTTATTTTGTTATCGCTGTCAAGAATCTGGTACCCAGATAGAATATCTAGAAGATATGTAAATTCTTCTGTTGTACCCCCTGGTCTGTTGTAATAGACAACATAGCCTTCGGGGTGTCTCTCCTCAGTTTTGCCAGTGGATTCGTTGAGTTTGACGACCTTGTCGTGTCGAATTATCAGATATGGGCCTGTAAGCAGTTCGATCGTTGCTGGGCGGTTGTATGGAAGACCGTGAGCTTTGTGTAACTTTAAATCGGGATAGAGAAATTCATAGTTTTTCTCAGGGAAACTTCCTTGTGCATGAAGCTTTTGGGCGTCAGCGACAACAGTTGTTAAGTAGCTTATTGTTCTTGGCTCTATGATGTGTATTACTTGTCCATCAGCAATTGGAAGCGTTTCGAGTTTAAGTGGGGATTCTGTTTTGGTCCCACGGCGCTTCACAGGTGCAGTCAATACATCAAGGAAATTTTTATCAAACTCAGCGTCATGATTGTAAACGAATAGCATCGCTCGTATTTCATACGGTAGATCGCCAAACTGATGATAACGGTCTTGCCATTCTTCCGACACTCTCGCGCACTCTATTGTCTGCGAGAGTGACTTGAGTGAGCTAAAGATTCGAGTCGCGTCGATTGACCCCTGGGCATAACTCTTGAGGTCGGTATTTAAATATACGATCGTGTTCTCGTATGGGTCTGTATAAAAGAAGACGACGTCCACAGGATGCGTGTGCGTTGACTTTTGAGGTGCGTGTTTGTCGGTTTTTACGCAATCGAAGTTTTGGTCCGCTAGTGAGAATCGTTCCCATCTAAACCAAGTTAATATTTCGTCCGATACGTAAATGGCCATTTTTGCAATAGCACTTGTTTCTCCTGCCAAGGACGACCCCCTGTAATAGCAAGTTGTTTGCAATCATTGATGGCGTGCAGGTAACCACCGCGTGTACGCAAAATTCGATTATATTATTCAAGTATACGTTGCTACGTCCCCTATTGTTCTATTGCGCTTAAAGTGTAATAAATCCGTCGTCCTTCGCTACTCTCGCTTCCGCCGCAGTCTTGAGTGCGACTACTGCCGCTCTGACTGCGCCGGCTTTGCATTCCGAGGGATCGATGTATTGTATGAATGGGCTGTCATTCTCAATCAGAACGTCGTGCACTCGCTGACCAAGTTCCTCCTCTTCAACAGAAGTTATCATCGACTTGCAGGTGTCCATTGCGGCAAACCTGTTCTGGCGGATTGCAGCGATGATCGCGACGCGCAGTGCTTCCGCTTTGTCCGTTGCCGATGCATCCGAGGCGTTAAATATTACTTTCATGTGGTCAGCAATCGTTTCGGCAAAGCTCCATGAGTACGTCGCTTTCTCTGCCATGCCGCGATAAACTGCTATAAAAGGGCTCAGGTGTTCCTTGACAAGATGTTGCGAGAGGACATGGAACGCTTCTGCAGGCAACTCCATGCACACTTTGTGCTGGTCGTCTGCGCCGAGCAGCCCAAGCTCCTCGACGAATCTCGCGACCTCCTCTGGCGCGTATTGCTGCGAGGCGCGTAGCCGGTCGGATATCGAGCGAAGTAGCCCATAGACCTTACCCGGGCCAACAGCGCGCCCGAGCAAGACGTCAAAGGCAGCGGTTAGGCTTTGTTTGAGCGACGCCAGCGATTGGTAACGGCTCAGCTTATTAATTGCGCAGCAGCGTTCGAAGATCGGAAAGAGTTGAGGTGGTACGCCATCAGCAACCAAGTACATGGGGTCGCGACAGGAAGTGATTGCATAAAACGTCTTTCCGAGCATAAAAATATCGGCGGTGGCGTCGACGTCCCTAAACCCACCAAGTGTGAATTCTGGGGGCATGTAGCCAAGGGTTCCTGCCCATTGAGAGCTACGGGTAAAGGCCGTCATCGACTCCTGCTCCGTGCACAGACCGAAATCGGAAACCACTATCCCGTCTTTACCGATCAAGAAGTTCTGGGGCTTGATGTCCCGGTGAAGCACCCTCTTATCATGCAGTTGGGCGACGCAGTCAATTATCCTATTGAAGATTTGCTCCAACTGCAGCATGTCGCTATGGATCTCAGCTATGTGACGGGCGAGATCACCATGCTCGTAGTGCGGCATGACGAAATATGGCGGTTCATGGTCCAAGTTCGCGTCAAGTATCGGAACAACATAGCTATTGCCGGCGAACTCTTGCATGACTCGGACTTCACGGCGAAATCGCGCCAACATCTCTGGATCGGCGAGCTTGCAAACTTTGAGCACCATGGTCGGAGCTTCCGTGCCTACGCAAGTAACGTAGTACAGCGTTCCCATTCCACCCGCGTTGCTGCAAAGACCATGAACTTGATACTTGCCGTCGATCAAGACCGGTGCCCCTGTCATCCCTGTCTCCCGTGAAATAGCGGATAGACCCTGAGGTTTCCCCGCAAACACCCATTGTTTTTCAATATGTTGCGCAGTAGTCTTCAGGCAAAAAAAGAGCATGCATGGCACTTTGGTGCCACGTTCTTCGTTGTCGAGACAAACAACGAGGCGTGCCATGCATGCGAGCGAAATCGTAGCGCGGGTTGTCGGCCCGTGTCTGAAGTGTTTGCACAAGCGTCGTCAAGCCGCGCTGCTGCGCGTGGTCACCGGTTTGCTCGGAGCGAATGCCAGCAGCCTTTCAGCCATTGCGCTTCACCTGGGCGGACGCGCCGCGTTCAAGCACCGCTTCAAGAGCGTCGACCGTCTGCTGGGCAATTCGGCGTTTCATCATGGTCGCGATCAGCTTTATCGCAGCGTTGCCGCACAGTGGCTCGAAGGCCTGCAACAACTGCTCGTTGTGGTCGATTGGTCCGATGCCACTCAGGATCAGCGATGGCATCTGCTGCGAGCAAGCGCGGTGGTCGAAGGGCGTTCGATCACCCTGTACGAAGAAATTCATCCGCAGGCGCGGTATGGACATCCTTCGGTTCATCGCGCCTTTATGCAAAAGCTCGCACTGATCGTGCCGGCCGGCTGCAAGCTGATCGTGATGACTGATGCCGGCTTCCACGCGCCGTGGTTCAAGCTCGTCGTGGCCCACGGCTGGGAATTTGTCGGGCGGATACGCGGACGCAATCTATTGCGTCTGCAGGCCCAGGGCGCCTGGATCGCGGCACGCGATCTGTTTGCACGAGCAAAGCTTGAGGCGGCGGATCTGGGCACGGGGACCTACGCCCGTAGCAATCCGGTCAGCGTGCGCATCACGCTCGCCGCTCGCCCGGGCAAGGGCCGGCATCGGCTAAACATGCACGGCAAACGACGTGTCGGGCGCAGCAGTGCAAAGAGTGCGCGCAGCGGCCGCGAGCCCTGGTTGCTCGCTTCGAGCGCAGGACTTCAGCACCTGAGGGCTTCGGCCATCGTTGCGCTCTACGCCCAGCGCATGCGCATCGAACAGTCGTTCCGCGACACGAAGAATCTGCGCGTGGGCATGGGGCTGGAGGTGGCGCGCTCGCGCAGTGCTGCGCGCCTGCAGATGCTGCTGTTGATCGCGCATCTGGCGATGTTCGTGCAGCGCTTGATCGGCGAATCGGCGCGTGCGGCGCAACTGGAACTGTTCTTGAGCGCGACACAAAATCGGCGCTACGCTGAAGTCTCTGTGCTCACCCTCGGGCGTAGGATTCTCGATATCGCGCCCGAGTATCTGAAGAGGCTGCGACCATGGTGTGCGCTTGACCTGCTGAATCAACAGGCGCGCGCCGCGCTCGCACCACGATGAATATGCGGGGAAACCTCAGGGATAGACCTCGTTTTCACTATCCGAGCTTTGTTTTCTGGGCGTCTTGCAGATATAAGCAATGCAAAAAGCCGCATGCCCTACTGGGATCATGCGGCCTCCATATGACCAGCGCCTCCTGCGCCGGTCAAGCACTTCGCATCAGCAGCTTCAATACGTCTTGTACGGCAGGAACTTCCCACTCATCGTAATGCTCACCCGATCCCCCGCCGGATTCGCTTCGCGCGCCAGATCCATCTTGAAGTCGATGGCGCTCATGATGCCGTCGCCGAATTCTTCGTGGATGAGGGCTTTGAAGGTGGTGCCGTACACGTTGATCAGTTCGTAGAAGCGGTAGATCAGCGGGTCGGTCGGGACGGAGGTGGGCAGCGAGCCCTTG
>NZ_JAUYRO010000062.1 GCF_030696805.1 Methyloversatilis sp. | reverse complement strand
ATAGGTGGCCGGGACGTCACCATCCTGCAGCGGCAACAGGCGTTTCTCGGCTTTCTGGCCAAGCGCATCCTCGATCGCACCGATGAAATCGAGTAACTGTACCGGGTTATTGTTACCAATATTAAAGACGCGATAAGGCGCGTTGCTGGTGGCCGGATCAGCTTCATCCGATACGTAGGCGGGATTCGGCTCGGCGGTACGGTCGAGGACGCGAATTACACCTTCGACGATGTCATCGACGTACGTGAAATCACGCTTCATGTTGCCAAAATTGAAGACGTCGATCGGCCGGCCTTCGAGGATGGCCTTGGTGAACAGGAAGAGCGCCATGTCCGGCCGGCCCCAGGGACCATAGACCGTGAAGAAGCGCAGGCCGGTGGTCGGCAGGCCGAAAAGATGGCTGTAGGTGTGCGCCATCAGTTCGTTGGCTTTCTTGGTCGCGGCGTACAGGCTGACCGGATGATCGACGCTGTCAGCTTCCGAAAACGGCATCTTTTCGTTGCCGCCATAGACGCTGGAGCTGCTCGCATAGACCAGGTGGGCGACGCTGGCGTGACGGCAACCTTCGAGCACGTTCATGAAGCCTACGATGTTGGCGTCGATGTAGGCATCGGGGTTCTGCAGCGAGTAACGCACGCCGGCCTGGGCCGCGAGATGAACAACGCGGTCAAAACCTTCCGCCGCGAACAGCGTCGCCATGCCGGGGCGGTCTTCGACCCCCATCTTCACGAAGCGGAACGCCGGATGAGGCGTCAGCCGCGACAGCCGGGCTTCTTTCAGCCGCACGTCGTAGTAGTCGTTCAGGTTGTCCAGCCCGACCACCTCGTCGCCGCGTTCGAGCAGGCGCTGCGCAACATGCATGCCGATGAAACCGGCAGCGCCGGTGAGCAGGATTTTCATGGGTGGGTCCTCATGGCCTGCCGATCGCCGAATACTCGATGCCGAAGCTGCGTGGCAGCGCCGGCTCGTACAGGTTGCGCCCGTCGAAGATCACCGGCTGCTTGAGCATCGTGCGGATCCGCTCGAAGTCCGGGCTGCGGAATTCCTTCCACTCGGTCACGATCACCAGCGCGTCCGCGCCATCCAGCGCGTCCATCGGCTTGTCGGCGTAGGTGAGCCGAGGCTCGTCGCCGTAGATGCGCCGCGTCTCCGTCATCGCCACCGGGTCATACGCCGTGATCGTGGCACCCCGCCTGAACAGCTCGCCGATCACGACCCGGCTGGGTGCTTCGCGCATGTCGTCGGTGTTCGGCTTGAACGCCAGGCCCCACAGCGCGAAGCGCCGGCCGGACAGGTCTTCACCGAACTTCGCGACGATCTTGTCCACCAGCACCAGCTTCTGCGCGTCGTTGGCGTCTTCGACCGCCTGCAGCACCTTCAGCGCCTGCCCTTCGTCGCGCGCGGTGCGGATGAGCGCCTTGACGTCCTTCGGAAAACAGCTGCCTCCATAGCCGCAGCCGGCGTACAGGAAGTGGTAGCCGATGCGCGGGTCGCTGCCGATGCCCTGGCGCACCATTTCGATGTCGGCCCCCATTCGGTCGGCCAGCAGTGCGAGCTCGTTCATGAAGCTGATGCGCGTGGCCAGCATCGCGTTGGCCGCATATTTCGTCAGTTCGGCGCTGCGCACGTCCATCACCACCAGCTTGTCGCGGTTGCGCTGGAACGGTGAATAAATGGCGCGCATCAGGTGAATGGCGCGCTCGTCGTCGGCACCGATGACGATACGGTCCGGCCGCATGAAGTCGTCCACCGCTGCGCCTTCCTTCAGGAATTCCGGGTTGGATACGACCGCGAATTCCATCTCGAGGCCGCGTTTGCCCAGCTCGTCGGCGATCGCCGCCTTGACCTTGTCGGCCGTGCCCACCGGCACCGTGCTCTTGTCTACAACCACCTTGTAGTCGGTCATCAGCCGGCCGATGTTGCGCGCCGCCGCCAGCACGTACTGCAGGTCGGCCGAGCCGTCTTCGTCCGGCGGCGTGCCCACCGCAATGAACTGGATGGTGCCGAAGCGCACCGCCTCGGCCACGTCGGTCGTGAAATGCAGCCGCCCCGCTTCGACGTTGCGCGCCACCACCGCATCGAGCCCCGGCTCGTGGATCGGAATGCCGCCTTCCTTCAGGATGCGGATCTTCTCCGGATCAAGGTCCAGGCACAGCACGTCGTTGCCCATCTCGGCCATGCAGGCCCCGGACACCAGGCCCACGTAGCCGGTGCCGATTACGGTGATTTTCATTCAGGACATCCGGCAAAAATTGAATTCGTTCAGGACCCGGCAACACGCGAGGTCATTCGGCATCGAGCGCTGCCAGCAGCGCCTGCAATGTTGCTTCGCCCAGGCGCCTGCTGCGTGCTGCCGACCAGCCAAACAGCCCGTCCGGCAGGTTGGCGTTGTCCTTGAAAGGCATTTCCAGCGTCAGCGAGAGGCAGCCGAACTGGTGAAACACCCACTTCGAAGCCAGCGTCAGCATTTCGTCGCTGAAGCGATCCTGCGCATAACCGCGCTCAGTCTGGAAATCCGGCGTGACGGCACGCAAGGTGTCCGAAAATCGCTGCTCGGCCCGTGCATGTACCTCGGTGAAACCCGGCACCATTCCGTTGCCGTCGACAAAGACGAAAGGCAGTGTCTCGTCGCCGTGGATGTCGAGGAACACGTCAACGCCGGTGCCCAGCATGCGCGCCCGAACCAGGGCCACTTCCGGGCTGTCGGTCATGTCCGGCTCGCGCCAGGCGCGGTTCAGGTTGACGCCGCGCGCGTTGGTGCGCAGGTTGCCGCGCACCGAACCATCCGGATTCATGTTCGGCACCACGAAGAAGCAGGCACGTTCGAGCAGCCTGCGCGACACCGGGTCGGACGTGTCGTAAAGCCGCTCAAGCAGCCCTTCGACGAAAAACTCCGTCATGGTTTCACCCGGATGTTGCCGGGCAATGACCCAGATCCTGCGCTTGCCGGGCGCCGCACGACCGATCGTGATCAGATTCAGGTCGCGTCCGTCAGGGGTGGCGCCGAGGTCGCTGACCGTGGCCACCGGCGAGGCATCTGCCGTGCCGAGCAGGTCAAGATGGCGTTCCCACGGGAAAGGTTCGAAGTAGGCGAAATAGACGCTGTCGAAATCCGGCGTCAGGCCGAACACGTAGCGCTGGCCATCGTAATGGCCGGACTGCAGGCGGAACCAGTTGCGCCGGTCATACGACACTACGACGCGGTAGCCTTCCCAGCCACCCGGAAAGGTGGCCTGCCCGGCGTTCTCGAACACCAGCGTGCAGGCCTGCGCGCGTGCGCCCTGCAGGCGGAAGTGAAACCACTGACGGACGTCGGCCGTGTTGTCGTCACGCAGCCGAAGGCGGATATTCGTAGGGTCCGACGCATCGACGACCTCGATGGCGCCGCTGTCGAACTGGCTGCTTATTCTGATCAAGGGTGCGCTCCAAAGTGATCCGCGAACGAGTATACCGGCCGACTCGCCGGCCCGGCTTGGTAGAATCCGCGCTCAGCTTCCGGACCCCGATATGAAACGCACCCGATTTTCCCGCCGTGGCGGCCTCGGCCAGGACGCCGCCCAGCTCACCCGTCTCGCCGACGGACTGGCGTTATCTGCCAGCCGTGTCGAAGACCGCTATTGGGAGTCGCGACTGACCGAACTGGTGGCCCGCCTGCTGGCCGACCGCAACGAAGAAACGCTCAGTGGCGCGCTCGATCACCTGTGGAAGGACAATCCGGCCGCCTATGACGAACTGGCCGATGCGATCGAAGCAGGCGTCGAATGCGGCCTGCCCGGCAAGACCGCGCAGGACTGGGATGCGGTCGTGTTCACCGCCCCGCTGCTTGCATGGTCGCGCTTTTCCATTCCGGCCGGTCCGATCGCCGCGCCGCTGCTCGACACGCTGCGCACGCAGCTCGGTGCTCACGTGATGAGTGCGCACGCGAAGATCGCACTGGCCGATTACCTGTTCAGCCCGGATCAACTGCCGCGCGGCTATGTCGAAGCGCGCGACCTGAGCGACGATCTGGGCGAAGCTGCGCTGGCCGGTACCGACCTGAAGCTGGAAACCGGATCCATGGGTGAAACCAACAGCTTCCTGTCGGACACCCGCTACCTGATCGGCATTGCCATTGCGCCACGCGGCGCGGCACTGTTTCGCTGGCAGGAGGACGACGGTGCGCGCGAGGATGCGGTCAAGCAATGGCAGACCCAGGGCGCTGCGGCGCTGGCACCGATGATGCAGGGATGTGCCTACGAATTGCTGGCGCCGAACGCCTTCCATACGGCCTGCCGCGATGCCGATCGCGCCTCGCGTGCCTATTCGCTGCATGCCTCGGTGTCTTTCCTCGAAGGCGCGCTCAACACGAAGGCAAGTGGTCTGCGCGCCATCATCGCGCCGTTCCACGACCAGCAGCTGGAGGAATACCGCATCAGTTTCACCGTCGGCGAATCGAATGAAGTCGTGCACGGTGTCGTGTGGGCACTGCTCGGCGCGGAGGACGAAGAAAGCGACATCGTCGGCGAGATCGAAGGCGTGTTGCGCAGCTGCGGTGTGACTGACATCCTGGTGCTCGACCACCGCATGCCGATGGAGTTCTGCGACGACTGCGGCGCCCCGATGTACGCCGACGCAGACGGCCAGCCGGTGCACGCCGGCCTGCCGGAAGACGGCGAACAGGCGCCTTCACAGCTGCATTGAACCAGGCGGCTGCCCCGATGCAGGGACAAGGAAACTTCGGTTCCGGACTTGCTCGCGTCGTTCGCGAAGGCGAGAAATCCGCCACACGCCGAGGTTCCCGATCTGATGAGCGTGTTCGAACGCGCGGCGGGCGCAGCGCCCGGGAATGCTGCGGACAGTTCGCATTACGCCGGGCCGAGGGCTTTACCGCGCCCAAGGTGCCGTCAGGTCACAACCAAGAGCCCGGCCCCGAGAAAACGTCGTCACACGACGCCATGTATGCGACAGGCTCAGAACGGCACTTCGGCATCAAGCATCGTTGGCGCGATTTCATCCGAGGCCAAGAACACCCGCTGGATTTCCTTGAGCAGTGTTCCGGAAGATGAATGTAGCGAGTGATCTCCCGCTGTGAACAAGTTTTGGTACAACAATGGGAATGACTAGAAGTACGACTTTTACGTATCTGAAACCCGGAAAAGTTAGCTTTCTCTTGCTTGGCCGCCATCCGGACGCTAACTTTCCCGTATCTGAAACACGGGAAGGTTAGCGACAATGCCGCTTCATCTCGTCGGCGAGACCATCGACAAGACCCGCAGCCACTATCTGGCCGGGACGGGCAAGCTCGTACAATTGATGCGGGGCATCTATGTTGATGCCGCCGACGACATCGATCGAACCGTTCTCGCCCACGCCGTCCGCATCGGCCGTTACCTCTATCCCAATGCTTACCTCTCGGCGGTCAGCGCCGTTCTGCTGGGGCCGACCCGCGATGGTCGCCTCTACCTGACCGGGCCGCGCGTACAGCGCACCCGCATCCGGGCACTGGAAATCGTTCAGAACAAGGCTCCCGCGAAGCCCTCTCTCGCTTCCGCCGCCGTTGCCGACAGCCTGGGCGAGTTCGCCGTCAACGTGTCTTCGATCCGTCAGAGGTTTCTGGAAGCCTTTCGCCTGCGCAGCGAACATGCCGCGTCCATCGATGCAGCGACACGCGAGGCCATCGCCGCCCGCCTTGTCGAGGAGTACGGCGGCGCGAAGGCCGCGAGTGATGCCGTGTGGGCGCTGGCCCGCGAAAACGACTGGTGCCGCGAGGGCAAGGGAGCCGAAAGATTCTTGCTGCGCGGCCCCTCGATGGCGCCCCCGCGCAACGAGGCCGCGTTCGCCCTGACCGTGGCGTGGCATGGCCTGCCCATCGGCACCCTCGTTCATGACGGATTCGAATGGCGGTGGTCCGAGACCGCCAGCGGCACGCCTGTGCCGCCAGTTGTTCGCCAGACGATGCCAGGCAGGTTGCCGCCCTTCATGGTCTCTCTGCTGCCGGAAGGCTGGCTGGAGAGCGTCTTGCACGACCGCGACGAGCGGGCCATGCTTCGCTCGGGCAGGCGCTACATGTCCAACATCACGGTGGCAGAGAACGCAGATGAGCTTGCCACCCTGCCGCTCGATATGCTCGCAACGCCGCTCGCCGCCCATACAGCGGCCGGTGTGTTCACAGGCACCTATGCCGGGCCCGTTCGCAGCGCGATGGAGCAGGACTTCGAACGCAATCTCGCCACGATCTACGACCGCACCGATACGCCGCGCCTCTCGGGCGTACAGATCAAGGCACCGATGACGCTCGACCCGGACGGCAGGCTTTCGCCAAGCACAGGTACGCCGTTCACCCACATCCTGAAGCCCGCCGGGACCAGCGGCTTCGAGGCCTTGCCGCTGGTCGAATGGGTCGGCCTGACTTTAGCGAGGGAGGTCGGGTTCGTTGTTCCGGCGACGGCACTGATTGCGATGCCCGATGAGATGCCTCCCGCTCTTCTCGTCGAGCGGTTCGACATTCGCACGGGTGCGAACGACAAGCGCCTGCTGGCGATGGAAGACCTGTGCTCGGTGCTTGATCTCTCGCCAAAGGCCAAGTACGACGGCACCATCGAGCGTGTGGCACGCGCCCTCAGGGGCCTGTCCACATTGCCCGACGAGGACCTTCTGATTCTGATGAAGCGCGTCGTGTTCGCCTGGCTCATCGCGGACGGCGACATGCACCTCAAGAACATGGCCGTTCTGAAGATCGCCGAACCCGGCGATCCGGCCTTCCGCAGCGTTCGCTTGGCGCCCGTCTACGACATGCTGACCACCCGCGTCTTTCCCCGCCTCGAACACGACCGTATGGCGCTGAAGCTCAACGGCAAGGACGAACGACTCAAGCGAGCCGACTTCCTCGCGGTCGCTGCGATAGCAGGACTTCGTGCGTCGGACACCAACGCCGCTATCGACGACGTTCTGGACAGGATGCGGGCTGCCGTTGCCGTGATCGCGTTGCCCAAGCTTCCCGGCTACGGGCCGTCCGGTGAGGCTGCTGTCACCCGAACGCTCGAGATCTGCCGGGAACGGATTGCCACGTTCGCGTGACCGGGCTTGCCGCGCCTAGGAGCCTGTCCTAGAAGTCGCCATCCGGGCCTCGGTCAGGCCGTGCGCGAGCGCGCTCGCGGGACAGGGCCAGGGTCTGACCTTCCTCGTCCTTCTCTGGCGTTGCGACGCCATCCATATGGTCCAGAAGATCAAGCGCCCACAGCATCGCCGCATAGACCGCAATTCCCGTCGATGCCTTGCCGTGCTCTGCGTCGGCAACAGCACGCACGCCTGTACCGATCTTCTCGGCCACGTCTTCGATCGTCAGGTTCCGCCGCAGGCGCGCCGTGCGCAGGTTCGCGCCCAGACGCTTGAGCGTCTGTTCGACGGGATAAGGCGGTGCGGCCAGCAGCTTGTTCCGGGCGGTCATAAGTCATCGATACGAAGGGCGCTTCAACCATCGGATACCATGCTGATCGGGTCGAGCTCGAATGAGCAAGCCCTCAAGAGCATTCTAAGCCGTATAAAATGCTCTTGAAAGACGATTAATGCTAAAGTCAATACCGCTGGTGGCCGAAAAGCCCGCCAGCGGCGACGAAGAGGCGATGTGCAACAGGCTATGAGCACATTCTGGAATGCGTACCAGCGGGGAAAGAGTCGAGATGTCAGAAGGTCTGATCGCAGAGCAGGTAGGGCGAAGAAGGACCTTTGCCATCATTTCCCACCCGGACGCGGGCAAGACCACGCTGACCGAGAAACTGCTGCTGTTCGCCGGCGCGATCCAGATCGCCGGCAGCGTGAAGGCGCGCAAGGCGGCGCGTCATGCCACGTCGGACTGGATGGAAATCGAGAAGCAGCGCGGCATTTCGGTGGCCAGTTCAGTGATGCAGATGGAGTACCGCGACTGCGTCGTCAACCTGCTCGACACGCCGGGTCACCGCGACTTCTCGGAAGACACCTACCGCGTGCTGACGGCCGTGGATGCCGCACTGATGGTGATCGACGCCGCCAACGGCGTAGAAGCGCAGACGCTGCGCCTGCTCGAGGTGTGCCGCGCGCGCAATACCCCCATCATCACCTTCATCAACAAGATGGACCGCGAAGTGCGCGCGCCGCTCGACCTGATCGACGAACTCGAACGCACGCTGGGCATGGACGTCGCCCCCTTCACCTGGCCGCTCGGCATGGGCAAGGAGTTCGCCGGCGTCTATGAAATGCACGCCGACCGCATGCGCGTGTTCCGCGCGGGTGAAGACCGTATTTCGGGCAAGGAAGAAACATTGCAGGGTCTGGACAATCCGGAAATCGCGAAGCGCTATCCGACGCAGCTGGACACCGCGCATCACGAGATTGACCTGGTGCGCGACGCCGCACCGCCGTTCGACGAGGCGGAATTTCTGGCCGGCCGGCAGACACCGGTGTTCTTCGGCTCGGCAATCAACAACTTCGGCGTCAAGGAGGTGCTGGACGCGCTGGTCGAACTGGCGCCGCCGCCCGGCGCCCGCCCGGCCATCCAGCGCCGGGTCGAGCCGAACGAAGCGAAGTTGACCGGCGTCGTGTTCAAGATCCAGGCCAATATGGATCCGTCGCACCGTGACCGCATCGCCTTCGTGCGCGTGTGTTCCGGCCACTTCCAGCGCGGCATGAAGCTCAAGGTCAGCCGCAACGGCAAGGAAATCCGGCCGAACAATGTGGTCACCTTCCTGTCGCAGCGGCGCGAACTGCTGGAAGAAGCCTACGCCGGCGACATCATCGGCATTCCGAACCACGGCACGCTGCAGCTGGGCGACACGCTGACCGAAGGCGAAACGCTGCAATTCACCGGCCTGCCCTTCTTCGCACCCGAATTGTTCCAGGGTGTGGAGATACGTGATCCGTTGAGAACCAAGCAGTTACGTTCAGGTCTTGAGCAACTGGGTGAAGAAGGTGCCATCCAGGTTTTCCGCCCGCTGGCTGGCGGCAGCCTGTTGCTGGGTGCGGTCGGTCAGCTTCAGTTCGAGGTTGTGATCCACCGGCTGAAGGCCGAATACGGCGTCGATGCGCGGCTGGAGGGCACCCGATACAGCATGGCACGCTGGGTAACCTGCGACGACGAACGCGAACTGAAGCGCTTCATCGATGCCAACGCGCACCGCATTGCCTACGATGCCGTCAACGCGCCGGCCTTTCTGGCAACGATGAATGCCGAACTGCGGGTGGCGCAGGAAAAATGGACGAAGATCAAGTTCCACGCGATGCGCGAACATGCGGGCCTGATGTTTGCCAGTCACTGAAGCAAGCGAGAACTACTGCCCCATCGGCATGATGCCGTTGCCGACCAGCACCTGGGTCACGGTACCGTCGGCGCTGGTGGCGAAACTGACCGACGTGTTGGGCGGGATGTCGGCAAGCGTCCGGCCCTTGCCCAGCCGACCCTGTTTATCGACGATGAAGATGACGGTATTGGCGTTTCCCTTGTAGCGCTTGCCGTTGATCGTCATCGCGCCGGTGGCGGTATCGATGCTGCTGACGTAGCCCTGCTGTTCATACAGCGACGGATTCGACAACGGGTGCAACGGCTCGGCCGCCTGCAGCGGCAGCGTGGCCGCGGCACACAGCGATGCGGCGATGATGTGGCGGAAGGTCAGGCTCATGTTCAGTCTCCGATGATTTCTTTCCAGGACATCCGGCCGGCGCGCAAGCCGTCGGACACCGTGCGCGAACGTGCGGTGCCGTCCGAGCCGCCGACGATCTGCTGCTTGCCGATCTGCAGCGGGCTGCCAGGCAGGCTGTCCGTGCTGTAGCCGCTGCCGACGACACGGCGGCTCGTGTTGCCTTCGGTGTGCGTCACCTGGTCGCCGGCATCGACGATGCCATTGCGGCTGAAATCGAACACGTCGAAATCCTGTCGGCCGCCGGTGAACGGATTCACCCCCAGCACCCAGCCGCGGCCACCGGGCTCGCACGGGTTGCTGCTCGGAATCAGCGTGCTGACAAACAGGGTCGTGGCGCCCAGTAACGGCGGGTTGATGATGCGCTCGCCTTCGGCGCCCGCCGTCGGCGACTGCAGGTCCATGTACCAGCCCCGTTTGCCGCTCATGCTGGTGCCGCCGGTGGTGTCACCCGGCTTGGAAACCACACGGTAATTGTCGCCCTGCCCGGTCGAGCCCTCCTGAAGGATGACGCGCTGGGCCAGATTGCTGCGACTGCCAATCCGGCTGCCGGTGTCGTTTACGCCGTACCAGGTCTGCGTGGCCGTGCTGCCCGGATCGGATGTCGCCAGGTAGCGTCCGGTACCGAAGTAGATCCACAATTTCCGATCCGCCGGATTGAAGCCGATGCTGACGCCGCCGGTGATCGGCTGCACTGCATTGGTCGAACTGCGCGCCGTAAACAGCGGCTGCGGCACGGCAACGGTACCGTAGCCGCTGCGCCACTGCGCCGGGTCGCTGTTGCTCACGTCGAATTTCCACAGATTGCCGAGCAGGTCGCCGGCGTAGAAGTAGTCGAAATCGCCGTCGCGGTCGACATCGACGCCCTCGGCCGCCGCCAGACCGTTGGGCGAGGTGCTTGAACCCTCGAGGGTGTCGATGCGCTGCACCAGTGCGCCGTTGGCGATGTCGAGCACCAGGAGCACGGCACGCTCGTTGGTGCTGTTGTAGCCATTGCCGATCACCACCGCCCAGTTGCCGTCATTCATGCGCGCAATGACCGGGTTGCCGACGGTCTGGCCGAGATCGGCGTGGGTGTATTCCCACAGCACCTTGTTCGCCCCGAAGCTGTCGGGGTTCGTTACGTCCAGTGCATAGACCGTCTTGCCACCGCGGCCCTGCGTGCCGATGAGCACGGTGCGCCAGGCGCCGGAAAAATAGACCTCGGCCACAACCGGCGAGCCGTCATTCATGAACTTGTGGACGTATTCCGGATTGGTCAGCAACTTCATCGTGCTGAAGGCACCGGTCGGTACGTAGGCAAAGCGCTCTTCCCCGGTGCGCGCATCGAAGGCATGCAACATGCCGTCATTGGCCGCCACGTAGACCATTTCACGGCGGCTGGCCACCGCCGTGCGATGCGCCTGATAGCTGCTTGCGCCGGTCCAGCCGAAGCGTTCCAGCCGCAGGTCGGTGACCGCACCTACATAGGCCGGCAGCGAATTGACGATGTCACCCAGCACGCTGGTGCGGTTGCGCAAGGTGCCGCCATTGCGCGCCTCGCCGGTGGTCGCCCCGCGCAGGTAGTCCAGCGTGGCGGACGTACCGATTGCGGTGCGCTGGGCCGCACTCAGATTGGCCCACTGAAACGTGATGCCGGCGGTACCCGACCACGTGTAGATGCTGCGGCTGGCTGCCGTGGGGATGTGTTCCGACGCCTTCCAGGACGGCGTTGCTGCAAGCGTGCCATCGGTATTGATGCGCGTGGCAACGAGATCGCCGGTCCAGCTGCCACCGACGAAGCGCGACTGGAACAGCAACGTGTTGCTGGTCAGCGATGTGCTGGTGGCGGTGACATTACCGGATGAAGCGACCCGTTCGCTGATGTCGGTCAGCACCGCCGACAGGCCATCGGTGAATTGCTGCGGATCGGACGCATTCACGAACGCGCCGCGCCCGTTGATCGTCGCGTGCCACAGGTCATCGAGCTTGGCAGGCGAGCTGTTGGCCGGATCGGGCCAGCTCTTGGTGCCGGCGGTAAGCGCCGGCAGGTCGGTCGCCGGGTCCAGCGTGCCGCTGACGCCCAGTGACAGGCCGAAGGTCACCATGTGCTGCCAGTTGGCGCTGTCGCGCGCGCTGGTCGGCACGTTGTCGGCGATGCCGGTACGCAGATCGCGCTTGTAGTAGTGCATCGCCACATCGGCCAGTGTATTGCTGTGCGAGTCGCGATAGGGACGCGCTTCGGTTCCATCGGAGTTGCCGATCGCATTCAGTGCGAACGCATCGCTCCAGTAGCCATCGGTGGTCAGAATGGTGAAGGACTGCCGGCAGGTCAGCGGGTTGGCGTAACCGGTCTGGCGCCAGGGGTCATCGTTGCCGGTCTTGGTTTCGTAGTAATTGCCGGCCCAGTTCAGTGCGGTACGCAGCGGCGTACCGTTGGTGTCGATGTCAGTATCCAGCAGTCGACTGAACCAGGTTTCACGATTGGTGCCTGTAAATCCGCCACTGGTCGGGATCAGGAACTGGCCGGCACCGTTGATCGTGCGAAAGCCGACGCGGAAGTTTTCGCCCAGCTGGCCGAATGCAATCGACGCACCCGCCCGCGCGGTCAGCACCCGGCTGCGGTAGTAGGTGAACCAGTTGGCGAAATTCTGCGTTTCCTCCGCCACGGTGCGCGTTGCTCCGTTGGGCCAGGTGAAACTCGTGATTTCGACTTCACCCGCGGTGATCGGGTCACGCCTGTAGGCGCGTGTGCCGCGGATCTGGTACTTGGTGTAGTTGGCCGCCGAGACGCGTGAGCCATTTCCGCGATAGATGTAGAAGGTGACCGGCCAGAAGCTCTGGTTGCACGCATTCACGCAACTGTAGGCGGCCGAGTTCAGGTTGGTATTTGTCGTGTTGGCGAACCAGCGTGCCGACTGTGTCTGTTCCGCTGTGAGATCCAGCGTACCGCGCGTCGTGTCCGCAGGGTTGTAGGGCGCCGCAGTGGTGCTCGCATTGCCGAACGATGCACCGGTATGCGTCAGCCATGGGCGGTAAGCCACCTGCGGGTTGTAGAACACCGCGTTGTTGTCGGGCGAGCGCCCGAAGAAATTGTGGATGTTGGTGTCCTGGAAGGTCGGGGCCCGCCGCTCATACATATCTGCGCCGTAAAGACTGTTCGGGGGCGGAAACAGGTAGTACGAAAAGTACAGGTTTTCGTCCGGCATCACTTCCCATTGCATCGAGCCCGAGTCATCGAGCAGGAACATGAGGTTGGGCGCGACGGCGCTGCCGACCACCAGCGGTGCGTCAGCGATGTCGACCACGGCGCGGGCCGGCGTACTTGCCAGGAGTGAGGCGAACTGCACTGCGGCGACCAGCAGGCCGGCAAGCTTTCGATTGATGTGAATCATGGTCTGTATGTGGTCTGCAGCAGCACGGCGGGCCGACCGGCGACCGGCGCACTGCGGGCCGTGATGCGGTAGCGTGGTTTGAGGCAATCGGAGGCGATCGTCGTGACCGTGTCGCAATCCGGCGTCGATGGCCAGAGGCCAAGATCTTCGATCAGGTACTGCGGAACGCCGGCCGCCTTGGCGCGCGTATCGGCATCGGCCGCTTCCCACCAGACCGTCGCCGACGCCCACACGGCGGCCGGATCCTCCCAGCGATTGAGGAATGAATTCGCGCCCGGTGTCGGCTTGGCATACAAGCCATTGACGGTGCCGTTGAATGGCCCGGCAGCGCCGCTCGCCAACAGGGCTTCCGCCTCGCGCAGCGATGATTCGGCCGCCTGGAAAGCGATCGCACGGTCGTACAGATTGGCGCTCATGCGCTCCTGCATGCCGGTGCCGCGCATGCTGGCCAGACCGAGCAAGGTCACGGCGAGCAGCAGCATCAGCGCAACAACCAGCGTCACACCGCGTTGCCGGGCGGGCAGCATCACGTTCATGACATCCGGTTCCTGAGCATGACCACGTGAGTCATCGTGCGTCGCACGCGGTCGGCCGCGGTCGAGGGGCGGTCAGGTTCGTCGATGATCAGCCGCAGACGCACACCGAGCACGGCGTTCCAGTCTGTTACCGCCGTCGCGGCGACGTAGGCAGTCGCGCCTTCGGGCAGGTAGTCGACCTGCAGGTCGACCACGCCGTCGATCACCTCTTCGGCAACCAGCGTCAAGCTTCCCGCGTTGTTCTGCGGTGCCACGCGATACAGCGAACGCGACGTGGTGGTGGTGCGTCCGTTATTGCCGACGTACCAGGCGAGTGACTCAAGGCGCATCGCCACTGCGTTGGCTTCGAAGCGATAGGTCTGACCGCTCGCGCTGCAGTCGGGCGGGTCGGCAAAACCCAGCCCGCGCGTGCAGTTACCGGGCAAGCCCGCGTTGCGATGCTCGATCTGGGTGCCATTGGCGTCGGTCACCTGGAACAGGCTGGCCTGGCTGAAATTGCACACGATGGCCAGATCGCCGGTGGCGAGCGTCCGGTTGGCCGGGCTGAAGGTGATCATCTGGGTCGCGGTATCGTGCGCCGACACGGTCTGCGGCTGGCTGCCGGTGCGCATAACCTGCAGCGCCGACGTACCGGCCACGCGCTGGCCTGCAGCGGTGCCAAACGGCGCACCGGCAAAGGCCTGGCTGCCACCGTAACCGCGCAGACCACCGTTCCATTGCGTCCACCACAGCGAGGCGGGATTGTTCAGCACATTGACGAACTGCAATGCGCCGCCGCAGGAGTTCAGGCCGGCATCGCGGATGTCGCGCGCCAGCAGCTCGAAGCCGGTGCGCGCGGCCTCCTGGATGCGCGACAGCCCTTCGGTCACGTTGTAGGTCTGCCGGTTCGACAACACGAGCCCGATCGCGGTCCCCGTGATGAACAGGCCGATGGCGAGCGCAATCATCAACTCGATGAGCGTGCGGCCCTGCTGTGCGTGCAGGCGCATCACAGACGCGCCTCGATCCGGAACATCTGGTTGGCGGAGCCGCCACGGGCGCGGCTGTCGTCCCAGCGCACGGTGATCATGCAACTGCCGGTCGCCCCACCGGTGCAGGCCACGCCGCCGCAGGCCGAACTGCCCATGCTGGTCTGCAGGTCGGCGATCCAGTTGGCCAGTTGCGTTTCGGCAAAAGTACCGGCGGCCGGCGGCGTACAGGCATTGTCGGCCAGCGCGAGGTTGTAGCTGCCGCTGCGCGCGGCGGCCACATCGGCGCGCAGCCGGTCGATCATCGTATAGGCACCGAGCACAGCGGCGCTGCGTTCGTAGGAGCTCTGGTTGGAACGCAGCGAAGCCATCTGCAGCGCCGCCATGCCGAGCATGCCGACCGACAGCACGAACAGCGCAACCGCCACTTCGATCAGCGAAACACCCGCCTGCGCCTTCATCAGGTATCTCCCGGCGCCGCGCAGCTGGCCGATGTGCTGCGCGCCACACCGATGCGACTGCCGCCACCCAGACGGACGTCTCGCGCATTGCTGGTCATGCCGTCGATGATCGTGCACAGACGCAGGGTGCCTGACTGCAGCATCGTTTGCCCCGGTGCACGGGCCAGGCCATCGGGCCGGTAGACCACGCGGTTGCCGCTGACCGCGAGCGCCGGGCTCGCCAGCACCCTGACCTGGTCGCCCGCGAACACATGGGTACGCACCACGACCTCGACCGGGTTGGTGGTGGCATTCGGGTTGTAGGCGCCACTGCCGTCGGCGTCGATGAACACCATCCAGCCGGCCCAGTTGCCGTCGGTATCGGTGACGCAGCCGCCTGCGGCATCGATCTGCCCCGCCGTCACCGCCGCCCGGCACAGTACGCTGCGCGCGTTGCCACGAATGGCTTCCGCACGCGCGCTGTTCATGCCGGCGATGAATTCATTGGTTTCGGCGGTCAGGCGATTCATCACGACCAGACTCTGGAAGGACGGCACGGCGAACGTGGTCACCACCGCCAGGATGGCAATGGTGATCATCAGTTCGATCAGCGTGAAGCCCGAAGCGGGCGAACGGCGAAACATCGGCGGACAAAGGGAAGGCGATCCCTCTGTTACGGCCACAGGCCTTGAAGCTTGAGTGCGCCCCGGGCGAGGCGCGCAAACTTGTGTGTCGTGTCAGCGCCAGCAGGCAGCCACGGGTTTTGTGCAGACTGTCGTTGCGCCGACGACTGTCGCAGCCTTCGTGCCGGTCTGATTCAGGCTGAGCGTGCAGCCGCACTTTCCGTCGTTGCTCGCCTGCCCACCCTGCGGCACAGCGGTGATCGTGTAGGTGCGTGCCGCAAGCGTCGGGACGGGAAAGGTGTAGAAATTGGCCAGATCGGTGGCGCACTGCTGGGCTGGAATCGTGGCGCCGGCATAGGTGAGCGTCGTGGTGTAGATACGCTCCAGAAACTGGGCACGCTCGGACAGGCAGGCCGCCGCCGTCGCGCGACGGCTATCGATGACGTATTGCGTGTAGTTCGGATAGACGATGGCCGCCAGAATGCCGATGATCGCCACGACGATCATCAGTTCGATCAGCGTGAAGCCGCGCTGGATGCTGTGGTGGATGTTCATGCGCACGTTGCAGGTCCCGGTATCAGTCATTGATCAGTTCGCGCCACGACAGCCGGCCGAAGATGTCCGGCAGGTTGAGGCTTTCGCACACCGTTTCGCCATTGGCCAGGCCGATCAGCACGCCGGCCTGCCCGCTGAGCGTCGTGCAGGGCGACCCGAGCGGCTGCCCACCGGTGCCACCGGTGCTGCCGCCACCGCTGACCGAACCGTCGCCGGCGGGTGCGTCGTTGCGCACCAGGATGGGTCGCGACGGGATGGAAAGCAGTCCGACACCGCTGACGTTGTAATTGACCGACGGCTGTCCCTCGACGCTGACGGTGACCGGTTCGCGGTTGATGAAAACATTATCCTGCAGCCGGCCACCGGTGTAGGGGTCGAGCGTCAGCAACCAGCCGTTGCCGCCCGGGCTGCAGGGGTCATCGGCCGGGATGGCGGTGGTGGCGAACAACGCGGTACTGAACGCCTGCACGCCGTAGAACATGCGCTCGCCCTGCTGGGTGCCGGTCGGCGGCAGCAGGTCGAGGTACCAGCCCTGCTTGACGTAATTGCCGTCGGCATTGAGCATCGCAGCACCGCCCGACGTGTCGCCCGGCGCCGAAATGACGCGAACGCGATTCGGATTGATGTCGGTCGTCTCCGGCGTGAAGAGCGCCGTTTCGAACAGCACGACGCGCTGCGCGAAGTTGCTGCGGCCGCTCACCGGCGAGGTCAGCGTATCCCCGAGGTAGTTGTCGTACAGCCCGTACCAGGTCTGCGTCGAGGTGTCGGCACGGTCGGTGCCGGCCAGGAAGCGGCCGGTACCGAAACTGATCCAGCGTACGCCGTCCGCCGGGTTCAACAGCACTTCGATGTTCGACGTGATGGCCTGCGGATTACCCGATGCATCGAGCGCGCGATAGAGCGGCATCGGTGCGTCCGTCGTGCCGAAGGCGACTTTCCACTCGCTGGCCACCGTCGACGACAGGTCAAAACGCCACACGTTGCCGCGCAGATCACCTGCGTAGGCGTAGTCCGCCGTGCCGTCGCCATCGTTGTCCCATTGCGTGATGTCGGCCAGGCCATTGCTGAGGCAGGGATTGTCGGTCAACACGCAGTCGCCGGTATCGATCTTGCGGATCAGCGCGCCGGTCACTGCATCGATCACGAACAGGAAGCCGCGGTTCTGGTCGCTGTTGTAGCCATTGCCGATCAGCACTGCCCAGCGGCCGTTGTTGAGCCGGGTCAGAACCGGATTGCCGATGAACTGGCCCAGATCCGCATCAGTGAATTCCCACAGGATGCTGTTGGTATCGAAGGTGGCCGGATTGGTGATGTCGAGTGCGAAAACCTGACGGCCGCCCCGACCCTGTGTGCCGACCAGCACGCTGCGCCACTGTCCGGTACCGCCCTCGCCGCTCTGATAGACATCACCGGCGCGCAGGAAACCGTCGACGATGAAACGGTGCGTGTAATTGGGCGAAGTCAGCGTCTTCATCGCGGGCAGCGCCGCACTCGGCACATAGGCAAAGCGTTCGATGCCGCTCGTCGCGTCGAACGCATGCAGCATGCCGTCGTTCGCGCTGACATACACCATCGCCGTACGCGCAGTGACCGGCGGTTCCACTGTGGAATCAGCGATCAGACTTTGGCGGAATGCCGGGTAGGTCGACGCACCTTCCCACGTGAAACGCTCATATGACAAGTTGTCCGGTGCGGCGACAAACACCGGCGACGAATGCACGATGTCACCGAGCACCGACAGGCGGTTGCGGAACGGCCCGCCCTGATCGACTTCCTGGGTACGTACGCCGCGCAGGTAATCGAGCACGGTGCTGTCGTCGCCCAGCTGTGCCTTCTGGGTGTCGCTGAGGTTGTCCCACAGGAAGCTGACACCCAGGGACGCGTTGCGGGTGTAGATATTGCGGCTGGCCGCTGCAGGCAGCTGTTCCGAGGCCTTCCACTGCGGCGTCGTGCCCAGGCCGCCAGAGGTCACCGTGTAGGCCCACAGGTCGCCGGTCCAGACCTCGCTGGTGAAGCGCGCCTGGAACACCTTGCTGCCTTCGCGCAGTTCGGTCGATGACACGCCGAGATTGGACGACGACGCCGTGCGCTGCACGATGGTATCCAGAGCGCCCTTCAGACCATTCGCGAATTCTTCAGGCGTCGCCGCACTGACGAACTTGCCGCGACCATTCACCGTTGCGTGCCACAGGTCGTCCAGCTTGCCGCTGTCGGTGGACGTGCTGGGCCACGACAACTCGCCCGAAGTGAGCCGCGGCAGGTCGGTGTCCGGATTCAGCGAGCCCTGCAGACCCAGCGCCACACCGAAGGTGACCATGTGCTGCCAGTCTGCCGGGTCGGCATCCGTGGTCGGCACGCGGTTGGCGATATCGGTGCGCAGGTCGTTTTTATAGTAGTACATCGCCACGTCGGCGAGCGTGTGCGAAACCTCATCTGCGTAAGGTGGGCCCTCTTTCTCGTCGGCATTCTGAATCAACGAATTGACGGTATCGACGCCGATGGGCGAATCGTTGTAGTAACCATCGGTGGTCAGAATGGTGAAGCTCTGGCGGCAACTGAGCAGGCCGTCCGGTTCGGCCGGACCCCACGGATCGTTGTCACCGGTGGTCGTGCGGTAGTACTCACCGGCGCGGGCAAGCGCCACGCGCAGCGGCGTGGTACCCGTGCCGCTTGAAGCAAACATGTTGTTGAACCAGGTTTCGCGATTGGTACCGGCAAAGCCACCGGTCAGCGGGATGTTCAGCTGACCCGTGGTGCCATTCAGCGGCCGGTAGCCGATGCGGTAGTTTTCGCCCAGCGTCGAAAACGCGGCGCTGACCCCGTTTTTCGCCGCGTCGCGACGGCTGCGACTGTAGGTGAACCAGTTGGCGAAGTTCTGCTTTTCCTCGGCGATGGTACGGGTCACACCACCGGCCCAGTTGAAGGTCGTGACCGCAGTCACCGAGCCATCAGCCAGATCGAGACGGTCTGCGTTATCACCGCGGATCTGGTAACGGTAATAATTTGCCTTCTCGAACTGCGAACCGGTGCCTTTGTAGAGATACCACGTCATCGGCCAGAATGTTTTGACACAGTTGTCCGTGTTGGTGCAAGGCGCCGACGGGGTTCGAGGCACATTGCCTGAATTGAATGAAAACGTCGTGGCCGTCGTATTGCTGACCCAGCAAGCCCGGGTTGACTGTTGAGCTGTCAGGTCGATGCCGGAAGCGGCCGATGGTGTAGCTTTCGCATTGGTTGGGTTTGAATTGTCGTACTGCGTGCCCTCCGGTCCAGTCCAACGCCGATAGGTCACTGCCGGGTTGTAATAAACTCGGTTGATCTGGCTCGTGCGCATCGCCACATTCAGAATATTTGCATCATCATAGTCAGGGATGAAGACGTTAGGATCTCGTTGTGGCAGCGTGCATGTACGTGTATTGCCAGGACCTGGGAGGATCGAACGCTCGAAGTCCCAGAGATTGACAAAACTGTCCGGCAACGCCTCCCAAAGCATCGAACCGGAATTGTCGAGAATCATCAGCACATTGGGCGCCGCCGTCACGTTCAGGATCAGCGGATTGTCGGAAATGGGCACCTGTGCCTGCGCGGGCGCACACGCCAGCCAGACCCCGACCACGCTTGCGCATGCAGCACGCAGGCCGGCAGTGGCGAAAGAACGAACAGCACTCATGATCGGAACTCCCGGTTCATTCTATGGACGGTAGGTGGTCTGCAAAGCGACATTCGGCCGCCCCTCGACCGGCGGCATGCGCGCGGTGATCCGGTAGCGCGGCCCGCGGCAAGCCGTACTGCCGCGGCGACCGCAGCCCGTGCCGTCCTCGAATTCACCCATGTATTCGATGATG
>NZ_JAUYRO010000046.1 GCF_030696805.1 Methyloversatilis sp. | reverse complement strand
GAGAGTTCGGCGTAACCACCCACGGCGCCCAGACCATCGGTCGGCTTTTCGAGACCGGCTGCGAGGCCGATGCCGGCCCAGCCGCCGATACCCGACAGGATACCGATGTACTGCTTGCCCTTGAATTCCCAGGTCGTCACGTTGCCGATGATGCCCGACGGGGTCTTGAACTTGTACAGTTCCTTGTTGATGTCGTCGGCATCGACGCACTTGAGGTAACCCTCGAGCGTGCCGTAGCAGGCGATACCACCGGCGGTGACCAGCGAACCCGACCACACCGAGAACTTCTCCGGCTTGGACTGGACGATCTTGCCCTTGCCTGCGTCCCACGTGATGAAGTTGCCCATGCCGCCATGGCTGCCCGGTGCCGGGTACATCGACAGGGTGGCGCCGACGTACGGCTGACCTGCGGTGTACTCAACACGGAACGGTTCGTAGTCCATGCAGACGTGGTTCGTCGGCACGTAGAACAGGCCATTCTTCGGGTTGAACGAAGCCGGCTGCTGGTCCTTCGAACCCAGAGCGGCCGGGCAGATGCCCTTGCTGTTCACATCTTCGCCGTTCTGACGGGTCGAGTACTTGGCAACCACTTGCGGACGACCGGTGTTCATGTCGACGTGCGTGGCCCAGTTCACCTTCGGGTCAAACTTTTCAGCGGTCAGCAGCTCGCCGGTCACACGGTCCATCGTGTAGCCGAAGCCGTTGCGGTCGAAGTGAACCGCAACCTTGCGCTTCTTGCCCTTGACGTCCACGTCGGCCAGGATGACTTCGTTCACACCGTCGAAGTCCCACTCGTCGTGCGGGGTCATCTGGTACACCCAGCGGGTCATGCCGGTATCGACATCACGTGCCCACAGGGTCATCGACCACTTGTTGTCACCCGGGCGCTGCGAAGGGTTCCAGGTCGAGGGGTTGCCCGACCCGTAGTACACGAGGTTTTCCTGCTGGTCGTATGAGAACCAGCCCCAGGTCGTGCCGCCACCGATCTTCCACTGATCGCCCTGCCAGCTCTTCAGCGACGAATCCTTGCCCACCGGCGCCATCTTGCCGTTGGTCCAGGTCATGGTCTTTTCCGGGTCCATCAGCATTTCGGCGTCGGGGCCGGTGCTGTAGCCCTTCCATACCTGCTTGCCGGTGTTGATGTCATAGGCAGCAAGGAAGCCGCGGACGCCGAATTCACCGCCGGAAATACCGGTGATCACCTTGTCCTTGAACACGTGCGGGGCGTTCGTATTGGTTTCGCCGATCTTCGGGTTGCCGTTCTTGACCGACCACAGCACCTTGCCCGACTTCGAGTCGAGCGCGACGAGCGTCGTGTCAGCCTGCTGCAGGAACACCTTGCCTTCGGCGTAGGCGAGACCGCGATTGACGGTGTCGCAGCACATGACCGGGATCACTGACGGATCCTGCTTCGGCTCGTACTTCCACTTGATCTTCTGGGTTTCCAGATCGATCGCGAACACCTTGTTGGGGAAGGGCGAATGCACGAACAGCGTGTCGCCGATGACCAGCGGGCCGCCTTCGTGACCGCGCAACACGCCGGTCGAGAAGGTCCA
>NZ_JAUYRO010000041.1 GCF_030696805.1 Methyloversatilis sp. | reverse complement strand
GTTATCCCCCACGACTGGGCACGTTCCGATATATTACTCACCCGTTCGCCACTCGCCACCAGGATTGCTCCCGTGCTGCCGTTCGACTTGCATGTGTAAGGCATGCCGCCAGCGTTCAATCTGAGCCAGGATCAAACTCTATAGTTCGATCTTGAATTTTTCGCTCTTTCGAGCAACTCATAAAAACGGAATTGAAGTGAACTTCACTTCTATTCTCATGAGCGTTTTTAAGTGACTTGCACTTAGTTCCGAAGAACTTGGCAATCGCCTTCAAACGCCCACGCTTATCGGCTGTATATTTTTAATGAACCACCGCAGAACATTTCTGCCCCGCGTCTGCTTAGCTGCGATCAGCTGAGCCTCGAATTATAGCACCAATTTTTCCATCCCGTCAACACGATCGCGAAATTTCTTGACCGGTCTGCCGGAAGCAGAATTGGGACCCACTGCATGGGTAACCGCCGCTTCGATTCGTTCTTTTTAGGAGCGAAGCCCTCCACTATAGCACAACTTTTCGGCCACTTGGCATCTGCTCTTTCGGCCGACGCCTACGCACTAGGTCACTGGTCGTCGCCAGGCCCATACAGGGATAATCGCCAGCACTTATGGCCCTGCTCACACTTCTCGACGCCCAACTGGCTTACGGTCACGTTGCCCTGCTTGACCACGCGGATTTCGCTCTGGAGTCCAACGAGCGCATCGGCCTGATCGGCCGCAACGGCACTGGCAAATCTTCACTGCTCAAAATTCTGGCGGGAATGGAGAAGCCGGATGACGGTAGCCTGCAATTGCAGCAGAACCTTCGGCTGGCTTACGTTGCCCAGGAGCCCGCTCTCGACCCGGAGAACACGGTCTTCGAAGCCGTCCGAACGGGACTGACCGACGTGATCAATTTGATTGACTGCTACACACGAGGCGAGGGAAATCTGGGCCAACTTCAGGACGCCATCGAGCTTCAAGATGGCTGGAACTGGGAGCAACGCCTGAACGAGACTTTGCACCGCTTGCATTTGGCGCCCGGTGCGCAGATCAAGACACTTTCCGGCGGCACACGCAAACGTGTTGCACTCGCGCAAGCGCTCGTGACCCAGCCTGACGTGCTGCTGCTGGACGAGCCCACCAATCACCTCGATCTGGACTCCATCATGTGGCTGGAAACACTGCTGCGGGAGTTCAAGGGCAGCATCGTCACTATTACCCACGATCGAACCTTCCTCGACCGGGTTGCCACACGGATCGTGGAACTGGACCGCGGAAGGCTGAACTCCTATCCAGGCAACTTCACGACGTACCTCGCGCTGAAGGAGGAGCAGCTTGCGCAGGAGGCCGTGATCAGCGCCAAAGCCGACAAACTGCTCGCGCAGGAAGAGGTATGGGTGCGCAAAGGGGTCGAGGCTCGGCGCACACGCAGCCAGAGCCGTATTACCCGCCTGCAGCAACTGCGGGGCCAGCGCGCCGCGAGGCGCGACGCCGTAGGCAGTGTCAGGAT
Source organism: Methyloversatilis sp. (assembly GCF_030696805.1). GTDB lineage: Bacteria > Pseudomonadota > Gammaproteobacteria > Burkholderiales > Rhodocyclaceae > Methyloversatilis. Next base: position 132,852 of record NZ_JAUYRO010000041.1, on the reverse strand, counting down.
GGACATTGCCAGCGGCGCACCGAGCGGCAAACTGGTGGCCGAACTGACCGACGTGAGCAAGTCCTTTGGCGATCAACCCGTCGTCCGGGACTTCAGCGCGACCATTTTGCGCGGCGACAAGATCGGCCTGATCGGTGCCAATGGTGCCGGCAAGACCACGCTGCTGAAGCTGATCCTGGGCGAGCTGCTGCCCGATAGCGGCAAGGTGCGCCAGGGCGCCAATCTGCAGGTGGCCTACTTCGACCAGATGCGAAACGCCCTGGACCTGGACGCCACACTGGAAGACTTCATCAGTCCCGGCAGCGAGTGGATCGAGATCGGAAACAAGCGCCAGCATGTCAAGAGCTACCTGGGCGACTTCCTGTTCTCTCCGGCTCGCGCCAATTCACCCGTGCGAGCCCTCTCTGGCGGGGAGCGAAACCGCCTGCTGCTGGCAAGACTGTTCGCCAGGCCCGCAAATGTGCTGGTGCTGGACGAGCCCACCAATGACCTGGACATCGACACACTGGACTTGCTGGAAGAGCTGCTGCAGGACTATCCTGGCACGGTGTTTCTCGTCAGCCATGATCGCACCTTCCTGAACAATGTCGTGACCAGTACCATTGCACATGAAGGGGATGGACGCTGGCGGGAGTACGAAGGCGGCGTGGACGACTGGCTGACGCAGTCACGACGCAGCCAGGCCATCAAGGCAGCTGACGAGCCGATCGCCAGCAAGATCACAGACGCCCCGGTGCCGACCAGTTCGGCGCCACCCACCCGCGCCGCCGGCAGCAGCAGCAAACTCAGCTTCAAGGAAAAAAGGGAGCTGGAGGCATTGCCCGACCTGATTGACGCCCTGGAACGGGAACAGGGCCAACTGCACCAGGATCTCGCCGATGGCACCCTGTACACCAGGGACGCACAACGCGCCGCCGCCCTTCAGCAGCGGGATACTGACATCGAAGCTGAACTGATGGCCGCCCTGAACCGGTGGGAAGCGCTGTCGGCGCGCGCTTGAGCGCGCCACTCAAACACGGTAGCGATCGCTACCGCTTCTGCTAAGCCGAGCCAGCAAGGCTGGCGCAATCGCTGTCAGGGGAAGCACCTCGTCGGCCGCACCATGCTGGATGGCCTCGCGCGGCATACCGAACACCACGCAACTGGCTTCATCCTGGACATAGTTGTAGCTGCCCGCGTCCTTCATTTCGCGCATGGCCTTGGCACCATCGTTGCCCATGCCTGTGAGCATGATGCCAAAGGCGTTCGGCCCCACGACCTGGGCGCAGGAATGAAACAGCACCTCCACCGAGGGCATGTGCCGGTTGACCGGCTGACCATCCTCCACCACGGCGACGTAGTTGGCGCCGCTGCGATCAATGCGAAACTGCTTCCCCCCGGGCGCAATGTAGGCATGGCCGGGAAGGATGCGCTCACCATGGGCCGCTTCCTTCACCGTGATCTGGCACAGACCATCAAGGCGAGCTGCAAAGCTGGTCGTAAAACCCGCGGGCATATGCTGCGTGATGACAATCCCGGGGGAATCGGCCGGCATGTGGATCAGGATCTCCTTGACCGCCTCCGTACCGCCGGTCGAAGATCCGATGCAAATCAGCTTTTCAGTGGACACACGCCCCAGGAGCTTGAGCGGCGGCGAAACGGCACCCGCAGCACTTGCGCCAGCGGCCGGCCCACCGGTCGCTGGCGATGCGCGCCGGATATGCGCAGCCGCCGCAATACGGATCTTCTCAACAATCTGATCGGCCAAGTCCTTGATGCCATCGGCCAGGCCGATGCGGGGCTTAGCGACAAAATCCACAGCGCCGAGCTCCAGGGCTCGAAGGGTGACCTCGGCACCACGCTCGGTGAGTGTGGAGATCATGAGTACAGGCATGGGGCGCAGACGCATCAGACGGCCCAGGAACTCGATGCCATCCATTCGAGGCATCTCCACATCCAGCGTGATCACGTCCGGGTTCAATTCACGGATCATCTCGCGTGCGATCAGGGGATCGTTGGCTGTGCCGACGCACTCCATGTCACGCTGGCGGTTGATGATCTCGGCCAACAGACTGCGCACCAAGGCGGAGTCGTCAACCACTACCACTCGAGTCTTCTTCAACCGAACCTCTCTAGAACAAGTCTACAGATCCACCGGCGGTAGATTTGGCCAAGGCGGCCGCATTGCCCTTGCGCTCTTCCACGACCAGCGCTTCGGGGTGTGCATGAGCCAGGCGCTTGACCAGCGCCTTGCCTGTCACAGGGAAAAAGCATACCTTGCGCGGATGGATATCCAAGACGTCTTGTGACACCACAGGGATACGCTCCGTGGACAGATAGTCGAGCACAAACTTGGTATTCCGCTCCCCAACGTTCATGGTCGTGAAACCAGCCATGACGGCGCCACCACCGAAAATCTTGGCCTGCATGGTTTCGCGACGGGCCCCCATCTTGATCATCTCGTTGAGCAATAGCTCCATGGCGTAGGAGCCATAGCGCCCCGAGCCATCTTCACCCTCGGGCAGCATGAAGTGGTTCATGCCGCCAACTCGCGCCTTGCCGTCCCAGACGCAAGCCGCGATGCAGGAGCCCAGCACCGTCATGATGAGAACGTCATCACCAGACACGAAGTACTCGCCCGGCAGCACCTTGACGGCATCGTACTGAAAATGGTGATCCGCATAGAAGAAGGACGCTTCCCCCGGTTTGCGCGGCTGCGCGCGGAGTTCGTCCACCCGCGAAATCCGTCCCCCGGCCAGAACCTTGGGGCCGCCCGACGTTAAGGGACGCAGAGGCGCAGCGCGCACGGGAAGCTCGGACGTTTTCATTCGGCACCCGCCAGAAAACCGGCTGGCGCCGGCCGGGGAAAGTGATTTTCAGCGGCGCTCATACACCGTCTTCCCGCGCAGGACAAAAAGGTCGCGCGACTCATTGAAATTTTCCGAATGGCCGACAAACAGCAGGCTACCCGGCTTCATGACCCGGTGAATACGCTCCAGCACGCTGCGCTGTGTCGGGGCATCAAAATAGATCATCACATTGCGGCAAAACACGATGTCGAAAGGCTCCCGAAAGGGCCAGTCATCACGTATCAGGTTGACGCTCAGGAACTCCACCATGCGCTGCAGCTCGGGCTTGACGCGCAGAAATCCTTCGTTATTGCCTTTGCCACGCAGGAAGAAGCGTTGCAATCGAGCCGTATCGACTCCCTTGATCGCGTCCTGCCGGTAGACAGCTCTCGCGGCGGTGGCGAGCACCTTGGAATCGATATCACTGGCCCAGAGCTTGAAGTTGGCCTGAGGGCCCAGTGCATCCAGCGCCGTCATGATGATCGAGTAGGGCTCTTCGCCCGTCGAAGCCGCGTTGCACCATACACGCCAGGGCGTGTTGGCGGGTCGAGACTTCAGATGGTCGGTCAGGATCTCGAAATGGTGATGCTCACGGAAAAAGGAGGTCAGGTTGGTCGTCAGGGCGTTGACGAATTCCTGCCATTCCGGGCCGTCCTGCGACTCCAGCCAGGACAAATAGTCACGAAAATTCTGATAACCCGTATCGCGCAACCGGCGCGACAGACGGCTGTACACCATGGCGTGCTTGCCATCATGCAGACTGATGCCCGCGCGCTGGTAGATCAGCGACTGGACGCGCGAAAAATCGGCTTGTGTCCAGCTGAACTCCCTGGCATTCACATCGCCCCCGGCAATCTCCGCCGCGCTCTCCCTGTCTGCGCCGGCCCTTGAAGTCCTGGCCGCTTTGTCGGAGCTCAGCATAGACAGGGCACTTGGGTGCGTGTCATGAATCGTACTGGCAACGATCAGGCCTCGACAGAAACCAGGCCCATGTCGACGCCGGACATGAGCTTTTCGATATCCAGCAGGATCAGCATGCGCTCACCGACCGAACCCAGACCGACCACGGCCGAGCTGTCGATGGAGCCATCGATGTCGGGTGCAGCCTTCAAATTCTCCGGCGCCAGCTCCATCACGTCGCTGACCGAATCAACCACGATACCGACAATGCGGTTGCGCAGATTCAGGATGATGACCACCGTGAAGCTGTTGTATTCGGCCTGGGCGCAGCTGAATTTCAGGCGCATGTCGATGATGGGGACGATGGTGCCGCGCAGATTGACCACGCCCTTGATGAACTCGGGCGCGTTGGCAATGCGTGTGGGCTTCTCATAGCCCCGGATTTCCTGCACCTTCAGGATATCAATGCCGTACTCTTCCTGGTCCAGCCGGAACGTCAGGTACTCGCGGGGACCTGACACCAACTTGCTGCTCTCATCTGTCTCGCTCATACCCATCTTCTCCTTGGAGTGCATCAATGACGTGAACGCCGCACGAGGGTGCTGGTATCCAGGATGAGCGCCACCTTGCCGTCACCCAAAATCGTGGCGCCCGAGACATTCGGAACCTTGCGGTAATTGGTTTCCAGATTCTTCACCACGACCTGCTGCTGACCCAGCAACTCATCGACCAGCAGAGCCACGCGACTGCCCTCAGCCTCCACGACGACCATGATGTCGCTCGACTTGCTTGCGTCGTAACGTGGCACCTGGAACACTTTTTCAAGCTCGATCACGGGCATGTATTCGTCGCGCACCTTGACCAGGCGCGAGCCCTGGGCCACCGTGTTGACGGCATCATCCTTGACCTGGAAGGATTCGACCACTGAGGACAAGGGCAGGATGTAGACCTCGTCACCGACGCCCACCGACATCCCGTCCATGATCGCCAAGGTCAGAGGCAGACGGACCGATACCCGCATGCCATACCCCTCGGACGAATCGATCTCGACCGTGCCATTGAGCGCCGCGATGTTCTTCTTGACCACGTCCATGCCGACACCACGACCCGACACGTCGGTGACGACCTCAGCCGTGGAGAAGCCGGGTGCAAAGATCAGCTGCCAGACGTCACCGTCGGACATCTGGTCAGAGACATCCAGGCCGCGCTCGCGTGCCTTGTTGAGGATCTTCTCGCGCGACAGGCCACGACCGTCGTCGCGCACCTCGATCACGATGGAGCCGCCCTGATGGGCCGCCGACAGGGTAATGGTGCCCGTCTCGGGCTTGCCCGCCGCCAGGCGATCGCCCGGCATCTCGATCCCATGGTCGCAACTATTGCGCACCAGATGGGTCAGCGGATCGGTGATCTTCTCGACCAAGCCCTTGTCGAGCTCGGTCGCCTCGCCCTGGGTCACGAACTCCACCTTCTTGCCCAGCTTGCTGGCGAGGTCTCGCAGCATCCGAGGGAAGCGACTGAACACGATGGACATCGGAATCATCCGGATCGACATCACCGATTCCTGCAGGTCACGCGTATTACGGTCCAGATCGGCCAGCCCCGCCATCAACTGCTGATTGGCTGCCGGATCCAGCGCCTGGCTGTTCTGGGCCAGCATGGCTTGGGTGATGACCAGTTCGCCCACTAGGTTGATCAGCTGATCGACCTTGCTGATCGCCACCCGGATGGTGGCCGCTTCCGGCTGGGCGGTGACCTGGCTGGGTGCTGGCTTGGTCGCACCCGCTTTGGCCGCGGCCGGCCTGGCCTCGGTCGCCTCGACCGGGGCGGACGCAGCGCCATTCGGCACCCCCGGAGCCCCTTCGAAAAATCCGAAACCAGGCGCTGGCGCCACAGGAGCGCCGGGCGGCGGATCGTCACGGTCCGACCAGGATGTCGCAGCCGTGTCCATTTCACGAATGTTCACCTGCTCACGCGATACATGGAAGGCGAACAGATCGAGCAGATCCTCGTTGCTGGAAGAGGTCGACGCATGGAACACCCGCGTGTCCGCGCGGTCGCTGGCGACCTCGGTGACCGACCCGAGGCCGACGATATCGCGGAACAGGTCTTTGACCCCATCGACCTGGTCGGGGCGATCCAGCGGGCCCATGCGGATCTCCAGTTGCCGCGAGCCCGGTTTGGCCGCAACGGTCGCAGGTGCAGGCACGGGCACAGCAGGCGGGGCCTGGACCGGAGCGGCAAGCTCAGGCGCGGCAACCGGCGCAGCAGCCGGTATCGGCGTTCCGCCTGCCGCCAGTTCGCTGATGCGACGCACCAGATCGGCGTTGGAGGGCGGCTCACTGGTCTCGCCCGTCTGATGACGCGCGAGCAGCACGCGCGATGCATCGGCCGATTCGAGCAGGACATCCACCATCATGGGGTTGGGCTGCAGTTCATGCCGGCGCAGGCGGTCCAGCAAGGACTCCATCTGATGCGTCAACTCAGCCACGTCCGCGAAGCCGAAGGTGGCCGCACCGCCCTTGACGGAATGCGCGCAACGGAAAATGCCGTTGAGCTCCTCGTCGTCGGCGGTCTCCAGGTTCAGATTGAGCAGCATCTGCTCCATGAGGTCCAGGTTTTCGCCCGCCTCCTCGAAGAAGATCTGGTAGAACTGACTCAGATCGAATGAGTCACCCCCGCCGGCTTCCTGATGTCCCTCGGTCATGCCTGTCTCCTAGTGTGGTGTTCCCGCGTTGGCGGACCGTGTTATTTGATGACCTTCTTGATGACCTCAAGCAGGCGCGCCGGGTCGAAAGGCTTGACCAGCCAGCCGGTCGCTCCCGCGGCGCGACCGGCCTGCTTCATCAGGTCGCTCGACTCGGTGGTCAGCATCAGGATCGGCGTAGTCTTGAAATTCGGGTGTTCACGCAGTTTGCGCGTCAAACCCAATCCGTCGAGCCGGGGCATATTCTGGTCGGTCAGCACAAGGTCGAAGTGCTGGGTCTGCGCCTTTTCATAGGCGTCCTGCCCGTCGACGGCCTCGACCACCTGGTATCCCGCTCCCGCCAGGGTGAATGAAACCATCTTGCGCATCGAGGGCGAATCGTCAACAGCGAGTATCAGTGGCATGTCTGAGCTCCGGGGAAATAGGTTCTGCGTTTAGTCAGGTTGAAGGGTTCAAAACAATTCGATCGAGCCAGCATCCATTTCGTCCTGGGTCACCGGGTTGGGGCGCTCCGGCACCTCTTCGACAAAGGGCACCGCCTCGCCATCCTCCTGCCCCATGGACTCCGAAGCCAGGCGATAGGCGCACCCCTGCAGCACTTTGGACGTATGGACGATGAGTTGCGAGGCCATATCCTGGAACTGCAACTCGGTCACGGCAGACCGCAGGACGGTGCGCACTTCATCAAGCGCGGCCAGGTCAGCAGCAACCGGGCCGTCCAGACCGCTGATCGCCTTGGTGAAACGCTGCATCAAGTTGTCCATGGTGTGCGCCAGCAGCCCGTCCAGCCGAGCCAGGTCGTGCACCACGACCAGGAGCGAATCCTGCACCTCGGCCACCAGCATGACCGGCAATTGCACGGCGGGCTGTTCGGTAGACTGGGCGTTGGGGGCTTGCATGGTCATTCTGTTCGGACATCCGGATGCTAGATGATTTACCGCGCTAACAGGTCCGGTATTAGAATTTTCCTGGAGATAGAGTAGCAGGATTCCACAGAAATGGGAGGTAATTCGTCAACATTTCTGGGCGTTCAGGCCACCTCACTGCACACCTTCAGGACTTTTTCACTCTATCCTCCATCGCATGCAGTCAGACTCCCTCCCCGCCCCCCTGCGCATCCTGCACCTGGAGGATTCACAGCTCGATCACGACATCGTCCGACAGGCGCTACGCCGTGCCGGCATGCCCTGCGAACTCGAGCGCGTCGAAAGCCTGGATGCCTTTGTGCGCCAGGTGCAGGTTAGCGACTTCGACGTGGTGCTGGCCGACTATCGACTGCCCGGCTTCACAGCCCTGGACGCCTGGGAAGCCCTGCAGGCCATCCCCCAGCCTCCCCCCTTCATTCTCTTGTCCGGCGCCATCGGCGAGGCGGCCGCCGTAGACGCCATCAAGCTCGGCATGAGCGACTACCTGCTCAAGGACGATCTGGGCAAGTTGGCCCACGTGATCCAGCGCGCCATCGACGTCCAGCAGGCCAAGCGCGAGCGCGAGCGCGCGGTCGAGGAGCTGGCCGCCTCTGAGCAGCGCATGGCGCGCTTTGCCGAGCACCTGCAGACCTCCATTGAACAGGAGCGTGCGGCCATTGCGCGCGAGATCCATGACGACATCGGCGGTTCGCTGGCGGCCATTCAGTTCGACCTCTCATGGATCGGCCGTCACCATGCCGACGCCGAAACGCAGGGCCATGTGCAGGCCGCCACCGGCATGCTGCAGCATGCGGTCGGCGCCAGCCAGCGCATCATGATGAATCTGCGTCCCGCCATCCTGGACCAAGGCCTGGAAGCCGCCATCGACTGGCTGGCTGCAGAATTCGAGCGCCGCACCGGTGTCCGGACGCTGGTGCGCATCACCCTGCGTGAGCCCGCCTTGCCCAAAAACATGCAGCTGACCGCCTACCGCACGGCGCAGGAGGCGCTGACCAACATCTCCAAGCATGCCCGTTGCCGCGAAGTCCGGGTCGAACTGTCGGATGCAGAGCGTGTGCTGACCCTGGAGATCACCGACAATGGACAGGGTATCCAGCCGCCAGAGCGCGACAAGGCCACGGCATTCGGCCTCAAGGGCCTGCAGGAGCGGGCGCGCACCGCAGGCGGCTGGCTGGATGTGAGCAGTCGCCCAGGCGAGGGCACATCCATCACGCTGTCGATTCCCCTCACAATCGAGGCAAAAGGTTAGGTTCGATGATTCGAGTGATACTTTGTGACGACCACGCCGTCGTGCGGCGCGGTATCCGCGACACCCTGTCCGAGGCCGTCGACATCAAAGTCATTGGCGAGGCCGGCAGTTATTCGGAAGTGCGCGAGTTGTTGCGTTCCACGCCGTGCGACATCCTGGTACTGGACCTGAACCTGCCCGGCCGCGGAGGGTTGGAAGTGCTGGCTTCGCTGCGTGAGGCGGATACGCCCACGAAAGTCCTGGTCGTTTCCATGTTTCCGGAAGACCAGTACGCCATCCGCTGCCTGCGTGCCGGCGCCCAAGGTTATCTGAACAAGGCCGGCAACCCCGCTGAACTGATCACGGCCGTGCGCACCATTGCCCAGGGCCGCAAGTACGTCACGTCCGACGTGGCCCAGATGCTGGTGGACAACCTGGCCACGCCCACCAGCGAGGCGCTGCACGATGCGCTTTCGGAGCGCGAATTGCAGACCCTGCTCAAGATCGCCTCGGGCAAGCGCCTGTCCGACATCGCCGAGGAACTGATGCTCAGCCCCAAGACGGTCAGCGTCTACCGCTCACGTGTCCTTGAAAAACTCAAGCTCTCGAACAACGCGGAGTTGACGGTCTACGCCATTCGCAACGGACTGGTGTAAGAGACCTGGCGGCTATCGCCCAACGGTGAAGATCTCGATGGCTCGCTCCAGCAGAGCCTGAAAGGGCCGGTCCAGCATGGGCAAAGTGGCCGCCATGCCCACCAGGCCGACGCTGAGCGTGATGGGGAAGCCGACCGCATAGACATTCATCTGTGGCGCCACGCGCGAGATGATGCCCAGCGCCAGATTGGTGAACAGCAGCAGGGCCAGCATCGGCAGGGCGATCCACAGGGCGCTGGCAAACAGCTCGCCCCCCAGGGTGTAGAGCTGCATCAGCCGCAGGGCCTCCATGAAATTCTGCGTCACGGGGAAGACCTCGAAACTGCGCGTCACCGCCATCAGCACCATCAGGTGACCGTTGAGCACCACGAAAAGCAGCGAGGCCATGTAGCCGAAAAAGCGCGCCACGGCGCTGACCTGACCGTTGAGCGAAGGGTCGAAAAAGGCGGCAAAGTTCAGGCCCATCTGGAAGCCCACCACCTCGCCAGCCAGTTCGAACGCCGCAAACACGAGACGCACGACAAAGCCGATGGACAAGCCGATGCCCAACTGCTGGATCACCACCCCCAGCGCCGCCGGGCTGTTGAGGTCGATCACCGGCATGGGCGGCAGCGTCGCCTGACAGGCCAGCGTCACCAGCAGGGCCAGCCCGATGCGGGCGCGCACGGGAAAAGCACGCGAGGAGAAGATGGGAGCCGATGTGAAGACACCCAGCACCCGCAGGAAAGGCCACAGCAGTGGCGACAGCCAGGCCATCAGCTGGGCTTCCGAGAAGGTGATCATGTCTGCGCCCGACCGGGTTCAGAGGACGATGCCGGGAATCGCCTCGATCGTGCGACGGATGTACTCGACCAGGATGTTGAGCATCCAGGGTCCGGCCCAGGCGAACACGGCCATGGCAGCCACCAGCTTCGGCACGAAGGACAGCGTGGCCTCGTGGATCTGGGTGATGGCCTGGAACAGACTAACCAGCAGCCCCACCAGCAGCACCACGCCCAGTAGCGGCGCCGACACCATCAGCAGCGTCAGCAACGCTTCCTGTCCGATGGTCAAGACCATTTGTGCGTTCATGTCCGATCCCTCATGGCACGAAGCTCGCCGCCAGCGAGCCGATCAGCAGGTTCCAGCCATCCGCCAGCACGAAGAGCATGAGCTTGAAGGGCAGGGCCACGAGCACGGGCGACAGCATCATCATGCCCAGCGACATCAGCACGCTGGCCACCACGATGTCGATCACCAGGAAAGGTATGAAGATCAGGAAGCCGATCTGGAAGGCCGTCTTGAGCTCGCTGGTGACAAAAGCAGGAATCAGCACGCGCATGGGGGCGGTGTCGATCCTGACCGCCGGATCAAGCTTCGCGAGCTTGGCAAACAACGCATAGTCGGACTGCCGCGTCTGCTTGGTCATGAACTGGCGTATTGGCGCCTCACCGCGCTGCAAGGCCTGATCAAAGCTGATGACATTCTGCGTATACGGCAGATAGGCGTCGGCGTAGATGCGGTCGTAGGTGGGCCCCATGACGAAGAAGGTCAGGAAGAGGGACAGGCCGATGATGACCTGGTTGGGGGGGGACGACTGCGTGCCCAGCGCCTGTCGCAGCAGCGACAGCACGATGACGATGCGGGTGAAGCCGGTCATCATCAGCAGAATGGCCGGCAGGAAGGACAAGGCCGTGAAGAACAGCAGGGTCTGGATCGGCACCGAGTAACTCGTGCCCGACGCATCGCTGCCCACGATCAGCGGCAGTTGGGTGGTGTTGATCTGGGCGGCAGCCAGTGGCGCGTTTTCCTGGGCCAGGGCCGGCACGGCCAGCAGCAACAGCGAGACAGCCAGCCCCGATAGCGTGCGCAGGGTGGGGCCGGGCGTTGGCAGGCGCATCAGGCCGGATCCCCGCCGTCAGACGGAGTTTTCGTGACTGGCGAAAAAACAGAACCACGCGCCGATGCCGGTCCCGCCGGCATGCTGTGCAGGCAACTGATGCTCTGCGACGTCACCCCCAGCACCAGCCAGGTGCGCGCACCTTCGGGGCCGACCTCGACGGTCATCACCCTTTGCTGCGGACCGACGGCCAGCACGGAGACGATGCGGGAAGCGGCCGCGGTGGATGCGCCCCCCGGGGCGCGCTGCTGGAACCACCGAACCGCGGGTGGTAGCAGGGCCAGGATGACGAGGAAGAGGACGACAGAAACAACGGTTTGCGTCATGCCTCCAGTTTACCCCCTGCTGATACGGCGCAGGCGTTCGGACGGGGTGACAACGTCGGTGAGGCGGATGCCGAACTTGTCGTTGACCACCACCACCTCGCCCTGGGCGATCAGGTAGCCATTGACCAGCACATCCATGGGTTCGCCGGCCATGGCATCGAGCTCGACCACGGACCCCTGACCCAGCTGCAGGATGTGCTTGATCGGCACCTTGGTACGACCCAACTCGACCGAGAGCTGGACCGGAATGTCCAGCACCATATTGATGTCGCTCGCCGGCGCATCGCTGGCAGAAAAGGGGCGTGCGGCTCCTCCGCTCAACACGCTGCCGGGCTCGGCCTCGGGCCCCTTGTCGCTGGTCTTCTGCTCCTGCAGCGCCTCGGCCCAGTCGGCCATGCCGTCGTCTTCGGGCTTCTGATCCGGATTGTCAACCGCCATAGCGTTCCCCTAACCAGTTGGTGTCATTGCCGCGCAGGCACTTGTCGATGCGGATGGCGTATTTGGCGTTGTGCGTGCCGTACTGGCACTCGAACACCGGCACACCGTCGACCGAGGCCTCGATGCGGGATTGGCGCCCGAGCTCGATGAAATCGCCCGGCTTCATGGCCAGCAGCTCCTCCACCGTCGCATCGGCCCGGGCCAATTCGGCCACCAGGGTGACCTCGGCGGCCTGGATTTCGCGTGTCAGCACAGTAACCCAGCGACGATCGACCTCGATCGAGTCGCCCTGGGTGGATGAATACAGCACGTCGCGGATGGGCTCCATCGTCGCGTACGGCATGCAGAAGTGGATGGAGCCGGTGATCTCGGCGATCTCCAGCTGGAAGGAGGTCGAGATCACGATCTCGCTGGGCGTGGCGATGTTGGCAAACTGCGGCTGCATCTCGCTGCGCTGGAAATCCAGCTCGATCGGGTAGATGCCGCGCCAGGCCTTCTTGTATTCCTCGGAAATCACATCGACCAGTCGGTTGATCACGCGCTGCTCGGTGGCCGAGAAATCACGTCCTTCGATGCGGGTCTGGAACTTGCCGATGCCGCCATACAGCGTATCGATCACCCCGAACACCAGGGCCGGCTCGCAGACGATCAGGCCGCTGCCACGCAGCGGGCGGATGGCCACGATGTTGAAATTGGTGGGGACGGCCAGTTCGCGCAGGAAGGCGCTGTAGCGCTGCACCTGCACCGGGCCAACGGAAATCTCGGGGCTGCGGCGGATGAAGTTGAACAGGCCGATGCGCAGATTGCGGGCAAAGCGCTCATTGACGATTTCCATCGTCGGCATGCGCCCACGAACAATCCGCTCCTGGCTGGACATGTTGTAGGCGCGGATCTCCCCGGCCTCGACAACCTCCTCGACCGACTTCTGGCTCTCGCCGGTGACCCCTTCCAGCAGGGCATCGACTTCTTCCTGGGAAAGAAACGATTCACTCATGGCGCTGGCATCCTTTCGTGCTCATTGCACGATAAAACTGGAGAAAAGCACACCCCTAACGGGGTTACCGCCAGTCTTGGCGGCCGCCTTCTTGTCCTTCTTCGCCCCCGGCACGGGCTTGCCAAAATGCCGGGAAGATGCTGCGAGGATGTCCTCGGCCAGCTTCTCCTTGCCTTCGCGGCTCAGCAACTCGTCCGCCGTGCGCTGAGACACCAGCAAGAGCACATCGCTGCGGATGGTGGGCAAGTAGGCCTTGACCTTGTCCGTCTCCACGGCCGCGGTCAACTCCAGCGTGATGCCGATCTGCGCAACACGCTCGCCCCCCGGATCGGCCAGGTTGACCACCATATTGTCCAGCGGCAGGTAGGTCGGCGGGCCAGTGGGTGCCGCCACGACAGCGGCGACCTCTTCCTCTTCCTCCTCGTCCAGAGCCGCGGCGTTCTTCTTGGCCAGAAAGAGATAGCCGCCGGCTGCGAGGGCCAGCACCACGACGCCGATCACCACCATCAACAGCAGCTTCTTGCTCTTGGGCGGCGGTGCGGCTTCGGCATCGGGGGATTTGGTGGCCACGATCTAGTCCTCTACGACATTGCTTGCTTCAATGCGGCGATATGCCGCGCGACGGGCGAGCACAAAGACTCGCACCCTTGGTCAAATTATTCTCGACATCCTTGCCGACGATACCCCGATTAAGGGTAAAAAACCATGCCAATCCGGACCGCTGGCGCGGGCCTTGCGGCGCTCACACAAAAAGATCCACTGAACGGCCTGACAGCGGCGCAGCGCGATGGGTTGCTGCCGCCAGCGCCAGCGCGGGCAACTCGGGCACGCCGGTCTGACCCTGGCGGCCGCCCTGCCGGCCCTGGCCAGCCTGACCGGCACCGCGCTCCGAACCCGAACTTCCCACCGACAGGCCGGACAGCACCAGCCCCTCGCGCTCCAACAGTTCGCGCAGGTGTGGCATGGAATCCTGCAGGACCTGGCGCGTCTGCGCCTGGTCGGCGCGGAATTCGACGCGCGCCTCCTGGCCCTGCAACTCGATACTGACCTTGACCGGGCCCTCACCCAGCCCCTCGACTTCCAGTTCGGCATTCTGCGCACCGCGGCCGATCCAGTAGCTGACCTGCTCGGCCACGCGCATTTCAGTGGTCAAGCCACCATCCGGGGCCACGGCGGGCACATCCATGCGGGCACCTTCGGCTTGCGACGGACCGCTCCAGGCACCGATCTCGCTCGTTTGCAAGCCGGGCTTGTCGCCGCGCCGGTCCAGAGGCCGCGGACCCGCCTCGCCAGCAACTGCCGCCAGCAAGCCCTGCGCCAGCCCGACCACCGGGGGCTCGGCGATATGCCAGCCGAGCCGGGCGGCCATGTCCTCGCCGCGTTGTTCCTTGACCACCTGGGCCGCGAGTTCGGCGGCCTGGCCCCGCTGCTGCGCCATGCGCTGGGCCATGACCGCCTGCCTCAGCAGGGGCTGCATGTCCTGGGCTTTGTCAGACAGCTGCGTATCGACCGCCGGGGACTGCGTCAGTGCCAGATCCTGCCGACCTTCGGCATCGCCGGCACGCAACTCCGCCGGGCGGGCGGCGATGCGCGACGCAAGCGGTACGCCCGACGCGTCAGCGGCGGGAACCACCGGCACCGCAAGCTGGGCCAGGCCTATCACGGGCGGGCTTCCATCGGCCGGCCATGAAACGACCTCGGCCGTCTCGGATCCGGTCGGCAGTACGTCTTCCTCACCGCCTGCGAGCGCGTCCTGGGGCGGCAAGGCCTCGGCCCCAAGGTTCGACAGCAGGGAGGCAAAGTCCCCGGGCACGGTCGCCTGGGTCTTGCCAGCACCCGACCCGTTGCCACCCGACGAGGCCGCCTTGGCCGCAGCCTTGGGGGCACTCGTGCTCACACCGTTTTCTATGCTCATGAGTGTTCTCCAGTCAACAAGCTGCCGGCTCCACCGGCCGCACGGGCGTATTTGAGGACCGCCTGTTCATCCATCTGTTTCTGTTCCCGCCGGGCCTCCTGCTGGGTCAGCGCGGCCTGCTTTTTCTTCAGCAGCTGCCGGAAGGACGCGAGGCGCACCTCTTCCTGCACACGGCGCAGCCGAGCCACCTCGACGTGGCGCTCCAGATCGCTCATCACGCCCTGCTGCATGCCAACGGCCTGGCGCAGGCGTTGCTGGAATTGGTGGTGGTGCTGCATCAGTTCAGCGCTGAGACTGACGGCGGATGCCGTCGCCCAGCGCGACTCGGTATCGGCGGCATAACTCTCCAGCTGGTCCAGCTGGCCCTGGGCCTGTTGCATCGCACGACGCGCCTGCATCAGGGCCTGGTCGGCCTGGTCACGCGCACGCGTGGCGACCTCGATGGCCAGGGCCAGGCTCTTCAGGGCAGACATGCGGGCCTCCGCTGCGGTTCAAGGCGGGCATTCACGGGAAGGCCTCCTCGCGCTGGATGGTGGCCGCCATGGCCTTCACGCTTTCATCGAAGCCGGCACCGGCATACATGTCCTGGCGCAGAAAATCGCTCATGGGGCCGTTCAGGCGGATCGCCTCGTCCAGCGCCGGATCGGAACCATTGACATAGGCGCCGATCTGCACCAGGTCACGCCCGCGCTCGTAGCGCGAGGCGATGGCGCGGAACTGCCGCGCCAGCTCGAAATGTTCGCGGCTCACCACGTTGTGCATCACCCGCGAGGCCGACTGCGCGATGTCGATGGCCGGGTAGTGGCCGGCCTCGGCCAGCGCGCGCGTGAGCACGATGTGGCCGTCCAGGATGGCACGGGCCGCGTCGGCAATCGGGTCCTGCTGGTCGTCGCCCTCGCTCAGCACGGTGTAAAAGGCCGTGATGGAGCCCACGCCGTTGAGGCCATTGCCGCTGCGTTCGACCAGTTGCGGCAAGCGGGCAAAGCAGGACGGCGGGTAGCCCTTGGTCGCCGGCGGCTCGCCCACGGCCAGCGCAATCTCGCGCTGCGCCATGGCGTAACGCGTGAGCGAGTCCATCAGCAGCAGCACGTGCTGCCCCTGGTCGCGGAAGTATTCGGCCACGCCGGTGGCGTAAGACGCCGCCTGCATGCGCAGCAGCGGCGGGGAGTCGGCCGGTGCCGCCACCACGACGGAGCGCGCACGGCCCTCCTCGCCCAGGATGTCCTCGATGAATTCCTTGACCTCCCGGCCCCGCTCGCCGATCAGGCCGACCACGATGACGTCGGCCTGGGTGTAGCGCGCCATCATGCCCAGCAGCACGCTTTTGCCCACGCCGGCACCGGCGAACAGACCCAGGCGCTGGCCCCGCCCCACCGACAGCAGGGCATTGATGGCACGCACGCCGGTGTCCAGCGACTCGCGTATCGGTGCGCGGTCCATGGCATTGATGGGGCTGCGGTCCAGCGGGCGCGACGTGACGTTCACGACCGGCCCGCGGCGGTCCAGCGGCTCGCCGTGCGCATCGACCACGCGCCCCAGCAGGCCCGGCCCCAGCGGCAGGCGCAACTGGCCCTGCACGTAGTGGGCCGCGCGGGCCGCGGGGCTATCCCCCAGGCGCGGCACGACCACATAAGGCGCGGTGGGCACGACGCTGGCGCCACTGGAGAGGCCCTGCACATCACCGGCCGGCATCAGGAAGGCCCGGTCACCGGAAAAACCCACGACCTCGGCCAGCACCGGCGCCTGCCCCGGCTGGCTGATCAGACATTGCGATCCCACCGGCGCGCGGATGCCCACGGCTTCGAGCACCAGGCCTGCCAAGCGCGTGAGCGTGCCCCCCGCTTCCAGCGTGCTTTGCGGCACGCCGGCCTGCTGGCGGGCGCTGTCCAGAAACTGTTGCCAGCGTGCGCCGGGCTCAGGCATCGTCACCGGAGGCCTCCTCCCAGGGCAGGTTCTGCCCAAGTCGGCCGATGGCGCGCGCCCAGCGCTTTTCCAGCCGGCCGTCGATGACGGTACCGGCCGATTCGACCAGGCAGCCGCCGCGTGTGATGGCGGCATCGGGCTGCAGCGTGAGCGGCAGGTTGGGATACTCCTCGCGCAGGACGTCCTGCAATACGTCCAGGTCCAGCGGATTGAGCCGGATCTGCACCGCCTTGCTGTCGGAAAACAGCAGGCCCAGGGCCTCGCGGATCACCGGCAACAGCACATTGGGGTTGCTGGATATTTCGTGACGCAGCACCTGGCGCGCCATTTCGCACGCCAGCTCCAGCACGGCCTGGCCCGCCAACTGCTCGGCGCCTTCGAGCTGGGTCTTGGCCGATTCAATCAGGCTGCCGAGCTGCTGCGCGGCCTGCTGGCCCTGCTGCTGGATGTAGTCGCTGACCTGCTTCTGCGCTTCCAGCAGGGTCTGCGCGCGGCCCTGCTGGAAACCGTCGGCATACCCTTCGGCGTGGAATTGCTGGCGCACGGTGGCGATCTGCTCATTGAGCTCACGCTCGCGGCCCTGCTCCGCCATGAGCATGGCCGCGGCATCGACGTCGGCAAAGCTCCAGCGGGAGACGGCGTTGATTTCGTCGCCGGGAATGAAACGGGTGGTGGTTCGCATGGATCAGTCTTGGTTTGGAGGCCTCAGACCATGGCGTCATCGGCGCCGCCGCCGATGACGATCTGGCCTTCGTCGGCCAGGCGACGCACGATCTTGAGGATTTCCTTCTGCTGCGCCTCGACTTCGGACAGGCGCATCGGGCCGCGCGACTCCAGGTCCTCGCGCAGCGTTTCGGCCGCACGCGACGACATGTTGGAGAGGAACTTCTCCTTGAGCTCGGGCTGAGCGCCCTTGAGCGCGACGATGAGCGACTCGGACGCCACTTCCTTCAGAAGCATCTGGATGGCCTTGTCGTCGAGCTTCATGACGTCGTCGAACACGAACATCTTGTCCATGATCTTCTGCGCCAGCTCGGGGTCGTGGCCGCGGATCGACTCGATGACCGTGCCCTCGATCACCGTGCCCATCAGATTGATCATTTCGGCCGCGGTCTTGATGCCGCCCAGCGACGCCTTGCGGATCTTGTCGCCGCCAGCCAGCACCTTGAACAGCACCTCGTTGAGGTCCTTGAGCGCAGTGGGCTGGATGCCTTCCATGGTGGCGATACGCAGCATGACTTCGTTGCGCTGGCGCTCGGTCAGGTACTTGAGGATGTCGGCGGACTGGTCGTAATCCAGGTGCACCAGGATGGCTGCCACGATCTGCGGGTGTTCGTTGCGCAGCAGCTCGGCCACCGACATCGGATCCATCCACTTCAGGCTCTCGATGCCCGAGACGTCGCCGCCCTGCAGGATGCGGTCGATCAGCAGCGCGGCCTTGTCGTCGCCCAGGGCGCGCTTGAGCACGGAGCGCACGTAGTCGCCCGAATCGGATACCAGCAGGCTCTGCGCCGCGGCGATGTTGGTGAACTTGGTCACCACGTCGTCGACGCGTTCGCGCGTGATGGACTTGGTCTTGGCAATGGCCTCGCCCAGCTTCTGCACTTCCTTGGGTGACAGATGCTTGAAGACCTCCGCCGCCTCCTCCTCCCCCAGGGACATGAGGAGGACCGCTGCGTCCTGGAGTCCGTCTTCCGGCGTCGCCATGGTCTTATCCCATCGTCAGGGCGTTGCCCTGACCTTCGCCATTGACCCAGCCCTTGACGATGCCCGCCACGGCAGCCGGGTTGTCGCGCGTCAGCTTGCGCGCATCGTCCAAGGCCCTCTCGCTCGGAGTGGGGCCTGCTGGTGCCGTCTCCGCTGCGGGGCCGGCGAGCAGCGGACGCTCCGGCTCCTCGGACAGCATGGCGTCCAGCTGCGGGCGGCGCTGAGGCGGGGAGCCAAGGGATTTGAGTGCCGGACGGATGATGCCAAACAGCACCAAAACGGCGAGCAGCAGCATGCCCACAGGCCACGCAAAGCTGCGCGCCAGCTCCTGCACTTCAGGCTGCTTCCACAGGGGCACCTCGGGCAAGGTGATCTTTTCCTGGGCAAACGGGGCATTCATGAGGTTCACGGAGTCACCTCTTTCCTGGCTGAAACCGATTGTCTCACGCACCAGCGCCGTCATCCGATCGATCTGCTGATCGGTCAGCGGTGTGGTGATGGTCTTGCCCTTGGCGTCGATCTCGCTCTTGTGGTTCACCACCACGGCAGCACTGAGGCGCTTGACCACACCGCTGCCAGCACGCACCACACGCACCGTCTTGTCCACCTCGTAGTTGATGATGGATTCACGTCGTGTGCTCGGCGGCGTTGCCGCTGCAGCGGCCCCGGGCGCGCCGGGCGCCAGCGCCTGCGCCGGTGCGTTGATGGGTGCGGCATTGGGGCCGGGTGGCTGGTTCGTCGCGGCGCCTGGCACACCGCCGGGACCGGCCGGGCCGGGATTGCTGCTCTCCAGAAGCTGCTGGCTGCGGATGCTGCCCGACTCGGGCGTCTGGTTGGGCTTGTGCGTCTCGGAAGTCTGCTCGGTCTGCGAGAAATCGACATCGGCGGTGACCTGCGCCTTGACGTTCTGGCGGCCCACCACGGGCTCCAGGATGTCCAGGATGCGCTGGCGGTAGAGCGTCTCCAGCTGCTGCACGTACTGCAACTGCTGCGCGTCTGCGCCACCTGCCACGCCGTCGGGGCCACTGGTCGACTGGGACAGCAGCTTGCCTGTGTCATCCAGCACGCTGACCGCCTCGGGCTTCATCTCGGGCACGCTGGAGGCCACCAGGTGCACGATGCCGGCAATCTGGCTGCGGTCCAGCGAACGCCCTGCATTCAGGCTGAGCAGCACCGAGGCCGTTGGCTTCTGCTGCTCGCGGAAGAAGCCGTTCTGATTCGGGATGGCCAGGTGCACACGCGCGCTCTGCACGGAGGACAAGGCCTGAATGGAGCGGGTGAGCTCGCCTTCGAGCCCACGCTGGAAACTGACGCGCTCCTGGAACTGGGTGACGCCGAAGCGGTTGGCCTCCATCAGCTCGAAGCCGGCCACCGAGCCCTTGGGCAGGCCCTGGGACGCGAGGCGCAGACGGGTGTCATGCACCTTGTCGGCCGGCACCAGAATGGCGTGGCCACCTTCGGCGTGCTTGTAGGGGATATTCAGCTGCGAGAGCTGGGCAATGATGGCGCCGCCATCCTTGTCCGACAGATTGGCATACAGCACGCGCCATTCGGCCTGGCGCCCCATCATGAGGCCGGCGATGGCAATCACCACGAACAGGGCCACGCCCACAGCCAGACGCATGATCTGCCCCTGGTTGAGCGTGGAAATACGCTGGCCCAGCGTCGGGTTCAAGGGAATTGCAGCAGCTTCAGCCATGGTGTGTTCCGGTACATCGGGGCGCGGTTCTCGGCGCCTGTGCAACGGATTATTCGGGCTGCGTCCCAAAACTATAGGGGGAAAAGAGCCGGGTTTCCCTGCCTTTTCAGGCTAAAGATTCGCACAGTGACCGCTAGCATCAGTTCCCACACCTACCCACGGGGCTGACTTATGGATCTGCGACTCACACCCACCACGATGCCGGTCACGGTTCGGCCGGGCATGGCCGCCAAGCCAAGCGTCGCCGGCCAGGGTTTCCCTGGCGAATTCAAGGCCGCCCTGCAGTCGGTCAGCGAGGCCCAGAACTTTGCCAGCACCTTGCAGAAACAGGTGCAGATGGAAAACCCCAAGGTCAGTCTGGAAGAGACCATGGTGGCCATCCAGAAGGCCCAGATCGGCTTTCAGGCCACGCTGCACGTGCGTAACCGCATGGTCCAGGCCTATTCAGACATCATGAACATGCAGGTGTAGCCTACTGCGCAAGCCGATTGCGGCGTTGGGCGGTGCGCGCCATCCTCACGTACAGGAAGTACGTTCCGGTGGCTGTGCTCCGGCCGCCTTGCACTCGGCTCGCTCGCTACGGCTATACCGCCCCTGCCTCTGTCAATGCAGCACGCGCTTGCCGCTGCCGTCCATGACTTCTTCCAGATGGGTGAGCCAGGGTTCGGTCAGGTTGCGGATCTCGGCGTCATTGCGCAGGATGCGCTGCATGATGCGCGCTTTCTCGCTGCGCTCCTCGGGGCGCAACTCCTCCTCGCGAGAGCGGTAGCGCAGCTGTTCGATCAGCACAGCGCACACGCCTTCGTAACGCATCACGGACTCCAGGTCCTTGACCCGGGCCGCCTCCAGCATCTTGGCGCTGCTGTCCTCGATGGCCTTGTAGTAGTCGATCAGCATCTGTGGCATGGCTCAGGCTCCCGCACTCACAGCAGCCGCCGGCTCGGCCGTGGCGCCTTGCTTCATGCCCTTCCACCCCTGGGCCACCGTTTCGATCAGACGCTGGATCTCCTGCAGGATGGCATCGTCGTTCTGGGCATTGGCCAGGATCAGGCGGCGCGTGCAGTAGTCGTACAGAGCCGCAAGGTTCTCGGCCAGCTCACCGCCATCGACGCGGTCCAGCCCGGTGCTCAACCCTTCCTCCAGGATGCGCAGGGCGCGCGCGATGGCCTCGCACTTGCCAGGCACGTCACCACGGGCCAGCGCGCCACGTGCCGCCGCCAGCGACTGCAGCATGCCGTCAAACAGCAGGCTGACGATCTGGTACTGATCGATCGTGTGCATGCTGGTCTCGACGTTGATGCGCCGGTAGGCATCGGCCGGGCGGGGGCTTGCGGTGCGAAACATGCTTTTGGGTCCTCTGGTGCAGCTTGGGGTACTGTCTATTTATCGGCTGATCCGCTGGGGAAATGAAGGCGCTCTAACTCAGGAAGTGGTCTTGTTCCACTGGGTTATTTGCTGCGTCAGGTAGGAATTCAGCGAATTCAGGCTGGTGAGCTGCACATCCAGCGCACTGTAGCGCCGATTCAGGGCGGCCTCCACTCGGCTGGCCTTCTCGTTCACCCGGACCTGGTCTTTGGCGTTGCTGTCCAGGGAACGTTTGAGCGTTGCATCCTTGCTCTGGAAGAAGCCGTCGCTGGCCAGCAGCGTCTTGGTGAGGCCCTTGAAACGGACGGCGATTCCCTCGGCGTTGCCTGCCGTCGCGTTGCTGAACAGCGTCTTGAGCTCATCCATCTTCTCCATCGCCGCAGACAGCTTGCTGCTGTTGATCTCCAGGTTGCCGCCGCGCTGCACGCTGATGCCCACATCGCTCAGGCGGCCGTAAACGCTGGAGCCGGTGCTCAAGGACTGGCCTGCAGCGCGCAAGGCGCTCTGCAGGGACAGCGCCGTGGCGTCGCCCTGCAGCAGGCCGCCGGTCTTGGTGGCGGGATCGTACTTGGTGGCCTCATTGAGCACCCCGTTGATCTCGTTGTAGGCCTTGACGAAGGCCTCGATGTTCTTCTGGACCGCCGAGGTGTCCTTGGCGATGGTGATCGTCACGGGAGCGGTCGTTTGCTTCACGGCGGTGAAGGTGACGCCGGACACCTTGTCCGCAAAGGTGTTGGTGGTCGAGGTCACCGGGATCCCGTTGATGGTGGCCGCCGCATTCGCCGAAAACTGGTCGATCGTACGTCCATTCACCAGGCGCGAGAGACCGAGCGCGTCAGCCGGGTCCGTGTCGGCATCGCTGGTGACGCTGAGCTGGAAGCCCGCATCCTCACCGGTATTCTTGCCGCGCAACAGCAAGCGCTCACCCGAAGCATCGTTCAGCACCGTGGCGGTGACGCCGGCATTGGCGCCGTTGATCTTACTGGCCACGTCGGACACCGTATCGGAGGCGCTAATGGTAATGTCCACAGGCGTGCCGCTGCCGGCCGTAAACAAGTTCGGGGTGGGGGCTCCGGTCCATTTGCCAATCTCAAGCCTCAGGGTGCCGGCCCCGATCGCCCCGCCCACTGGCAGAAGGGGCGCGGTATAGCTCGTCTGCACCTTGGCCAGACTCTGCACTTCCACGTTGAAGGATGTGGGCTGTGTGCCCCCGATGGCGCTGACGCCGACATAGGCACTGTCGGAGGTGCTGGCGCTGACCGCATTCCAGCCCGTCACGCTGCTGAGCTTGCTGACGGCATCGTTCAGCGAAGACACCAGTGACTTGACCTGGCCGAACACCGAGATCTTGGTCTGCACGGTGGCCGCTGCCAGTTGCAGCTTCTCCAGCGGCTTCTTCTCCAGCGCCACCAGCTGCGAGACGATGCTCTTGACATCCAGATTGCTGCCGATACCCGGCGATGACATCGTGGCCATGACGAACTCCTGGCCGGCACGGTGCCGGCATTCCTTGCAGAATTATCTGCCTCGTCCCCGAATCTGTCACTTTGATTTGGGGCGAGAAAAGACCATATTTCCACCTCTCTCGGTTATCGGCGGATTCCCGTTGAACTTGAGTCCGTTCACGCAGCGGCGGCTGAATAAAAAAACAGCCTGGCGCGGTCACCCGCGCCAGGCTGTCATTCAGCGACCCTGGGGCTTACCGCAGCAGAGCCAGCACGCCCTGGGGCAGCTGGTTGGCCTGGGCCACCATCGCGGTCGCAGCCTGCTGCAGGATCTGGGCACGCGACAGCGAGGCGGTTTCCTGTGCGAAGTCGGCGTCCAGAATCCGGCTGCGCGAGGCCGACAGGTTCTCGGACGTCACCTGCAGGTTGGAGATAGCCGTGTCGAAGCGCGACTGCAAGGCGCCCAGCTTGGCGCGCTCACCGCTGATGAAGGACAGCGCCGAGTCCACCGTCTGCAAGGCATCCGACGCCTTCAGAACGGACAGCACATCCAGATCCGAAACTTTGCGCAGGGTGGAGCTCGCATCCACCATGGCAGTTCCGCCATTGGCATCCACCCCAAAAGACTTGTCGGAGTCCAGCGCCAGGTAGCCACTCGTGACGTAGTTGAAGTTGCCCGCATTGGGCGTGAGCATGGTCACACTTCCACCGACCGCGACCAGTGCCTGGCTGCTGTCACGCGCGTACTTCTGCATCGTCACGTTGCCGGCATTGGTGACGGCTTCGCCGATCATGATGTTGTTGCCGGTCGTGTTGCTCAGCATGAGGCCAGACCCGGCAGCATCCAGCGTGGCCGTGATGCCCGTTTTGCTGGTGCGATCATTGATGGCGGCAAGGGCTGCTGCCAACCCATCCGCCCCCTGGGTTCCAGACAGGGAAAAGCTCACCGTTTCCAGGGTGGTATTGCTTGAAGTGAGCTCCAGGGTGTAGGAGCCCGGCGCCGCAAAGGTCATTCCCATTTCGGTTCGTGCGGTCGCCCGGACACCCGTGCTATCGGCGACTTGATTGATCGCGTCGGCAATCTCTTTCGCCTGGGCATTGATGGCGTAGGTGATATTGGCGCTCCCCACGCTGCCATTGATCGCGACCGTGTCTCCCGCCAGCACGCCGTTGTTGGCGAATGGCATGGCCGCGGCAGCCTGAATGCCCGGGCCGGTGGTCGTCACCCGGTTGTTGCCGTACTGGGTGGTGCGCAGGTTGGCCGTCGTCGCCACGATGGTCTGACCCGCATTGGCGCCGACCTGGAACTGGGCGGTGCCGAAGGTGCCGTCCAACAGCTTCTGGCCGTTGAATTCGGTGGTCTGCGAGATGCGGTCCAGTTCGGCGACCAGCTGGGTCACTTCCTGGTTCAGGGCCTGACGGTCCGAGGCGCTGTTGGAGGCGTTGGCCGACTGCACGGCCAGTTCACGCACGCGCTGCAGGATGTCGCTGGAGGCCTTGAGCGCGCCTTCAGCCGTCTGCGCCAGCGACACGCCGTCGTTGGCGTTACGCACGGCCTGGTTCAGGCCGCGGATCTGGCTGGTGAAACGCTCCGAAATCGCCAGACCGGCGGCGTCGTCACGTGCGCTGTTGATGCGCAGACCCGAGGACAGGCGCTGGATCGCAGAACTCAGCGATGCCTGGCTCAGGCCCTGGTTACGCTGCGCGGTCAGCGAGTTGATGTTGGTGTTGATGATGGATGCCATTGCAAATCTCCTGTGACAAACAGATGGCGTTACCGCCAGCCAGGACGCCAGACGATGCTGGCGACTTGATTCACCAGTGCGACATCACTGTCGCGGTGAATGGCGGGCCCCGGAAGGACCGTTGAATCTGTTTTCGGCCCGGCTAGAACAAAACTTAAGGGCTGATTCACCGAATTACGCCACCTTATCCCCCCATTCGTTCTCTTGGGAAAGGAAACAAACTCCGGCAACAGCTGGGTACACCTCCATTTCGGCGCTTTTCGGCTGAACTTGAGGACTAAATGCAAAAGCTGGCCCGTTTTCCCCCTTTTTATCGGGGCACCAGCCCGAAACGCGCCGCCCACAATCAATCCATCGTTTTGCCATGTCCCATCTTTCATGGCGCGAACCGGCCACTTTTGGGGCCACAACCCTGAACTGAAGGAGTGTTTCAATGGCTGCCGTTATCAATACCAATATCAATTCGCTCACCGCTCAGCGCAATCAGAGTGTCAGCCAGGGCTCGCTCAGTACAGCGATCCAGCGCCTGTCCTCGGGTCTGCGCATCAACAGCGCCAAGGACGATGCCGCCGGTCTGGCGATTTCGGAGCGCTTCACCAGCCAGATCCGCGGCCTGAACCAGGCGGCGCGTAACGCCAACGACGGGATCTCCCTGGCCCAGGTGGCTGAAGGTGCGCTGGGCTCGGCGGGCAGTATCCTGCAGCGCGTGCGTGAACTGGCCGTGCAGTCGGCCAACGCCTCCAACAGCGCCTCGGACCGCCAGGCCCTGAACCAGGAAGTCGGCCAGCTGGTCGCTGAACTCGACCGGATTGCCCAGACCACCGAATTCAACGGCCAGAAGATCCTGGATGGCACCTTCGGCACCGCCCAGTTCCAGGTCGGCGCCAATTCCGGCCAGACCATCGTGGCGGCCACGGCCAACCTGCGCACCACACAGTACGGCAACAACCAGGTGGTGGCCAACGGCCCGACCGCTGCCACCGGCGCCTGGGGCACCAATGGCGCAACCATCGACACCCTGGCCGTCAACGGCGCGCTGGGCAGCGCCACCGTGACCCTGGCAGCCAACGGCACAGCCAAGGCCACCGCCGACACCATCAACCTGCAGACAGCCAACACCGGCGTCGCCGCCTCGGCCCGCACCGAGACCGAACTGACCTTCACTGCCGCAGGTTCGTATGCCATCAACCTGACCTCTGACAATACAACGGCCGAGACAATTTCCTTCTCGATCGCTGCCATCACGGGGGCCGACGGCCTGTCCAACGCGATCTCGGCCATCAACGAGAAATCGTCCAAGACCGGGGTGATCGCCAGCCTGAACACAGCCGGCACCGGCATCATGCTGACCAGCGGCACCGGCAACGACATCGTCGTGGCTGAAGCCGTCGACGGCTCCATGGCGGGCAACATCGTCATGACCAAGTTTGCGCCCGCTGTAGCGACCGGCAGCCCGGCTTCCGTCGGCTCCGCGGTCACCCTGACCGGCGGCGCCACCAACGGCTCGGTGGCCAGCGGCATTGCCAGCGGCTACGTGACCCTGGATTCGGACAAGTCCTTTGGCCTGAACGCCAACACCAGCAGCGCGACTTCGACCGTGGCCGATGCCAACTCGACGCTCAAGAAAGTCTCGGCGCTGGACGTGACGACCGTCATCAAGGCCAACGACGCACTGAAGACGGTAGACTCGGCCCTGTCCTTCCTCAGCGGCGAGCGCGCCAAGCTCGGCGCCCTGCAATCCCGCTTCGAGACCGCGATTTCGGCCCTGCAGATCACCTCGGAAAACCTGTCTGCCTCCCGCAGCCGCATCATGGACGCCGACTTCGCGGCCGAAACCGCAGCCTTGTCGCGTGCCCAGATCCTGCAGCAGGCCGGCACCGCCATGGTGGCCCAGGCCAACCAGATCCCTCAGGGAGTACTGGCCCTGCTGCGTCAGTAATCCGTGAAGGCCGCGCGCTCCTACTCTGCCGCGCCGGACGCCATCGACGCGAAGCTCCAGTCCGCCCTGCTGGCGCACGACTGGCCACTGCTGGAAAAGCTTTGCCGGCAGGCGCTGCGCAAGAACGCCCGGCACCTGCGCGCCCACCGGATGCTCGGTTTCTCCCTGCACAAGCAGCGCCGCACGGAAGACGCCCTCACCGCCTACAAGCAGGGGGCGGCGCTGTGGCCCGACGACGCCGAACTGCTGATCAACTACGCCAATGTGCTGCTGGAGAATCTTCGCAACGACGAAGCTTCTCCGCTCCTGGAAAGAGTCTCCGTCCTGCGCGGCGATCACGCGATGGCCTGGGTCAAGCTCGCGCAATGCTGGTATGACACGCGGCAACACGAAAAAGGCCTGGAGGCAGCAGAAAAGGCTGTCGGCTCGGCGAAGAATCCAACCGAGCGTGTCGCCGCCCTGAACCAGCGGGCCATCCACAGGCGCGAACTCGGCCAGATCCGTGAAGCGGTTCGTGACTCCGAGGAAGCCATCGCGCTCAACCCGCTCGAGCCTGCCAACCATGCCAATCGGCTGTTGTTCATGCTGGCGGACCCGGACGCCGACGCCCAGCAGCTGACGCGCGCTGCGCGCGAATATGCCGCGGTGTTCGAACCCGTGCTCAAGCCGCAGTGGCCGGATTTCGCGTCCCAGCGCCACGGCCCCTGGCGACGTCTGAAAGTCGGTTTCCTTTCTCCGGACTTCCGCACCCATTCGGTCATGTATTTCGTCGAGGGCCTGCTGGCGCAGCTGGACCGGCGTCAGTTCGAGGTGTGGGCTTTCTACCTGTATCCACAGGTCGATGCGGTCACCGAACGCGTGCGCTGCCATGCCGATCATTTCGTACCGCTCGACGGCATGAATGCCACCGCACAAGCCCACGCCATCAGGGCCCAGGGCATCGACATCCTGATCGATCTGGCGGGCCATACCGGCCACAACGCCCTACTGGCCATGGCACACCGGGCCGCCCCGGTGCAAGTTTCGTGGCTGGGGTATCCGGCCACCTCGGGCCTGTCGGCCATGGACTACAAATTCACGGACGAGGTGACGGATCCGCCCGATGCCGACGACCAGTACAGCGAACGGCTGTACCGGCTGCCCACCCTGTTCTGCAGCTACCGGCCTATGAGCCGCCAGCCGCTATGGCGCTACCAGCCGCTCTACCAGGTCCGTCCGACACCTGCGCTGCAAAGCGGTCATGTCACCTTCGGCTCCTGCAACAACCTGGGCAAGCTGACCGACGAGGTGCTCGCGCTCTGGGGACAACTGCTGCATACCGTGCCAGGATCGCGCCTGCTCATCGAGGGCAAGAATTTCGACAAGCCGGCTTTTACCGCCAGCTACCGGGAGCGCTGCGCCCGGCTGGGGATGGACGTGGCGCAACTGGACCTGGTGCCGCTGGACGTCAGCAACCAGTACCTGACCTACCACCGCATCGACATCGCGCTTGACCCCTTCCCACTGACCGGCGGAACCACCACCTTCGACTTGCTGTGGATGGGCGTGCCCCTCGTGTCCATGGAAGGCGACAGCTTCAAAAGCAGGCTCAGCACCGGCATCCTCACCTACCTGGGACGCAGCGAATGGCTCGCTCAGAATGCTCAGGACTACGTACGCATCGCCGCCCGGCTCGCGGCCGACGTGACGCAACTCAACGCCCTGCGCCTGGGCTTGCGCCAGGAAGTCGAGCGCTCGGTCCTGATGCGCGAGGATCTGTTCAACCACCACTTCGGTGAGGGGCTGCGCCTCATGTGGCTGCAGTGGCTGGCCCAGGGGCAGCACCCTGGCGATCCCGAAGCCCAGAGCCATCTGATCGAAAGCTGGCTGCCCGACCTGCCTGCCGAATGGAGTACACCGCTCGTTCCCGGCGTCGGCCTGGCTCCCGGCGAGCGCGTGCCCCTGCCCGAAGCCCAGCAGCGCCTGCAAACGCTGCTGGAGACGGCCCGCACGCAAGCTCCGGGCAAGCACGGAAACATCGGTCAAGGCTCCTGGGCAGAGGTGACGCGGCTGGCCGAGCAGGTGCTCGCCGCGGTGCCCCAGGACCCGGTGGCCCTGGCCTGCCTGGCCGAGGTCGAGCATGCGCATGGCCACACCGAATTTGCAGTCACCTATCTGCGCTACGCCCAGGAAGCGCTCGGGCGTGCGGCACAATAGTCCCACCCTGTAGCGTTCCGTCCGCCATGCTCCAGATCGACCCCAGCGCCCGCATCTCCCCCCTGGCCGACATCGAAGATTCGGTGCGCGGCAGCCGCATTGCCGTGGGTGCGCACTCTGTCATCGACAGCTTCGTCAAGGTCAAGCCAGCGGGTGGCTCGGGAGACCTGATCATCGGCGAGCACGTGATCATCAACTCGGGCTGCGTGCTCTACACGGGCCAGGGCATCCGCATCGGCCACCATGTGGCGATTGCCGCCAACTGCACCTTCGCCCCGGTGAACCACGCCTACCAGGACAAACACCGCCTGATCCGCGAACAGGGTTTCCTGCCCGGCAAGGGCGGCATCCTGATCGAGGACGACGTCTGGATCGGCGCCAACTGCGTGCTGCTCGACGGCGCCGTGCTGCGCCGCGGTTGCGTGGTGGGTGCCGGCAGCATCGTGCGTGGCGAACTGGCCGCCTACACGGTCTATGCTGGCCAGCCCCTGCGCGTGGTGGGGGAGCGGCAATGAACTGGACCGTGCTGGGCGCCAGCGGCGTCATCGGCCGGCACCTGACGGCACACCTGCGCGCGCAGGGCCAGATGGTCGACACGCCGCAGCGCGGCGACCCCGGTCTGTACCAGCGACCGCTGGGCCAGGTGATCTACGCCATCGGCCTGACGGCGGATTTCCGCCAGCGCCCCTTTGACACCGTGCAGGCCCATGTGGCCCTGCTGGCCGAATTGCTGCAGCGCGCGGACTTCTCCTCGCTGCTCTACCTGTCGTCGACCCGCGTCTACGCGCGCGCGGCCCTGGGCCGCGAGGACGCAGACCTGGGCGTGCAGCCGCAGGATCCGTCCGATCTCTACAACCTGTCCAAGCTCATGGGCGAGTCACTGTGCCTGCATGGCGGACGCGCCGGCGTGCGTGTGGCACGCCTGTCCAATGTGGTCGGGGGCGAGGACGCCGACTCGGCCAACTTCGTGCCCAGCCTGCTGCGCGAAGCGCGTGGCGGCCGCATCCTGCTGCAGACTTCGCCGGATTCGGCCAAGGACTACATCCATATCGACGACGTGGCCGACTTGCTGCCGCGCATCGCCAGGCAGGGCCGCGAGCGCCTGTACAACGTGGCCAGCGGTCTGCAGACGCGCCATGAACAATGGACCGGACAACTGCAGCGGCAGACCGGCTGCCGCGTGGACGTGGCGCCCGGTGCGCCCACCGTCAGCTTTGTCCCCATTGACATCTCCCGCATCCGCACGGAGTTCGCGTTTGTGCCCCGTCCCGTCCTGTCCGTCCTGCCCGCGCAGGCCTCCCTTTCCTGAACCGCTTGGTGACCCATGTCCAGCAACCCGACCGAACAATTCGCCCAGGAACGTCGCGCCCAGGTGGCCGGCTACCCCCAGGATGCCCCCTTCACGGCCCAGTCACAAGCCTGGCTGGAAGCGTCGATGCGACGCAAGTACGTCTACAACTTCGACTGGCTGGGGCGCCCCATCATCCAGTACCCGCAGGACATGGTCGCCATGCAGGAACTGGTCTGGAGCACACGGCCTGACCTGATCATCGAAACCGGCATCGCGCACGGCGGCTCGCTGGTGCTCAGCGCCTCACTGCTGGCCATGCTGGACTATTGCGATGCGGTGCAGGGCGGCAGCGTGCTGGACCCGAAGGCCAGCCAGCGCAAGGTGCTGGGCCTGGACATCGACATCCGCGCGCACAACCGCGCGGCCATCGAAGCCCACCCCATGGCCCACAAAATCGAGATGATCCAGGGCTCGAGCATCTCGCCCGAAGTCATTGCCCAGGTGCAAGCCATTGCGCGCAAGCACCAGCGTGTCATGGTCTGCCTGGACTCCAACCACACCCACGCCCACGTGCTGGCCGAACTGCAGGCCTATGCACCCCTGACCAGCGTGGGCTGCTACTGCGTGGTGTTCGACACCTTTGTCGAGGACATGCCGAGCGATCTCTTCCCCGACCGTCCGTGGTCGCCGGGCGACAACCCCAAGACGGCCGTCTACGAATACCTGAGCGGGAACAAGAACTTCGAGATCGACACCACCATCCCGCACAAGCTGCAGGTCACGGTGGCACCCGACGGGTTCCTGCGCCGCACGGCCTGAGCCGTCCCGCCGGAAACCGGGATTTCAGTCCAGCGTCAGCCGCGGAACGGCCGTCACGAAACGGCCGCCCCAGTCGCGGACGTAGGCCAGTTGGGTGGTGATTTCTGCGCGCAGATTCCACGGCAGGATCAACACCCGGTCCGGCCGGTGCTGGCGCAGATGGTCTTCCGAAACGATGGGGATGCGGCTGCCGGGCATGTACCTGCCCTGCTTGGCCGGGTTCAGGTCCACCACATAGTGCAGCAGGTCCGGCCGCACGCCGGCAAAGTTCAGCAGGGTGTTGCCCTTGGCGGCTGCGCCATAGGCGCCCACGGTCAGTCCCTCGCGCTGCGCCTGCAGCAGGAATTCCAGCAGTTCGCGCTTGACGCGCTCGGCCTCGCGCTGGAAGCCGGCGTAGAAGCCCGGCGCCGTCATCCCCGCGGCCTGCTCGCGCGCCAGCAAGTCCGGCACGGCCGCCCCCACGGGCTGGCGTCCGCCATCGCTGCGCTGGGCATGCACACGCAGGCTGCCGCCGTGCGTGGGCAGTTCCTCCACGTCAAAGACCTGCAGGCCGTTGGCCGCGAAGATGCGCTGCACCGCGGTGAGTGACAGGTAGGAGTAGTGCTCGTGGTAGGCCGTGTCGAACTGGCACTCCTGCACCATCCGCAGCAGGTGCGGGAATTCGAAGGTGGCCACCCCTTGGGGTTTGAGCAGCAGGGCAAAACCGGCCACGAAATCATTGATGTCGGGCACGTGGGCCAGCACATTGTTGGCCGCCATCAGGTCGGCCTGCCGGCCCTGGGCGGCGAGCTCGCGCGCCAGCGCCACGCCGAAGAAGCGCTCGACAATCTCGATGCCCTTGGCGCGCGCTGCTGCGGCCGTACTGGCCGTGGGCTCGATACCGTAGCAGGGCACCCCGGCCTGCTGCACGTACTGCAGCAGGTAACCGTCGTTGGCCGCCACCTCCACCACGCAGCTGCCAGCCGCCAGGCCGTAACGCGTGCGCATGGCCAGCACATAGGCCTGGGCGTGTGCCAGCCAGGACGTGGAGAAAGAGCTGAAGTAAGCGTAGTCGTCGCTGAAGAGCTGCTCGCGCCCGGCGTGGTCTTCGGTCTGCACCAGCCAGCAGGTCTCGCAGACCAGCAGACGCAGCGGGTACCAGGTCTCGGGTGCCTGCAGGTCCTGCGGCTTCAGATAGGCGTTGGACGGCGGGGCGCTGCCCAGGTCCAGGAAAGGCCGGCGCAATTCATTTCCGCAGTGGCGGCACTTCACGAAGTCACTCCCCCGAAATTCGGTGTCAGCCAGGCAAAGCCGGCATCGCGCGGCGACAGACCCTGCACCGGCAACGGCCAGGGGATCGCCAATCTCGCATCGCGCGCGTGCAGGCCAGCCTCGGCGGCTGGCGCGTAGGCGGCGGAATGGCAATAGACGAGTTCAGCCTCGTCGCTCAGCGTCTGGAATCCATGGGCAAAGCCCGGCGGGATCAGTATCGCTGCGCCATCGGCCGCACTCAGGAATTGCGCGTGCCACTGCAGAAAGGTCGGCGAGTCGGTGCGCAGATCCACGGCCACGTCCCAGACCTCGCCGCGCACACAGCTCACCAGCTTCATCTCGGCATGGGGGGCACGCTGGTAATGAAGGCCGCGCACCGTGCCACGCGCGCGCGTGAGGCTGTGATTGATCTGGGCCACCGGTACCGTCCAGCCGGCGTCCGCCAGTTCCCCGGCACAGAAGAGGCGCGCAAACACGCCGCGCTCATCCACCAGGCGCTGGCGTTGCACACGCTTGAGCCCATCCAGGGGCAGGTCGATCACCGTCAGGTTGCTCATGCGGCCCTTTCCCAGGCTTCGATGTCAGCCAGGCACAGGGCTCGGGCGTCGCCACCGTCCCCTTGGGCCCGGTACCAACCCAGGGTCCGCTGCACCGTCGGCGCCAGGGGCCAGCGCGGCTGCAGCGCCAGTTGCGCCTGCGCCTTCGAGGTGTCCAGCGCGAGCCAGCCCGCCTCGTGCGGGCCGGTCGGCTCGTTCTCGTAATGCACCGCGCCACCACCCCAGGCCGCGCGTGCCAGTTCCACCACCTGCCGCACCGTGGCGCGTTCGTGCGCGTGGGGGCCGAAGTTCCAGGCGCCGGCGAGCGCCGGGTCCTGCCACAGGGCCTGCGCCAGGCAGAGGTAGCCGGCCAGCGGCTCCAGCACATGCTGCCAGGGGCGCGTGGCCTGCGGCCGGCGAATCGGGAGTGTCTGGCCAAGCTGCCAGGCGCGTACGGCATCCGGCAGCAGACGATCGGCCGCCCAGTCACCGCCACCGATCACGTTGCCGGCGCGCGCGCTCGCCAGGGCCAGGCCCTGGGCCGACAGAAAAGCATCGCGATAGCTGCTGATGGCGATTTCGCTGGCCGCCTTGCTGGCGCTGTAGGGATCGTGCCCGCCCAGCTCATCGTTCTCGCGGTAAGGGTGCTGCCACTCGTGGTTGCGATAGACCTTGTCGGTCGTCACCAGCACGGCCACGCGCGTGCCGGGGTGCTGGCGCAGCGCGTCCAGCAGGTGCACCGTGCCCATGACGTTGGTGGCGTAGGTGGCCACCGGGTCGCGGTAGCTCTCTCGCACCAGGGCCTGGGCGGCCAGGTGCAGCACGATCTCGGGCCGGGTCTCCTGCACCACCCGCGCCACTGCCGCTGCATCGCGGATGTCGGCCAGGCGGTGGTCCATGTCCGCGGCCAGGCCGGCGAGCTCGAAGAGATTGGGTTCGGTAGCCGGCGCCAGCGCCAGGCCCGTGAGCTGCGCGCCCAGGCGCTGCAGCCACAGTGCCAGCCAGGCGCCCTTGAAGCCGGTGTGGCCAGTCAGCAGCACGCGCTTGCCGCGCCAGAAGGCGGCATCGGGCCGGCCGGCATGCACCTGCGTCATCACCAGACCTTCCAGGGCGCCTGCCCCGAAGCCCAGAGGGTTTCGAGCAGGTTCTTCTCGCGCAGGGTGTCCATGGGCTGCCAGAAGCCCTGATGGGTGTATGCCTTCAACTCGCCATCGGCCGCCAGGCCACTCAGGGGCTCAACTTCCCAGCTGGTGGCGTCGCCGGCAATGCGGGCGATGCAGCGCGGCGAGAGCACGAAAAAGCCGCCGTTGATCAGGCCGCCATCGCCCCGCGGTTTCTCGGCGAAACCGTTGACGCTGTCGCCCTGCATCTGCAGCGCGCCGTAGCGACCTGGTGGCTGCACGGCGGTCACGGTGGCCAGCTTGCCATGGGCCCGGTGAAAGCGGATGGCTTCGCTGATGTTGACGTCGGCCACGCCGTCGCCGTAGGTGAAACAGAAGTCCTCATCCTCGGCCACGTAGTCGGCCACGCGCTTGAGACGTCCACCGGTCATGGTCTCCTCACCCGTATCGACCACGGTCACGCGCCAGGGTTCGGCGTGGCGCCGATGCACTTCCATGCGGTTGTTGCCCATGTCGAAGGTGATGTCCGAGGTGTGCAGGAAATAGTTGGCGAAGTATTCCTTGATCACGTAACCCCGGTAACCACAGCAGATCACGAAGTCGTTGACGCCGTGAGCGCTGTAGATCTTCATGATGTGCCACAGGATGGGCTTGCCCCCGATCTCGATCATCGGTTTGGGCTTGAGGTGGGTTTCCTCGGAAATCCGGGTGCCCAGGCCGCCGGCCAGGATGACTGCTTTCATGGTGCGTCGCTTGAAAGTGGCTGTAACTCTATATATAGGCGCACAGAATAAGGCAGCCCGCCCCGCCGGAAAACAGGAATTGCCCGGTGTTCGCGTCTTATTTCATGGCATTCCCTTTTTACCCTGTTTGTAGGATTTCCCCCTACAAGCCTGTACGCATTACCTCTCAGCACAGACAGCCGTCGGCTGATTCAAGTTTCGCGACCGGTGTTCAGAATCAACCCCAACGCGAAACCTTTGAATTGCGCCGTAAAGGAGACCCAGATGACCGACGAACAGATGACCGCCGAGATCCGTGAAACCAACCTCACCTATCTGATGCTGGCGCAGAACCTGATCCGCAAGGACAAGGCCGAAGCGCAGTTCCGCCTGGGGATCTCGGAGGAATCGGCCGACCTGATGGCTGCCCTCTCCCCCGCGCAGATCTCCAAGATCGCCTCCAGCAGCATGCTGCTGTGCCGTTTCCGCATGGACGACGAGGTGGTGTGGAGCCTGCTGGCCAACCAGGCCGCGCGCAAGGTGGACAACGACGCCACCACCCGCCTGCATGCCAGCATCCTGATGGCCGGCCGTTTCGCCGAAGCCACCTGAACCCGGAGCACGCACCATGGCCACCGGCAAAAGCGTCCTCAATGAATCGCGCGAGATCGAGCGCGCCGTCGCCCTGATCAAGCTGGGCGCCCGGCTGCAGGTGTTGGAGAGCGAGACCAGCCTGTCCTACGAGCGCCTGCTGCGCCTGTACAAGGAAGTGGCCGGCAAGTCGCCCTCCAAGGGCCAACTGCCCTTCTCGA
Source organism: Methyloversatilis sp. (assembly GCF_030696805.1). GTDB lineage: Bacteria > Pseudomonadota > Gammaproteobacteria > Burkholderiales > Rhodocyclaceae > Methyloversatilis. The sequence continues at coordinate 97,487 of NZ_JAUYRO010000041.1, read as the reverse complement.
CCGACTGGTTCCTGACCTGGCAGCCCAACATCCATGCCTCGCTCTTTCTCAATATCTACGAGTACCTGAGCAAGACCAGCAGCCTGGAGGATATCGAGGCCGTGATGAAGGCCTTCCGCCTCTACAACGAGCAGATGGTCACCCTGGAGATGGAGCCGCTGCTGTCGGTGACACGCGCCTGGCGCCTGGTCAAGTTCGTGGACAACAGCATGCTGGCCATGACCAAGTGTTCCAAGTGCAGCGGGCATTTTGTGTCCGAACCCTACGAAAACTCCCGCCATTACGTCTGCGGCCTGTGCGAGCCGCCGGCACGCGCCGGCAAAGGCAGCGCGGCGGGCGGCATCCTGCTGCACTGAGGCGCCAGAACAAACCGTCATTTCCGTGAAAAGGGGGCCGATTGGCCCCCTTTTTTTCGTAGCGCGTCACCCGACCTTTCCCCTAGAATGGTCCGGCACAGACCATAAGCACCCGCACCCGCCCACTCCATACTGACCCTGTAACAACATGCTAGTTATCATTGGTTATGTCGTCGCCATGGTGTGCATCTTCGGGGTGTACATCCTGCACGGCGGCAACATCAATGTGATTCTCAAGGCCTTGCCCTTCGAGCTCACCACCATCTTTGGCGCCGCGCTCGGCGCCTTCGTGGTGAACAACCAGCCCAAGGTGCTCAAGGCCACCATCGCCATGATCCCGCAGGCGCTCAAGAGCTCCAAGTACACCAAAGCGCGTTACATGGAGCTGATGGCCATGCTCTACGACATCCTGCAGAAGGCCCGCAAGGAAGGGCTGATGGCGATCGAGAAGGACGTCGAGAACCCGCACGAATCACCGATCTTCCAGAAGTACCCCGTGGTGGGCAACGACCACCACGTGGTCGAGTTCACCACCGACTACCTGCGCATGATGGTCTCGGGCAACCTCAACGCGCACGAGATCGAGTCGCTGATGGACAACGAAATCGAGACCCACCATCAGGAAACACACGCCCCCATCGCCGCCATTGCCCGGCTGGCCGGCGCGCTGCCGGCCTTCGGCATCGTGGCCGCCGTGCTGGGCGTGGTCAACACCATGGGTTCGGTGGGCCAGCCGCCGGCTGTGCTGGGCGGCATGATCGCCTCGGCCCTGGTCGGCACCTTCCTGGGCATTCTGCTGGCCTATGCCGTGGTGGAGCCGCTGGGCGGCCTGCTGGAACAGAAGGCCGCCGACGGCTCCAAGGAACTGGAGTGCATCAAGTCCACGCTGCTGGCCAGCATGCAGGGCTACAACCCCTCCACAGCCATCGAGTTCGGCCGCAAGGTGCTGTTCTCGACCGAACGCCCGACCTTTACCGAACTCGAGAGCCACGTGCGCGGCAAGAAGTGACGCGGACCTGAGAGACGCCCGATATGGCCTCCGACGCCAAAAAGCTCCAGCCCATCATCGTCAAGAAGGTCAAGAAGGCCGGTCACGCCGTGCATGGCGGTGCCTGGAAGATCGCCTACGCCGACTTCGTGACCGCCATGATGGCCTTCTTCCTGCTGATGTGGCTGCTGGGCTCGACCTCCACGGGCGACCTCAAGGGCCTGTCCGACTATTTCGCCTCGCCGCTCAAGGTGGCCATGACGGGCGGCACCGGTGCCGGCGCCAGCCCCACCGTGCTGCCCGGCGGCGGCGCCGACCTGACGCAGCAGGTCGGCCAACAGCACAAGGGCGAGAGCGCCGACCCGCTCAAGAAGCGGCGCGCCCAGGAGCTGGCTCGCGCCGAAGCGGCCCAGCAGGATGCCAAACGCCTGGCCGCCCTGAGCGCCAAGATCAGCGCCGCGATCTCCAATAACAAGAAGCTGGCCCAGTACAGCAACCAGATCCGGCTGGAGACCACGCCGGACGGCTTGCAGATCCAGATTGTCGACGAGCAGGGCCGCCCCATGTTCACCAGCGGCAGCGCCATGGTTCAGCCTTATATGCGCGAGATCCTGCGCGAGATCGGCACCGCCCTGGGCGGCGTGGAGAACCGCATCAGCCTGGACGGCCACACCGACCAGACGGCCTTCACCGGCGGCCTGCAGGGCTACAGCAACTGGGAGCTCTCGGCCGACCGGGCCAACGCCTCGCGCCGCGAACTGGTGCTCGCCGGCATGCCCGAGGACAAGCTCATCCGCGTGACGGGCCTGGCCTCCAGCGTGCTGCTCGAGCCGGACCAGCCCCAGTCGCCGGTGAACCGGCGTATCAGCATCATGGTCCTGACCCGCGAAGCGGAGGAGCGCCTGCTGGGCACGAGCCGGGTGCCGGTGCTGGCGGAGCCCGAGGCCGCGGCCCCGCCCACCGAAGCGCCGGCTGCCCCGGGCGCTGCGCCAGCGCCCGTCAGGCAGGCACAATGAATCCCGTGGCAAAGCACCCGAAAGATGTGGTCATCGCCCGGACTTGCGATAATCTGCCGATACAGCAGCCCCAATAAAACAGAAAGGCTAGGCCATGGCCAACCCCCGATTCCTGGTTGTCGACGACTTCTCCACCATGCGGCGCATCGTGCGCAACCTGCTCAAGGAAAGCGGCTTTGCCGATGCCGACGAAGCCGAGGACGGCGTCGTGGCGCTGCAGAAGCTGCGCGCCAGCAACTTTGACTTCGTCGTCAGCGACATCAATATGCCGAACATGAACGGCTTCCAGTTGCTGGCCGAGATCAAGAAGGACGAAAAGCTCAAGCACATCCCGGTGCTGATGGTGACGGCCGAAGCCCGCAAGGAAGACATCGTGCTGGCCGCCCAGCAGGGTGCGGCCGGCTACATCGTCAAGCCCTTCACCAAGGCCACCCTGGAAGAAAAGGTGATCCACATCCTCAAAAAAGCGGGGCTCGCCTGAACCATGGAACATAGCGCCTCTGCCCACAACGCCGGGGATGCCACTTCCCCGGACGCTGCCCCGGACGTCCACAACAAGATTGGCCAGCTGACCCGTCAGCTGCACGACGCCCTGCAGGAACTCGGACTGGCCGACAAGCTGCAAGGCACGGCCGGCGAACTGCCTGATGCCCGCTCGCGCCTGTCCTACATCGCCCGCCTGACCGGCGAAGCCGCCGAAAAGGTGCTCAACCGCGTCGACCAGGCCAAGACCCAGCACGATCACATCGGCGCCCAGACCCGGCACATGATTGCCCTGCTGGTGGCCGACCCGGTGGCCGCCGTGGCCAAGGGCCACATCATGAATTTCCTGACCGACCTGGAAAAAGCCAATGGCGAGGTCGACCAGCACCTGACCGAGATCATGATGGCGCAGGACTTCCATGACCTGACCGGGCAGGTGATCGCCCGCGTGGTGAACCTGGCCACCGTCATCGAGGACCAGCTGGTCGAGCTGCTGATCCAGACCGCCCCACCCGAGCTGCAGTCCCGCGTGAGCGCACCCTCGTCCGGCGTTGCCGCGATCGGGGTGGACAACGTGGTGCTGTCCGGCCCGGTGGTGGATGACGGCAAGTCCGGTGAGGTGGTCACCAGCCAGTCCCAGGTCGACGACCTGCTGGCCAGTTTAGGTTTTTAACCCCCTGAGCGGCTACGCCGCTCGGTGCTGACGGCCAGAGGCCGTAGCTCTTCGGGCTGTCCAAGCCTGCGCAGGCAGGCTTGGAGCCGCAGCCCTCAGCCCCTTTCTCGCCTTCGGCGGGAGGGGGGCGCACCCAGCGGCCTGGCAAAGCCAGTTCCGCGGGTGCCCTGGCGTTAAAAGCCCCCTCAAGATCAAGGGTGGAAAGGCCGGTCTTTTCGGCCTTTAGTTGCGGCACCCCTTGACGACAATGGCGTGAACTTCAGCTTCGCGCCACCATGGATTCCAGCAGTCAGGACCGCAATTTACCCGCCTCGCCGCGCAAGCTGCAGCGCGCGCGTGAAGACGGCCAGGTCGGGCGTTCACAAGACATCGGTCACCTCGCCGTGCTCGGCGGCGGCGCCATCACCCTGCTGTTCCTGGCCCCCTACATGTACGGCGAACTCAAGCTGGCGCTGGGCCGTCAGCTCACCTTCGACGCGGCGGTGGTCCAGCAGCCGGACAGCATGCTCGATCGCCTGCAGGTCATGGCGCTCACCGGCCTGCTCGGCTGCGTCGTCTTCGCGCTCATCGTGACCACGGTCGCCGTGCTCAGCACCCTGGCCTCGGGTGGCTGGGTGCTCAGCCTCAAGCCCATCATGCCGGACCTCACGCGCCTGAGCCCCCTGGCCGGCCTCAAGGGTCTGGTTTCCAAGAAGAAGCTGGCCGAGGTCGCCAAGACCACCTTCATCATGGTCTTCGTCCTGGCGCTGGCGGCGGCCTTCATCCACTCCACCCTGCCCTCGGTCGCAGCCCTGATCATGCAGCCTTCCGTGGGCGCGCTGGCCAGCATGTTCGATTGGCTGCTCACCGGCACCGGCCTGCTGCTCACGGTCATCCTGCTGGTGGCGATGGTGGATCTGCCGCTGCAGAATTTCCTGCACAAGTCCGAGCTCAAGATGTCGCTCAAGGAAATGCGCGACGAGCACAAGGAGTCCGAGGGCAATCCGCAGATGAAGGGCCACCGGCTCAACAAGGCGCGCGAGATCGCCCAGCGCGGCAGCATCAAGGCCGTGCCCAAGGCTGACTTCATCCTCATGAACCCCACGCACTACGCCGTGGCCATTCGATACGACGAGAAGACCATGAGCGCGCCGCGCGTGGTCTCCAAGGGTGCCGACCTGCTGGCGATGAAGATCCGCGACATCGCCAAGGCGCACGAGGTGCCGGTGCTGCAGTCGCCGGGGCTGGCGCGTGCGCTTTACGCGCACGCCGAGCTGGACCAGGACATCCCCTCCAGCCTGTACACCGCGGTGGCCCAGGTGCTGGCCTACATCTACCGCCTGCGCGCCGCGATGCGCGGCGAAGGCCCGATGCCGGGCGAGCCGCCCCAGCCGCCCGTCCCCCCCGGACTTGATCCCCTGCAGCCCAAGACGCCGAACCCGGCCCAACCGAAACCGAGCGCCGCATGAACCTGCTCTTCCAGACCCTGCAAGGCCGTTTCGGCCGCCACGCCGCCATGCTCTCGGGCGCCGCCGCGCCGCTGCTGGTCGTCGCCATCCTCGCCATGATGGTGCTGCCCTTGCCGGCCTGGATGCTCGACATCCTGTTCACCATCAACATCGCCGTGGCACTGATGGTGATGATGGTGGCCGCCTACATGCTGCGCCCGCTGGATTTCGCGTCCTTCCCGGCCGTGCTGCTGCTGACCACCCTGATGCGTCTGTCGCTCAACGTCGCCTCCACCCGTGTGGTACTGATGGAAGGCCACACTGGCCCGGGCGCAGCCGGCGCGGTGATCGAGGCCTTCGGCCACTTCCTGATCGGTGGCAACTTCGCCGTCGGTCTGATCGTCTTTGCCATCCTGGTGGTGATCAACTTCATGGTGGTCACCAAGGGCGCCGAGCGTATTGCCGAAGTGTCGGCGCGCTTCGCCCTGGACGCCATGCCCGGCAAGCAGATGGCCGTGGACGCCGACCTCTCTGCCGGCATGATCGACGAGAAGGAAGCCAAGCGCCGCCGCGCTGAAGTCAGCGAAGAAGCCGACTTCTTCGGCTCCATGGACGGTGCCTCCAAGTTCGTGCGCGGCGACGCCATCGCCGGCATCCTGATCCTCTTCATCAACATCATCGGCGGCTTTGCCATCGGCATGCTGCAGCACAACCTCTCCGCCGGCCAGGCCGCCGACAGCTACATCCTGCTGGCTGTGGGCGACGCGCTGGTCGCGCAGATCCCCGGTCTGCTGGTCTCGGTCTCGGCGGCCATGGTGGTCTCGCGCGTGGGCAAGGACCAGGACCTGGGCCGCCAGATCGCCTCGCAGATGTTCGTCTCGCCGCGCGCGCTGGGCATCACCGCCGGCATCCTGGGCGTACTGGGCCTGATCCCCGGCATGCCCAACATCGTGTTCCTCTCCATCGCCGCGCTGATGGCCTACGCTGCCTGGGTGATCGCCAACAAGCCCGAGCCTGCCGAGGAGGTCGCTGCCGCCGCCGCGGCGCCTGCGAGCGATGGCGAAGCCAGCTGGGACGACCTGCAGCCCGTGGACCAGCTCGGCCTGGAACTGGGCTACCGCCTCATCACGCTGGTGGACAAGAACCGCCAGGGCGACCTGCTCACGCGCATCAAGGGCGTGCGCCGCAAGTTCGCGCAGGAAGTGGGCTTCCTGCCCCCGCCCGTGCACGTGCGCGACAACCTGGAGCTCAAGCCCAGCGGCTACCGCATCAGCCTGCGCGGTGTGGTGGTCGGCGACGGCGAGGCCTTCCCCGGCATGTACCTGGCCATCAACCCGGGCGGCATCACCACCCCGCTGATCGGCACCGCCACCACCGACCCGGCCTTCGGCCTGCCCGCACACTGGATCGACGAACGCCAGAAGGAAGCGGCGCAAATGGCCGGCTTTACGGTCGTTGATTCCGAGACCGTCATGGCCACCCATTTGTCACACTTGATGCAGGTCCACGCCGCCAAACTGCTCAGCCGCACCGAGACCCAGCAACTGGTGGAACACGTGGCCCGGCTGGCGCCGAAACTGATCGAAGAAGTGGTCCCCAAGATGATCTCGATTGCCGTGTTCCAGAAAGTCCTGCAGCTGCTGCTGGAGGAGTCGGTGCACATCCGCGACATCCGCACCATCATCGAAACCATCGCCGAGCACGCCACCAGCACCACCGACCCCGCCGAACTGGCCAAGCGCGTGCGCGTGGCGCTTTCGCCGGCCATCGTGCAACAGATCTACGGCCCCGCCAAGGAACTCAACGTCATCGCCATCGATCCGCCGCTGGAGCGCCTGCTGGTGCAGGCCCTGGGCCATGCCGGCGGCCCCGCGCTGGACCCCGGCGTGGCGGACATGCTCACGCGCAACGCCGCCACCGTGGCCATGAAGCAGGAAGAAACCGGCGTGCCGGCCTGCCTGCTGGTGCCCGACACCATCCGCAATGCCATGTCCCGCCTGGTGCGCCGCACCGCGCCGCGCATGCAGGTGCTGGCGCACAGCGAGATTCCTGAAACCCATTCCATCCGCATCGGCCCGATCCTTCGAGGTGCCCTGACATGAACATCCAACGCTTTTACGCTGCCACCACCCGCGAAGCCCTGGCCAAGGCCCGCATGGCCTTTGGTGAAGGCACGCTGATCCTCTCCAACCGCCAGACCCCGCAAGGCGTTGAAGTGGTAGCCACCACCGAAGACGCGCTGGCGGCGCTGGACCAGACCGTCCCCACCGCCACGACCGCCGCCACACCGGCGGCTGCCGCTGTGCCAGCCCGCGCCAGACCGGCCGCTACGCCCGTGGCAACCCCACGCGCCGACGCCCAGACCCCGGTCGAGGATGACGCCGCCCAGCTGGCCATGAGCACCCTGTCCTTCCAGGACTATGTGCGCGAACGCATGCTGCAACGCCGCCATGAGGCCCAGCAGGGCAAGGCCGCACCCGCCGCCGCCCCGGCGCGCTCCGTCTACGAAATCATTCCGGCCGACAGCGAAACCGCGGCCCCGGCGCGCAAGGCCGCCGCCGCGCCGGCCCCGCTGCCTGCACCCAGGGCCTCCGCACCGGCCGCTGCGCCCGCCGCTGCCGCTGCCGCGCAGCAAGGCCTGGTCAACGAACTGCATGCCATGAAGGAGCTGATCGAGGAGCGCTTCAGCACCATGGCCTGGCTGGGCCAGGCCAAACAGAACCCGATCCGCGCCAACCTCACGCTCAAGCTGATCCGCGCCGGCTACTCGCCCGGCCTGGCGCGTGCCGTGCTCGAAAAACTGCCCGACGATGCCGCCCCCACCGAAGCCATGCGCTGGATGATGGACGTGCTGGAACGCAACCTCAAGACCGACGCCGGCGAACGCGCCCTGCACGACGAGGGCGGTGTCTACGCCCTGGTGGGCGCCACCGGTGTGGGCAAGACCACCACCGCGGCCAAGCTGGCGGCCGCCTGCGCACGCACCCACGGTGCGGCCAGCGTGGGCCTGATCACCCTGGACAGCTACCGCATCGGCGCGCACGAACAGCTGCGCGCCTACGGCCGCATGCTGGGCGTGGTGGCGCACATGGCGCACGACCGCGCCGCGCTGCAGGACCTGCTCAACCTGCTGGGCAACAAGAAGCTGGTGCTGATCGACACCACCGGCGTGGCCCCGCGCGACCCGCGCAAGCGTGACATGCTGGACATGCTGGAGCTGCCGCAGATCAAACGTCTGCTGGTGCTCAACGCGGCCAGCCACGGCGACACGCAGGACGAGGCCGTGGCCTCCTTCCGCGCCGGCGGCGTGCAGCAGACCGTGCTGACCAAGACCGACGAAGCCGTCAAGCTCGGCCCCGCGCTGGACACCCTCATCCGCCACCACCTGGTGCTGCGCGGCGTGAGCACTGGCCAGCGCGTGCCCGAAGACTGGGAGCGGGCCGACGCCGCGCAGCTGGTGCGCCAGTCCATGCGCTCGGCCGGCAAGTCCGCCCACGACCCGCAGATGAGCGACCTGGGCCTGTACTTCGCCCACCCCGCAGCGCCGGGTAGCACCATGGCACAAGGACGTCTGCATGCTTGACACCGGGATCCACCAGGCCGCCGGCCTGGGCGCCCTGGCGGCCGAGAACCTGCCGCGCATCGTCGCCCTGGCCAGCCACGGCGACCGCCGCAGCGAACTGCCCCTGCTCTGGCAACTGTGCGCCAGCTGGACGGCCCTGGGTTACCCGGTGGCCGTGCTGGACGCGCACGTGCGCGAAACCGAAGACCAGCCCGGCCTGCAGCAATTGCTGCTCGACAGCGATGAACTGAGCCACCTGGGCCAGGGCCCGGACGACTGGGCCATCGTGCCGGCCGCGCTGGGCCTGACCGCCCTGGGCACGCCCCAGTCCAGCCCGCCGGCCGCCGCCAGCGCCGACCGTGCGCGCCAGCTGGCCGAACTCTTCCACGGCTACGAACTGATCCTGCTCTACGCCCCGGCGCACGAGCTGGCGCGCTGCCTGCAGGGCAGCGGCCTGTCGCCGCTGCTGCCGGTCTCCACCAGCGACGCCGCGCTGCTGACGGCTTACCACGCCCTCAAGCAGTTGTTGAACCTGGGCAAACTTAGGCCTACCATCGTGGCTGTGATGGACAACGCCAATTTAGCTACCCGCGTCTCGGGGCACAGCATCAGCAGGAACCTGCAGGACTGCGCCCGGGATTTCCTTGCCTGCGAGGTGCCGGCCCTGACCGTCTGCCCCGAGCAAGCCGGGGAGGTCCAGCGCCTGGCGCTGCGCACCCTGGAACACGCGCTGCAGCCACCGCGCTGGACGCCCCCCCCGGCAGCCGGCCGCACCCCGCGCGCCGCGAGGAGCCTCTGATGTACACCGCCAAAGGTCAGCTCGACCGCGACGCCCTGATCCGGCAGTACTCGCCGCTGGTGCGCCGACTGGCCCACCACATGATGGCCAAGCTGCCCCCCAGCATCCAGGTCGACGACCTGATCCAGGTCGGCCTCATCGGCCTGTCGGAGGCGCTCACCCGTTTCGAGGCCAGCCAGGGCGTGCAGTTCGAAACCTTTGCCACCCAGCGCATCCGCGGCGCCATGATCGACGAGCTGCGCGAGAACGACTGGATGAGCCGCGGCTCGCGCAAGAGCCAGAAAGAGATTGAGGTCGCCCTCACCCGTCTGGAGCACAAGCTGGGCCGCTCGGCCAGCGAATCCGAGATCGCCGCCGAGCTGGGCATGGAACTGGCCGAATACCAGGCCCTGCTCTACAAGGTCAAGGGCACGCAGCTGGTGTACCTGGAAGACATGACCGGCAGCGGCGAAGGCGATGACACCTTCCTCGACCGCCACATGGTCGACGGCGACTCCGACCCGCTGCAGCTGCTGCGCAACCAGCGCATCCGCAGCGCGCTGACCGAGGCCATCAAGCACCTGCCCGAGCGCGAGCAGTACATCATGAGCATGTACTACGAGCAGGACATGAACCTCAAGGAAATCGCCGCCGTGCTGGGCATCACCGAATCGCGCGTGTGCCAGCTGCACAGCCAGTCGATTGCACGCTTACGGGCGAAGATGCGGCAGCATTGAATACGGCATGCGCCAGATAAAAGGGCTGCATGATGCAGCCCTTTGTCATTGGGGTTCGGTTAACGTACAGCTAACTGGCCTTTCGCGGTTTGTCGCGAAAGGTCCGAGTTGAGTGAAATGTTAGACAGCATCGGGAGGCTCCGTGTACTTTTCGCGCAGCAGGATCTTCGCGTTCGAGTGAGGTATGTGCTTGAAAAATGGTTTGGCGGTTCCGTCTGTCACGTACAGAAAGTATTCGCCGCTCTCATTGCGAGCTATTCGGCGTGACTTGATCGCGACGATGGCGTAATTGACCGTACTTACCTCCTCGTCCTCCTTAACTACTTCAGCGGTTAGGCCAACAAACGCAAACTTCGCATCATGTGAGGCAACCGAGTAGGCCCGGAATTCCCGCTCAATCTTAGTGCGGAGGGCTCCAGGATTGTCGCGTGTGCGCAGATACAGACGGATGTTGTAGGCCGCAATAAGCACAAAAGCTGTAATGAATACAGTGAACACGAACATCGCGATGAATAGGCGTGTGGTGCTGTCTAACGTTTGAGATGAGTGGGAGCCGTAGGCGATCCACTCTCGATCGATCTGTTAGACGGCACCGCCCGTACTGCGAGCAACAACGGACTTCTCATAGAGACCTGTACAAGAGGGCGGCAACAAAAAACAGAATTAGATCGAGCACGAGAACGACCCTCAGCAGCCGCGATTTCACGAAATCAACGAAGGGAAGGAGCGCGATCGTTGCCCCAACAGCCACAAGGAATACGCCCTCGAGTTGAGCCTGCAGGCCAGTATGGTGCCAATTGTTCCTCCGTGTCCCCGTGCCACTGAGTTCGCCAGTAACGATAGCCGTCACTCCACAGTACAGCGCATACGAAGCTAGCAAGAGCACAACGAGGGCTCCAGCGTACTTCTCAAACCGCGACGAGGTAGGCGAGGTCATGTAGTGCCGTCTAACGTGACATCGACCGCAAAAGTGCGGAATAACATGGACGGACGTTCATCTTCGCGCCTCCCTTGCTGCAAGCTAAGTGCTTGTTTTGTTTGAAGAATTCGGGCCAATATAGCGCAGGGCCGCGCTCATAACAAACCGTGAAACCCCGCAAGGTTTCCATCGGAAACAAAAAAGGCTGCCCGCGGCAGCCTTTGTGTTGGAAGCGTTGTGCGCTCAGGCCGAGAAAGCCTTGTAGCCGCTGGCGCGGCCGGCCGGCGCCGCATAGGTGTTCTTGCGGGTGGCGGGCACCATGGCGTGCAGGGCGCGCTCCACGACCACGCTGCGGCGGATCAGGTTCTCGCGCTGGATGGTGAGTTGGGTGGCCAGCTTCTTCAGGCGCCCGCGCAGTTCGGGGCCGGCCTGCTGGGCACCGCCCTGGCTTTCCATGAAACCGGCAAAGTCCACCGCAGCCTGGCGCAGCGCATTGCTGGCGCTTTCCAGCGCCTGGGGCTCGCCGCTGGCCACGGCGGCCGCCACGGCCTCGCACTGCAATTCGATCAGGGCAAGCGGTTTTTCAATCTCGGCGGGCAGCATGGGTTACTCCGTGGGGTGCTCAGTTCTGCGTGCGGTTCAGCATTTCCTGGGCGTTGGACAGCAATTTGTCAGCGATGGCCTCGGCATTGACGACATAGGTGCCGTCTTCGATGGCCTGGCGCACCGCGTTGACTTTCTCGGTATTGACGTCAGCCGCCTCGCCGCGGTTGGCCTGCTCCAGGCTGCGCACCGAGGTCGAGACCGTCACCGCCACGCCAGCCGAGTTGGCGGAGCTGGCGGCCGTGGCGGCGGCTTCCTTTTTCGCAGGTGCAGCCGCGCCAGACGCCGCGGCCGGCGGTGTCGAAACTTTGGGCATGTCTGCCGGTTGACCTACTTTCATGGCGTTCTCCAATGCTGCGGCGGATAGGGCTATCCACCAAGAGGGGACAAAAAGCCCCGTACGTTGGGTATCGGCAGCATCATGACTGACTTTAGGTTTTTCTTCGTTTTTCCTGCAATCGGCGGCCTCAGAGCTCAACCTGCACGGTCCGGGCATCCAGAACCGTGACTGAAAGCACGCGCCCACTATCGGTTTTAACCCTTGCCGGCTGGCCAACCACGCCGGGCGACAGGGCCTGGCCTTGGGCGCTGATCTGGAAACCGCCGCCCTGCACCAGCACCCGCACCTGGGCGCCGGCCTGGAAGACCTGGGCCGCGCGCACCATGTTCTGGCGCAGGGTCTGGCCAGCGCCCAGGGCCCGGCTGGCCACCTGGCCGGCCCAGGCCTCACGGCCGCTCAGCACCGGGCTGGCTTCGGCCGTCCACTCCACTTCGGCCTGCATCAGGTCGCCCGCTTCGAGCTGCTGGCCGGGCGCCAGGTCACGGCGCAGCACCCAGGCCGGACCGGTGGCCTTGACGGTCACCGGCATGGAAACATTCCAGCGGCGGGCGCCGTCCAGGCAGCGCAGACCAATACGGCTGCTGCCCCACAGGCGGCTGCCCGGCGGCAGATAGGCTTCGACGCGGGCGCAGGGCGACAGGCTCAGGCGGCTGTCGAGCGCGCCCAAGCTAGCTTCCAGGCGCACGGGCAGGCCGTCCCGCACGGCCTGGGTCGCCAGCGTCTGGTCCAGCCAGGCTTGCGCCAGCGCCGGCAACTGGGCCTCGCTGCTCACCGCCTGGGCCAGGCCCGGCAGCGGCAGGCACATAAAGGCGGCCAGCAGCAAAGCGCCCGGCCAGCCAGCCGTGCGCCTCTTTTCTGTTCTCTGTCCTGTTGTCATGAACTGCACCTCCTGCCTGAGCCGTGTCGCTGGGTGTTACAAAAAAAGGCTCAGGACTCCACCCACATTGCCGACTATAGGAACAGGGGCGAAGCGCAAACCCGGCAAAAGCGCAGCTTTCCCCCCTTATTTCAGCGGCTCGGAAATTAAAGTTCTTTCCATAATTTCCGCACGGGGTCCTGCCAGCCGTCCGCTATAGGCAGCCCCACCGAAAAGCAGAGGTGTCATATGTTCGATCGACTGACCAGTTCACTGGACTTCCACGGGAAGGCCCTGGTGGCGCGCGCCGAACGCCAGCGCACGATTGCCAGCAACATCGCCAATGCCGACACCCCTGGCTACGTGGCCCGTGACCTCAATTTCCAATCGGCCATGAGCCAGGCCCTGGCCGGCAAGGATCTGGCCGGCAGCGCCCAGCCGGCCACCGCGGCGGCCAATCCGCGCCACATCCCGCTCAGCGGCGGCAGCGGCACCCTGGGCTCCAGCCTGGGCTACGCCGCGCAGACCCAGCCGGCCATGGACAACAACTCCGTGGACCTGGACCGCGAGCGCGGCAAGTTCGTCGACAACGCGGTGCGCTACGAATCCACCCTGCGTTTCATTAACGGCAGTTCGCGCACGATCTTGAGCGCGATCCAGGGCCAGTAAGCCGCCACCGGCCAAGGAACACCATCATGTCCATGTTTTCCATCTTCGGCGTTTCAGGCAGCGCGATCAGCGCGCAGTCGCAGCGCCTCAACGTGGTGGCCAGCAACCTGGCCAATGCCGACGCCGTGGCCGGCCCCGACGGCCAGACCTACAAGGCCCGCCAGGTGACTTTCGAGACCGTGCTGATGGACTCCCCGTCCTCGGCCGGCGTGAAGGTCAGCAGCGTCAAGGAAGACCAGACACCGGGGCGCCGTGTGTTCGAGCCGACCCACCCCTCGGCCGACGCGCAGGGCTATGTGAGCCACTCCAACGTGAACCCGGTGGAGGAGATGGTCAACATGATTTCCGCGTCGCGCTCCTACCAGAACAACGTCGAAGTCATGAACACCGCCAAGTCCCTGCTGCTCAAGACGCTGCAGATCGGCCAGTGAAAGCGAGCACCCCATGATCAGCTCCATCAGCAACAGCACCACGACGCCGTCCGCCACCAAGGGCGGCTCTGGCGCGACCACGAGCACCGAAATGCAGGACCGTTTCCTCAAGCTGCTGGTCGCGCAGATCAACAACCAGGATCCGCTCAATCCCATGGACAACGCGCAGATGACCAGCCAGATGGCGCAGATCAACACGGTCAGCGGCATCCAGCAGGTCAACGATACGCTCACCGGCCTGACCGGCCAGTTCGGAGCCATGCAGACCTTGCAGGCAGCCAACCTGATCGGACACGACGTGCTGGTGCCCGGCAATGGCCTCACGCGGGACGTCAACAGCGGCCTGGTGGGGTCGGCCTTCGACCTGGGCGGCAGCGCCAGCGCGGTGAAGGTCGAGATCCTGTCGCCCACGGGCGACGTGCTGGGCACGGTGAACTCGGGCGCGATGGCCCCGGGCCGCCACTCCTTCAGCTGGGATGCCTCGGCCTACAGCAACTACCCGAACCTGAACTACCGCGTCACTGCCGTCAATGGCCAACAGGGCGTGGCGGCGACACCTTACAGCACCGAAAGGGTTCAGGCGGTGGGTCTGGTCGACGGCCAGCTCACGCTGGACCTCGACAGCGGCAAGCGCGTGCCCTACACGGGCATCTCCGCCGTTCTCTAATTAACCGAAGGAAAACATCATGGGATTCCAGACTGGCCTCTCGGGCCTCAACGCCTCCAGCAAGAACCTGGACGTGGTGGGCAACAACATCGCCAACGTCAACACCACCGGCTTCAAGAACTCGCGCGCGGAGTTCACCTCGCTGGTGGCATCGTCCGTCGGTCCAGGGACCAGCACGAATGCGGCAGGGCTGGGCGTGGCCATCGATGCGGTCGCACAGCAGTTCAGCCAGGGCAATCTCACGATCACCGGCAACGCGCTGGATCTCGCCATCAACGGCGCGGGCTTCTTCCAGCTGGAGCTGGCCGACGGCTCCATCGCCTACTCGCGCGCAGGCAATTTCAAGCTGGACAACAACGGCTCCATCATCACCAACACCGGTGCGAGCCTGAGGGGCTACCCCACCGACACCGCCGGCGTGGCCACCAGCACGACCCCGGGTGCGCTGGTGCTGCCCACCGGCGCGCCCGTGGCCGCGCAGGCGACCACCAGCATCACCGCTGAACTCAACCTCGACGCGAGCGACACCCGCGTCTACAACGCCGGCACCGATACCCCGCCGCGCACCACCTACGGCACGGCGCTCACCGTCTTCGACACGCAGGGCAGCCCCATCGCCTTTGGCGTGAACTTCACGCGCGCCGCCTCCACGGCAGCCGCCGCCCCGGCGCCGGCGCTGGACAACTGGGATGTGCGCGACTCCGCCGGCACGGTGCTGTTCCAGTTGCGCTTCGACTCCACCGGCTCGCTGTACGCACCGGCGACCAACCCGACGGTGACGATCGCCACACCGTCTCCGACCACCCCCGACATCTCGGCGACGCTGGACGTCTCCGGGATCACCCAGTTCGCTGCGGCCTTCGGCGTGACCAACCTGAGCCAGGATGGCTATACCTCCGGCTCTTTCGTGAGCCTGTCCATCTCCGAGACGGGCGTGATCACGGCGCGCTACTCCAACGGGGAGTCACAGGCTGCCGGCATGGTGGCCCTGGCCGACTTCCGCAACGTGCAGGGCCTGGCCCCCGTGGGCGGCAACAACTGGATCGAGACCTTCACCTCGGGCCAGCCCCTGCTGGGCCAGCCGGGCCAGGGCAAGTTCGGCGTCACTCGCGCCGGCGCCCTGGAGGACTCCAACGTGGACCTGACCGCCGAGCTCGTCAACATGATGACCGCGCAGCGTGCCTACCAGGCCAACGCCCAGACCATCAAGACGCAAGACCAGGTGATGCAGACCCTGGTGAACCTGCGCTAAGCGCCCACTGACGGAGATTCGCCATGGACCGCCTGATCTACACCGCCATGACCGGGGCCAACGCGGCCGCGCACCGGCAGTCGGTGCTCTCGAACAACCTGGCCAACGTCTCGACCAACGGCTTTCGCGCCGAGCTCTCGACCTACCGCGCCGTGCCCCTGCGCGGCGACGGTGCCACCACCCGCGTGTTCGCGCTGGAGGCCACGGCCGGCCATCGCGAGGCGCCCGGCCCGGCCATGCGCACCGGCCGCGATCTGGACGCCATGCCCACGGGCAACAACTGGTTCGCCGTGCAGGGCCTGGACGGCACCGAGGGCTACACGCGCAGTGGCGGTTTCGAAATCTCCCCCGCCGGCGTGCTGCAGACCGGCAACGGCCTGCCCGTGCTGTCCGACGGCGGCGGGCCGATCGAGCTGCCGCGGGACTCGGTGGTCAGCCTGGGGTTTGACGGCACCATCAGCGCCAAGACCGGCAACCAGCCTTCGACCGTGGTGGGCCGACTCAAGCTGGCCACGCCCACCGCCGACGACCCGCTCAAGCGCGGCAACGACGGCCTGTTCCGCCCGGTCTCGGGCAACCCGCTGCCCAACGATGCCAACGCCCGCATGATGACCGGCGTGCTCGAAGGCTCCAACGTGAACGCGGTGGAGACCATGGTCGGCATGATCCAGACCGCCCGTCAGTTCGAGGTGCAGATGCGCCTGATGCAGAGCGCCGAATCCAACGACCGCTCCGCCGGCCAGCTGCTCAGCCTGCAGGGCTGATGCGCCCCCACTCTCACACCTAGGAAGCCACCATGTTCAATTCCCTGTGGATCGCCAAGACCGGCATGGAAGCCCAGCAGATGCAGCTGGACGTGATCTCCAACAACCTGGCCAACTCGTCCACCAACGGCTTCAAGCGTGCGCACGCCGTGTTCGAGGACCTGATGTACCAGAACCTGCGCCAGGCCGGCTCCAGCACCTCCGAGCAGTCGCAGCTGCCCACCGGCCTGCAGGTGGGCCTGGGCGTGCGCACCGTGGCCACCAGCCGCTCCTTCACCCAGGGCAGCCTGCAGCAGTCGGGCAACAACCTGGACGTGGCCATCCAGGGCAACGGCTTCTTCCAGATCACCATGCCCGACGGCACGATCAACTACTCCCGCGACGGCGCCTTCCAGGTGAACTCGCAGGGCCAGATCGTCACCTCCAACGGCCTGCCTGTGGCCAACGGCATCACGGTGCCGGCCAACGCCACCAATGTCTCGATCTCGGCCGACGGCAACGTCACGGCCAACATCCCGGGCAACGTGGCGCCCCAGCCCATCGGCACGATTGCCCTGGCAAGCTTCATCAACCCCGCCGGCCTGGAGCCGCGCGGCCAGAACCTCTTTGCCGAGACCGCGGCCTCGGGCCAGCCCAACACCGGCACGCCCGGCGCCAACGGCCTGGGCCAGCTCATGCAGGGCTTTCTGGAAACCTCCAACGTCAACGTGGTGCAGGAGCTGGTGACCATGATCCAGACCCAGCGCGCCTACGAGATGAACTCCAAGGCCATCCAGACCTCGGACCAGATGCTGCAGAAACTGGGACAACTGTGATGAAACACTACGCACTCATGGTCGGCGCGCTCTGGCTCGCAGGCTGCTCCTCCATGCCCAAGCCGGCCAATGTGGACTTCGCCGCGCCGCGCGTGGCGCAGGCCGCCGTGCAGCCTGCCACACGCCCGGCCACCGGCAGCCTGTTCCAGAACGCCAGCTACCGCCCCAGCTTCGAGGACCGGCGCGCGCGCCAGGTGGGCGACACGCTGACGGTGCGCATCGTCGAGAACGTCACGGCCAGCCAGAAGTCCAGCTCCACGGCCAACCGAAGCAGCAGCATCGACGGCAGCATCACCGCCGTACCGGGCATGAAGTTCCCCGGCACCGTCGCCGAGAACAACTTCCGCATCGGCGCGGCCAGCGAGGCCGACTTCTCGGGCAAGGGCGGCACCGAAGCGGCCAACACCTTCTCGGGCTCGATCACCACCACCGTGGCCGAGGTGCTGCCCAACGGGCACCTGGTCGTCACCGGGGAAAAACAGATCGGGCTGAACCACAACGTGGACGTGCTGCGTTTCACCGGCACGGTGGATCCGCTGGCCATCCTGCCGGGCAGCATCGTCAACTCCAGCGCCGTGGCCAATGTGCGCGTGGAGTCCAAGGGCCGTGGCCCGCAACATGAAGCGCAAACAGTAGGCTGGTTAACCCGGTTCTTTTTCAACATTTCACCGTTCTGAGCGCTTACAGAATCAGTTATCGCTTGTTTCGACTTTTCCCGCCAGAACTTGAGCCTTTCATCATGACCACCGGCCTTCCCCGTACCCTGTTCACCGCCCTGCGCCAAGGCGCAGCGCTGCTGGGCCTGTGCCTGCTCGTCGCCCAACCCGCGCTGGCCAGCCGCATCAAGGAAGTGGCCGCCATCGAAGGCGTGCGCAGCAACCAGCTGACCGGCTTCGGCCTGGTGATCGGCCTGGACGGCACCGGCGACCAGACGACGCAGATGCCCTACACCACGCAGACGCTGAACAACTACCTGCAGCAGATGGGCATCGCCCTCTCGCCGGAGCTGGCCACGCGACTGCAGCTCAAGAACGTGGCCGCCGTGCTGGTGACGGCGCAGCTGCCCGCCTTCGCGCGCCCCGGCCAGAGCATGGACGTGACCGTCTCCTCGCTGGGCAACGCCAAATCACTCAAGGGCGGCACCCTGATTTCCACCCCGCTGCGCGGCGCCGACGGCCAGGTCTACGCGCTGGCCCAGGGCAGCCTGGTCGTGGCCGGTGCCGGCGCCTCCGCCGGCGGCAGCCGCGTGCAGATCAACCACCTGAGCGCCGGCCGCATCCCCTCTGGCGCCCAGATCGAGCGCGCCGTGCCCACCCCGCTGCTCGAAGGCACCAGCTTCAAGCTCGGCCTGGAGGCCAGTGACTTCCAGACCGCGCGCCGGGTGGCCGCGGCCATCAACACTCGTTTCGGTGACGGCGTGGCCCGCGCCCTGGACGGCCGCACGGTGGACGTGCGCGCCCCGACCGACGCGAACGACCGCATCAGCTTCATCGCCGAGATGGAAGAGCTGCCGCTGGAATCCTCGGTGCCCGCGGCCAAGGTGGTGATCAACTCGCGCACCGGCTCCATCGTGCTCAACCAGGCGGTCACCCTGGGCCCCTGTGCGATCGCCCACGGCAATCTCTCCATCAGCATCACCTCCAGGCCGGTGATCAGCCAGCCCGGCCCGCTGTCGGGCGGTCAGACCGTGGTCACCGAGCAGGCCACCATCGAAGTCCGCCAGGAGCCCGGCATGCTGATCCAGCTGCCCAATGCCCCCAAGCTGGTCGACGTGGTGCGTGCGCTCAACGCCCTGGGCGCCACGCCGCAGGACCTGCTGGCCATCCTGCAGGCCATCAAGGCCGCCGGCGCCCTGAATGCCGAACTCGAAGTGATCTGAGATGCAGTCCGGCACGCTCAACCCCATGTCGCAGTCGCTGGCCGCCGATGGCGCCAGCCTGAACCGCCTGAAGTTCCAGGCCGGCCAGGCCACGCCCGAGGCCATCAAGGAAACCGCCAAGCAGTTCGAGGCGCTCTTCATGCGCGAGCTGCTCAAGAGCATGCGCGATGCCACGGCCAGCATGAAAAGCGGCATGCTGGACAACCCCGGCAGCGACCTGGGCAGCGACCTGCTGGACCAGCAGTTCGCGGTGCAGATGGCCGGCCAGCCCGGCGGACTGTCCGAAGTGATCGCCCGTCAGCTGATGCAGCAGATGAGCATGAAGGACCAGGCCAAGCCCGACGCGAGCACGGCGCCAGCCGCTGCCGCCCCCACGGTGCCGGCACCAGCGGCCGCACGCGATTTCGTGCAGCAGCACGGCGCTGCCGCGCAGGACGTGCAGCGCAGCAGCGGCCTGCCCGCGAGCTACCTGCTGGGCCAGGCCGGACATGAAAGCGGCTGGGGCCGGCGCGAGATCCTCATGAAGGACGGCAGCCCCTCGCACAACCTCTTCGGCATCAAGGCCGGTGCCGGCTGGAAGGGCAAGGTCGCCGAGGTCACCACGACGGAATACGTCGACGGTCAGCCGCAAAAGACCCTGGCACGCTTTCGCGCCTACGACTCGCACGCCGAGTCCTTTCGCGACTTCGCCCAACTGATCTCGAACAGCCCGCGTTATGCACAGGCCCGCCAGCAGACCGGCTCGGTGCAGGGCTGGTCCGAGGGCCTGCAGGACGCCGGCTACGCCACCGACCCCGACTACGCGAGCAAGCTAAGCCGCGCCATCAACACCACGCTGCAAGTGCAGCGTGCACAAAGCTGAGGTCAGCCGCCATGAGCAGTATTCTGAACATCGGCGTGCTCGCACTGCAGGCCAACCAGGCCTCCCTGCAGACCGTCAGCAACAACATTGCCAACGTCAACACCCCGGGCTACTCGCGCCAGAGCGCGGTGCTGCAGAACGTCCCGGGCCAGTTCACCGGCAGCGGCTATTTCGGCAAGGGTGTGGAAGTACTGACCGTCACGCGCACCTACAGCGACTTCCTGACCCGACAGGCTGCGATTGCGCAATCCATCGAATCGGGCGACGCGACGCGTCTGGACAAGCTGACCCAGCTGGAGGACCTGTTCCAGACCGGCACCAACGGCCTGGGCGCCTCGGTCAGCGACATGCTCAATGCGTTTTCGGACATCGTCAGCGCACCGACCGACCTGACGGCGCGTTCGGTCGTGCTGACCCGCGCCGATGAGGTGGCGTCCCGCTTCCGCGATCTCGAGACCCAGATCAACCAGCTCAAGATCGGAACCCTGGAGCAGCTCAAGACCGACGCGATCGCCATCAACAGCCTCGCCAACCAGATCGCCAAGGCCAACGGGGAGATTGCACGCGCCCTGGGCACCGGCCAGAGCCCCAACGACCTGCTCGACCAGCGCGACCAGCTCATCCGGGATCTGAACAAATACGTCCAGACCACCAACATCCGGGCCGACGACGGTACGGTCGGCGTGTTCATTGCCAGCAGCCAGCCGCTCGTGCTGGGCACCACCGTATCGAAGGTGTCCATCGTCAACGACGACTTCAACAACCCCTCCAAGGCCAAGCTGGCCATCACCATTGCCGGCACCACGAACACGCTGGACGAATCGATGCTGGGCGGTGGCGAGATCAGCGGCCTGCTGCGTTTCCAGAACAATGACCTGGTGGAGGCCGGCAACCTGCTGGGCCGCATGGCATTGGCCATCGGTACCAAGATGAACGAGCAGCAGACCCTGGGACTGGATCTCAACGGCAATGCCGGCACGGCGCTCTTCAATCTGGCGGCCCTGCCCGGCGGCTTCCCATCCACCGACAACACGGGCACCGCCACGCTCGCCCTGGCCGTACAGACGAATCCGAGCGGTGCGCCCGCCTTCGTCGCCTCCGACTACGAACTCAACTTCAGCGGCGCGACGGCCGGCACCATCACGCGCCTGGCCGACGGCGTGCAGACCGCCTTCACGTTTCCAGCCTTGCCAGCGACTCAGGTGGTAGCCATCGATGGTCTGAATATCACGCTCGGTGGCGGTGCCGCCAACGCCGGCGACCGTTTCGTGCTCAAGCCCTTCAGCACCGCCGCCAACAGCATCACCACCGCCTTTGCCTCGCCCAAGGGCCTGGCCATGGCCAGCCCGGCCGGCGCCAGCGCCGGCATCGCCAACGCCGGGACCCTGACGGTTCAGAACCTGGCTGTGCGCACGGTACCGACGCCCGCCACGGTGACGCTGACCTTCACCGGCGCGGGCAACTTCACCCGCTCCGACGATGTGCCGGCAAACTCGGTTAGCTACACCTACGTGCCGGGCCAGGCCATCGACTACGATGACCGGACCACGGTGCCGCTCCCGCCGGCCAACAGCGGTTGGTCGCTCACGCTCAAGGGCGTGCCGCAGGCTGGCGACACCTTTGCCGTCGGCCCCAATCTCTACCCGCAGATCAACGCCAGCAACGCCGAGGCCATGCTCAATCTGCGTGACCTCGCCCTGTTCGACGGCGGCCCGCTGACCGACGGCTATGCCAGCGCGATTGCGCTGATCGGCACCCGCGTGCAGAGCGCCCAGTCGGCCGCCAAGGTATCCACCAACATCGCCACCAACCTCGAGAAGGACCGCACGGCGGTATCCGGCGTCAATCTCGACGAAGAGGCCGCACGCATGATCCAGTACCAGCAGGCCTACCAGGCCGCGGGCAAGATGATGCAGGTCGCGCAGAACCTGTTTGACACCCTGATCCAGAATCTGGGCCGCTGAAGATGAGCGCCGGAAGGACTGAAGCATGAGACTCGGCACCGCCAACACCTACGACCTCGCACGCTCCAACCTGACCAGCCGCCAGGCCGGCCTGGCCGACCTGCAGGACAAGCTGTCCGCCGGCAAGAAGGTCGTGCGCCCCAGCGACGACCCCACCGGCGCCGCGCAGGCCGAGCGCGCCATGACGCGCCTGACCCGCGTCGATGTCGAGCAGCGCGCCCTGAACCTGCAGCGCAACTCCATGTCCGCGGCCGAGGCCACCCTGGGCGACGGCCTGGACCTGCTGCAACGCTTTCGCGAGCTGGTCATCAACGCCGGCGACGGGGCCCTCACCTCAGTCAACCGCAGCAGCATTGCCCAGGAAATGCGCAGCCTGCGCGACCAGATCTTCACCTACGCCAACAAACAGGACAGCAATGGCGTCCCGCTGTTCGGCGGCCTGGGCAGCGCCAGCAACCCCTTCACCGACGTGACCAGCGGCGTGACCTTCAACGGCATTCCCGGCCAGCGCGCCAGCACCACGGTGGGCATCCCCTCGGCCCTGGACGGCCAGGCCGTCTGGATGAACGTGCCCACCGGCAACGGGGTCTTCAACCTCAGCCTGGGAGGTGCCAACACCGGTCAGCTCTGGACCGACGTCGGCCAGATTCTCAACCCCAGCGCGCTGACGGGCGACAACTACACCATCACCTTCACCGTGACGGCGACCACGCCACCGGTGACCACCTACGATGTGCTCAACACCACCACCTCAACCCCGGTGCTGCCGGCGGCCCGGCCCTATGTGGACGGACAGGACATCCAGTTCGACGGCCTGTCCTTCATCGCGCGCGGCGTGCCCGTCAACGGCGACACCGTGGCGATCGCCCCCAGCACGCGCAGCGACCTCTTTGCCGTGATGGACGCAGCCATCGCCGGCATCGACAAGAAGTCCAACGGCCATCTGCTGGCGCAGAGCACATCGCTGTCGCTGGCGCAGATCGACAGCGGCATGGACCGCATCCAGTCGGCCCGCGGCGTCGCGGGCGAGCTGCTCAAGCGCGCCGACATCATCGACGGCAACCAGGAGGACAAGACCATCCAGTTGCAGGCCGATCGTTCGCGCGCCGAAGACATCGACATGATCAAGGGCATCTCCGAGTTCCAGAACCAGCAGACCGGCTACGACGCGGCCCTGCAGACCTACGCCCAGATCCAGCGCCTGTCGCTGTTCAACTACCTGGGCTGACGCGCCCACGCCCTTTCCCACTTCCTGCAAGGCACAGCATGAGCGACTCCGTCCTGGACCAGCTCACCCTCGGCTACCGCCTGCTCTGGAACCGCCGGCGCGAGATCGCCGCGGTCGAGCTGCACGCCGACCCCCTGCCCGAGACCGGTGGCATCGATGCCCGCCACCTGCTGGCCACGCTGGCCGAACTCTGGCCAACGCGTGCGCCCCAGCTGCTGCTGCGTGTGGGCCATCCCCTGCTGCTGCTCGACCTGCTGGCGCACGGCCGCGCCGACGGGCCCTGGCTGGTGCTGCCGCCCGAGGTGCAAACCGACGCAGTGCTGCGCCCGCGCGCGCAGCAGGCGCAGGCACGCGGCCTGCCCCTGCTCTGGCCGGGCCGCCTGCCCGCCCCTGCCACACCGACGACCCAGCGCCCAAGCGTGTACCTCACGGACACCGCGCAGGCAGCCCTGTTCCCGGGGCAGATCGTGCTGGGCAGCGGCCACCGGACGCAAACCGACGCCGCACTCGACCAGCACGCCGCCTGGGCCCTTGCCGGCTGGCCCGTCGAGGATGTGCTGCACAGCCTGCCCGCCCAGGCCCGGCAGCCCGACCGCACGGCCATCAGCCGCGTGGTACGCGCCATCGACGACGACGCCGACCTGGACCGCATCGAGACCCTGCTCTGCGCCGACCCGGTGCTGGCCTACCGCTTCCTGCAGCACGTCAACACCACGGCGCCTCAGCTGCGCGGGGAGATCGACACCCTGCAGCGCGGCCTGCAGGTCTGGGGCCTGCAGCACGTGCAGGCCTGGCTGCTGGCCCAGCTGCCGCAAGCCGCCAGCGAGCCCGCCCTGCTGCCCGTGCGCCTGGGCATGGTCATCCGCGCCCGCCTGCTGGAGCACCTGCTCGACGCCGGCGACGAGGAAGACCTGCGCCGCGAAGTCCATCTGTGCGGCCTGTTCTCGCAGCTCGACCGCCTGCTGGGCGAGCCACTGGCCACGGCGCTCCAGCGGCTGCCCCTGTCGCAGCGCATCCTGCAGGCCCTGCTGGAGCACAGCGGCCCCTACCACCCGGCCCTGCAGCTGGCGCGCGCGCTCGAACTGGCAGATACCCGCACCACGCGCCTGCTCACCGAGAGCTATGGCTACGCCCCCGAAGACGTGAACCGCGCCCTGCTGCGCACGCTGGGCGCCCTGCCGGCCTGAGTTACCACAGGAATTCGGGGTTGTCTGCTGGCCGTCTGAGAGCTGCCGCAGACTGCGGGTAGGGCTGACACGTCGATTGGATACAGCGCCTTTTGCGACTTGCGTGACCCAAGGGGAGGGATATAATTTGGTATCACTGGCGCAACCACTATTACCGGCCTACGCACTTTGAGAGTCATTCTGGATACATCCGTCTTGGTGGCTGCTGCCCGTTCCCGCCATGGGGCGAGCTTTCGCCTGTTGTCGATGCTGCCGAGCAGTCAGTTTGAGATTGCGCTGACGGTTGCGCTTTACACGGAGTGGCAATCCGTCCTGACCCGGGAGGAGCACTGGCCACCCGGAGCCAATGCCGAACTGGCTGTTGGTTTCCTGCGCTACCTGGCTTCGATTGCGCACCTGCAGGATGTGCATTTCCTGTGGCGACCGTTCTTGCGCGATCCCGATGACGACATGGTTCTGGAGTGCGCGGTGGCTTCCGGCAGCCAGTACATCGTGACGCACAACGTGAAAGACTTCAAGCGCGCCCCGGAGCTGAAGGTGAGAGCCATCACGCCGGGAGAATTTTTGACATTGCTGAGGAGTAAATCATCATGACCGCATTGACTGTCCGACTTCCCAACTCCGTGCATCAGAAGGTGCGCGAACTGGCCGAGCGCGACGACATCTCGGTGAACCAGTTCATTGCCGCTGCCGTGTCAGAAAAGATGGCTTCGGTGATGACACTGGACTATCTGAAGTCCGAAGCGACAAAGGCAAACCGCAGCGATTTTGACCGGTTCATGCGCCTGGCCCCTGATGTGCCAGCGACTCCGGGCGATGAGTGATCAGTCATCCTGTTATCCAACCAAAGACAGCTATAAAAAAGGGCCCCGAAGGGCCCAATTTCTACCCTTGGAGTGAAAGCTTAAAAGCGATATGCGACGTTGATGTCGACGTTGCTCGCGTCGGTGCTGACATCACCACCCAAGCGGTATTGTGTGTACCCGATACCAGCAGAGATTTGCTTGGTGAACGAGTAGCTGCCACGGATGCCGACATACGCGTCCGTGCCGCTGTAGCTCTTTTTGGCTGATGCAGACGCGGAGAAGGCCGTGCCGTCATAGGTTCCCGTGCCCGAGACCTTGGCCGTAGCGTCGGTGGTCCAGTTCAGAAGGCCTGCGCGGGCGCTGACACTAAATTGCTCCGATACGGGGAGTACGCCCCTAACGCCAACCAAAAATCCGGTTGCCTTAGCCTCGACACCAAGAGTTCCGTTATACGTCAGGGACTTGCCGTACAAGGTGCCCGAACCCGATCCGCTTGCTGAGATCGAAGCCTTGCCCATATCCAGGTAGCCAGCCTCCACTCCGATGTTCGGGTTAAACATATAACCACCAACCAGGCTAAAACTGCTGTCATTGTCTTTCTTGCTAAAGCCCGCGGGCGCATCGAACTTGAACGTAGTCGTGCCAACCGAAGCCTCGGCGAAAGCGCCTTGCTGGTTGGATGACGCGGCGGTTTGAGCATTTGCTGCAAAAGCGGCCAAGCAAGCAAGCGCGAGAGTAGATATTTTTTTCACTGGAATCCCTTGGAAATCAAATGCATCAAGATCGATGCAAATTCAGGTTATCAAGAGAGTAGGCTGTTGGTCATTCCCCCAAAAGGGGCATTGACATCTCGGTGTGTTCATGGCCAATGATTTTTCACCTTACACATGAAGACAGAGCGGTGGCCAAGCCTCACGCGTGCCCTTGGGGTCAGGCCTCACATTTCACATCACCTTCTCTGCTCCGCCGCTTCCAAGCTTGCCTTCAAGCAGACTTTGTATTCGACAGAAGCACCTCCCTTCCGTCAAGGCGATCCGTTCATGAGAAACCTTCAGCGCGCGCCGCTGCACGGTAAAGTCGGTGCGATGTCTGACCGACCCCTCGCACCTGAATCCATCCAGCGCCGCGGCCTCTGGCTCGGGCTGCTGGGTGTCTTGATCTTCGCCCTGACCCTGCCCATGACCCGCCTGGCCACGGGCACGCCCGAGGCTCCGCAACTCAATGGCCTGTACATTGCCGTAGGGCGGGCTGTGGTGGCAGCGGTGCTCTCGGGGCTCTTCCTGCTGGCGGTGCGCGCCCCGCTGCCACGCCGTGCCGACTGGAAGCCTCTGGCCCTGGTGGCGCTCGGTGTGGTCTTCGGTTTTCCCATCTGCACCTCCGTCGCGATGCGGCATGTGGAAGCCGTGCACGCCAGCGTCATCGTGGGCGTGCTGCCGCTGGCCACCGCCGCCGTGGGCGCGGCGCTGCAGCGGCAGCGGCCCTCTAAGGGTTTCTGGCTCTGCGCCCTGGCCGGCACCGCGCTGGTGGTGGGCTATGCCGTGCTGCGCTCGGGCAGCGCGGGGCTCACGCTGCACCCGGCCGATGCGCTTTTGCTGCTGGGCATGCTGTGTGCCGCCGTGGGCTATGGCTACGGCGCACGCCTTGCGCAGCACATGCCGGCCGAGCAGGTGATCTGCTGGGCGCTGCTGCTGTCCCTGCCGCTGACCTTGCCGCTGACGATATGGAGCTGGCCCAGCACGCCCGTCTCGGCCGCGGCCTGGGGCGGCTTTGCCTACGTGGCGGTGTTCTCCATGTGGCTGGGGTTTTTTGCGTGGTACCGCGGCCTGGCCTGGGGCGGCACGGTGCGCGTGAGCCAGCTGCAATTGCTCCAACCCTTCGTCTCCATGCTTTTCGCCGTGCCGCTGCTGGGCGAGACCCTCGATGCTGTGACGGTAGGCTTCGGCCTGGCCGTCATTGCCGTGGTCTTCGCCGGGCGCAAAATGCCGGTCGATACGGCCCGAGCCCCTGCCCAAGAAAGAAGCACCCCATGACAAACCGCAGCCCCACCACCTCGCCCTGGGTGCTCTCCGGGCGCGCCGCGCTGATGAACCCTTCGGTGCTGCGCGAACTGCTCAAGCTCACCGAGCAGCCGGGCATCATCAGCTTCGCCGGCGGCCTGCCCTCGCCCAAGACTTTTCCGGTTGCCGAGTTCGAGCAGGCCTGCGCGCGCGTGCTGCGCGACGACGCCAACGCCGCGCTGCAGTACGCGGCCAGCGAAGGCTATGGCCCGCTGCGCGAGATGGTGGCGGCATCCCTGCCCTGGAACGTGGACCCGGCGCAGGTGCTCATCACCACCGGCTCGCAGCAGGGCCTGGACCTCGCGGCCAAGGTGCTGATCGACACCGGCAGCCGCATCCTGGTGGAGACGCCCACCTACCTGGGCGCCCTGCAGGCCTTCGCGCCCATGGAGCCGCAAGTGCTTAGCGTGGCCAGCGACGACGAAGGCGTGGACATCGCCGCGCTGCGCCAGGCGCAGGCCGCGGGCACACCTGCGCGTTTCCTCTACGTGCTGCCCAACTTCCAGAACCCCAGCGGCCGCATGATGAGCGAGGCCCGGCGCGCCGCACTCAGCAGCACGGCAGCCGAACTGTCCCTGCCGCTGCTGGAGGACAACCCCTATGGCGAACTCTGGTTCGACCAGCCGCCCCCGGCGCCGCTGACGGCGCGCAACCCGCAGGGCTGCATTTATCTCGGCTCCTTCTCCAAGGTGCTCGCACCCAGCCTGCGCCTGGGTTATCTGGTCGCGCCCAAGGAAGTGTTCCCCAAGCTGCTGCAGGCCAAGCAGGCGGCCGACCTGCACAGCCCGGGTTTCAACCAGCGTGTGGTGGCCGAGGTGATGAAAGACGGTTTCCTGGACCGCCACGTGCCGCGCATCCGCGCGCTCTACAAGGCGCAGCGCGATGCCATGCTGGCGGCGCTGAGCCGGCACATGCCCCCGGAGGTGAGCTGGAACCGGCCCGTGGGCGGCATGTTCCTCTGGGCCCGCCTGCCCGCGGGCTTGGATGCCACGGCCCTGCTGCCGAAGGCCGTGGCGCGCGGTGTGGCCTACGTGCCGGGCGCTGCCTTCTACGCCGGCGCGCCGGACCCGCGCACCCTGCGCCTGTCTTTTGTGACGGCCAGCGAGGAAGAGATCGAACGCGGCGTGGCTGCCCTGGCCGCCGTGATCCGGGCGCACACGACATGAGCCACCTGCAACGCCCCTATAAGCAGGTCGACGTCTTCACCGCCACGCCCTACCGGGGCAACCCGCTGGCCGTGGTGCTGGACGGCAAGGGCTTGACGGATGAAGAGATGCAGCGCTTCGCGCACTGGACCAATCTGTCCGAAACCACTTTCCTGTTGCCGCCCACGCAGGCCGGCGCCGACTACCGGGTGCGCATCTTCACGCCCGGCGGCGAGCTGCCTTTTGCCGGCCATCCCACCCTGGGCAGCTGCCACGCCTGGCTGGAAGCCGGTGGTGTGCCGACAAGCAAAGACCTAATCGTGCAGGAATGCGCCGTGGGCCTGGTCAGCATCCGCCGCGCCGGCCAGCAGCTGGCCTTTGCCGCACCACCACTCACGCGCAGCACGCCCGCGCCCGAACTGCTGACCCAGATCACACAGGCCCTGGGCATCACGCCGCAGCACATCCTGGCCGCGCAAGTGCTGGACAACGGCCCGTCCTGGCTGGGCCTGCTGCTGGACAGCGTGGACACGGTGCTGGCGCTGGCGCCCGACCACCAGCGCCTGCGCGAGCTCGGCCAGAAGGTGGGCGTGGCCGCGCTCATGCAGGACAGCGGCGCGGTGCAATTGATCGCCCGCAGCAGCCGAGAAACCCGCGCCTTTGCCGAACACGCGGCCGATGCGCCGCAGCTGGCCGCGCCGGACCTGGAGGTGCGCGCCTTCGCTGCGCCCGTGGGTGTCAACGAAGACCCGGTGACAGGCAGCCTCAACGCGAGCCTGGCGCAGTGGCTGATGGCCGAGGGCCGGCTGCCCGCGCGCTACGTGGCCGCGCAGGGCAGCTGCCTGGGTCGCGCCGGGCGCGTGCTGCTGGAGCGTGATGCACAGGGACAGGTCTGGGTGGGTGGGCAGGTGCAGACCTGCATCACAGGAACCGTCTTGTTGTGAGCGCGGCGCTCGATCATCTGGTGGTGATCGCTTCCTCACTGGACGAAGGCGTGGCCTGGTGCGAGGCCACGCTGGGCGTGACGCCCGGGCCCGGCGGCCAGCATGCCTTCATGGGCACACACAACCGCCTCTTCAGCATCGCCAGCCCGACCTACCCGCTGGCCTACTTCGAGATCATCGCGATGGATCCTGCTGGGCCGCCACCGGCGCGCCGCCGCTGGTTCGACATGGACGACCCGGGCCTGCAGGACCGCCTGCGCCGCAATGGACCGCAGCTGACGCACTGGGTGTCGCGCGTGCCGGACGCCCATGCCGCCGTGGCCGCGCTGCAGGCGCTGGGCATCGAGCGCGGCGAGGTCATCGCCGCTTCGCGCCCTACCCCGCAAGGCCTGCTGCAATGGCAGATCACGTTGCGCGCAGACGGCCAGCGCCTTTTTGACGGGGCCTTGCCCACCCTGATCCAGTGGGGCGCGGTGCACCCGGCTGCAAGCATGCCGGCCAGCGGGGTGACGCTGTCGTCGCTGACGCTGCAGCACCCGCAGGCCGACACGCTGGCGGCAGCCTGTCGCGCGCTGGACCTGCCGGGTGTGGCCGTGCAGACCGGCCCGGCGCAGTTGCGGGCCCGGCTGCAGACCCCGAAAGGGATCGTCGAGATTTGCTCCTGAATTCATAGCATCCGTCGCCGCGGTGACAAGCGCATCGCGCCGGACTGGCCACAATCACGCCATGGGAACCCTCTACCTCGTGCGCCATGGCCAGGCCTCCTTCGGCGCTGCCGACTACGACCAGCTCAGTGAACTAGGCCGCCAGCAGAGTGAGCGCCTGGGACAGTACTGGCGTGAGCGTGGCATCAGTTTCGAAGCCGTGCTCACCGGCACCCTGCGCCGCCATGCGCAGACCTGGGAAGGTATTGCGCAGGGAGCCGGCTATGCCAACGATGTGCAGGCGCTCAAAGGCCTGAATGAGTACGACAGCGAGGCGGTGATCGCGGCCATCCACCCGCAGCCGCTGCAAAATCCCGACACCCCCGAGTTGTACCGCCACCATTTCCGCCTGCTGCGCGACGGCCTGCGCCAGTGGATGGATGGCGTGGTGAGCCCGCGCGGCATGCCCAGCTACAGCGACTTCCTGGCCGGCGTGACCGGGGCGCTGGACCATGTGCGCAAGAACTTCGAAGGCAACGTGCTGATCGTTTCCAGCGGGGGGCCGATCGCCACCGCCGTGGGTCACGTGCTGGGCACCACGCCCGAGACCATCATCGAGCTCAATCTGCGCATCCGCAACAGCGCGGTGAGCGAGTTCACCTACAACCCGAAGCGCCATAGCCTGCTGAGCTACAACACGCTGCCACACCTGGACCGGCCGGAGCTGGCCAGCTGGATCACCTACGCCTGAGACCGGGATCGTCCGCCGGGCGATCGCAAAGACGGCTGCGCGGCTGAGCGGCTCAGGCTGCCGCGCCGACCAGCACCGAGAGTTCGCGGGCCAGCAGGGTGGGGTCCTGGGAGTTGCGCTCGATCAGCTGACGCAGGTGGGTGACGCTGTCCAGGTCGATGTGCAGGCACTGCAGGCCCAGCTGGGTACCGTGCACACGCGTCACCGCCACGTCCATCGCGATGAAGACGGTGGGCGAGAGCAGCAGGCGCAAGCGGCCTCGCGCGCCCAGGGGGCAGGGCAAGGCCGCGCCCATGTCGACCAGCGCGCCCTTGAGGGACACATCGAGCACCTGGACCTCGCGCATATAGCCCGCCAGGTTGAGGCGGGCCGGCGCCTGGTACACCGAGCGCAGGAAACGGCGGTAGGCCGTCGAGCGGTTCAGTACCGGCACCGCCTCGACCATCTCGACGGGCTGGGGACGTGCGGCGAATTTTTTCCAGGTGCTGAACATGGTGTTGCGGCCTCTCTGTGGGTGTGCTGGTGATGTCGCAAATCTGGGCCTATTGTGCGGCTGCGCGGCCTCAACGCGGCACGAAATCCCAGCGAAAAACCCTGAGAAATCAGTCTGTTACGTGCACACCATGGCCAGCAAGCAGCTTAGGGGAGGAACTTAATGCATCGCTTGAGGTGGCTTGTCTTGCGGCCACAACAGACGCGACCGATGGATGCAGGGGCGAGGCGCAGCGTTGGGGCATCCGGGTCGGCCTGGGAGGCATGAATTGACCCGGAAATCGTCAGGGCATGGCCCGACGAGCTGCTATTCCCATTAGACTGCCGTCGAGAGTCAGGGACAACATCGGTCACTAATAAGCGCTCGTCTTGGTGACCTGTAAAGACAAGGTCGCGCTGCCGTCCAGGCTCTGTCAAGCAAGGCCCCTCGGGGCCTTCACAGGTCTGCTTGCAGATGCGGGCCGCGAATTCGGCAAGGTATGAAACCATTATTTCCAGCCACGGCTGATGCGAGGCCCGGGTCCCGGTGGATGCTGTATCTGGCCTTGCTGGGCGCCGGGTTGGCCGGGAACTATCTCAAGTACCCGATCTTCCTGAACGTCGAATTCCTTTTCGGCAGCATCTTCTCGATCCTGGCGCTGCAGTTTTTTGGTACCGCGCGCGGTGTGCTGGCCGCGCTGCTGATCAGCAGCGTCACCTGGTGGATCTGGCGCCATCCCTACGCCATCGTCATCATGACGGCCGAGCTCTGGTTCGCCGCCGTGCTGATGCAGCGCCTGCGCATCAGCCTGGTGCTGGCCGTATCGGTCTACTGGCTGCTGATCGGCATGCCGCTGGTCTACCTGTTCTACCACCAGGTGATGAACCTGGCGCTGGACAGCGCCCTGGTCACCATGGCCAAACAGGCGGTCAACGGCATCAGCAACGCCCTGCTGGCCCGGCTGATCTACACGGGCTATGCACGCTACAGCGGACGGGTCCTGGTCACGTTCAGGGAGGTGCTGCAGAACGCCTTCGTGCTGGCGGTGCTCACGCCCATGCTCCTGCTGCTGGCCTACGACAGCAGCCATGAGCTGAAAAACGCCCAGGAGAGCGCGCGCATGGACCTTGGCCAGGAAAGCCAGCGCCTGAGCGGGCAGCTCGACCTGTGGGTCCATAACCGCACCCTCGCCGTCACCACCCTGGCAGAGGTGGCAGCCATGGAGGCGCCGGCGCTCATGCAGCGGCGGCTTGAACAGGCGCGCGCTTCGGACCCCAACTTCCTGCGCCTGGGGCTGCTGGATGCGAACTTCCGCACCTCGGCTTATTCGCCACCACGCGACGCTTCTGGCAAGTCTGCCATCGGTGTGGACTTTTCCGATCGCCCCTATTACCCGGTGCTGCGGCAGACCTTGCGGCCCATGCTGTCGGAGGTCGTGCAGGGGCGTCTGGGCCCCACACCCAACCCGATCACCGTCATCCTCGCGCCGGTGCTGGTCCAGGGGCGCTACCAGGGTGCGGTGGCCGGCGTGCTGAATTTGGGGCAGCTGGCCGAGCTCATCAACAACGACACGGCCGAGAAACAAATTCTCTACACGCTGATCGACAAGAACGGCGCCGTCATCCTGAGCAACCGCCCGGACCAGGCCGCGGGCAAGCCCTATGTACGCGGGCCGGGCGAACTCACCCGGCTGGACGAGCGGGTCAGCCAGTGGATGCCGGAGCTGCCAAATACCCGCCATCTTTACGACCGCTGGCGCCAGTCCACCTACGTGAGCGAGACGTGGGTGGGGGACCTGGCCGAATGGCGGCTTCTGCTGGAGCAGCCGATCGCGCCGATCCAGCGCATGCTCAGCCAGTCCGCCGCCAAGCGGATGGGCCTCCTGCTGGCCATGCTGCTGCTGGCGGCCCTCGTGGCGGAACTCTTCAGCCGGCGCATCGCCGCCACCATCGAATCCCTGCGCGAGATCACCCTGGACCTGCCGGCCAAGCTGGCGGCAGGCAGCGCAGTGACATGGCCGCGCGGCAGCATGATCGAAACCAACACGCTGGTGACCAATCTGCAGGCCATGGCAGACTCGCTCACCGCCGAATTCAAGCGCACGCGGCTGCTCAACGAATCGCTGGAGGAGCGGGTCGCGGAACGCACCCGCGCGCTGGAAAAGCTCAACCGCGACTTCTCCACCCTGCTGGACAACACCACCGACCAGCTGTTTTCAAAGGACGCACAGTCGCGCATGCTGTTCTGCAGCCAGTCCATGGCGAAAAGCCTGGGGCACGACAGCTGGCGCGAGCTGATCGGCAAGTCGACCGGCGAGATCTTCACGGCCGAGGAGGGTCGCGTTGTGGACGCCGAAGACCAGCGCGTGATGGCGACCGGCCAGCCGCTGCTGGAGCAGCCCCGGCAGCGCCGTAACGGCCAGGGCGAGCTGCGTTGGGTCAGCACCAGCAAATGGCCCATCCTGGATGCCGAAGGCCGGGCAGTGGGCCTGTTCGGCATCCATCGCGACATCACCCAGAGCAAGCAGGCGCAGGAAGAGCTGCTGATCGCCGCCACCGCCTTCGAATCGCAGGAAGGCATCTTCGTGACCGATGCCTCGCGGGTCATCCTCAAGGTCAACCGGGCTTTCACCGAGATCACCGGCTACGCGGCAGCCGATGCCGTCGGCGCGCAACCCGATCTGCTGCTGCCGTCGAACCAGCACGACGAAGCCTTCATGCGCGAACTGTGGAATTCAGTTGCGAAAGACGCGTCCTGGCACGGTGAGTTGCGGGTGCGGTGCAAGGACGGCTCCGTCCATCCCCAGTGGCTGACCATCACCTCGGTCCACAGCCCGGACGGTACGGTGGTCAACTACGTGGGCACCCTGGTGGACATCACCGAACGCAAGGCGGCCGAGGACGAGATCAGAAACCTGGCCTTCTACGATCCGCTGACCCAGTTGCCCAACCGGCGGCTCATGCTGGACCGGCTGCAGCAGGCGGTGGCTGCGCGAGCACGCAGCGGCGTCGAGGGCGCGCTGCTCTTCATCGACCTGGACCACTTCAAGAACATCAACGACGCACGCGGTCATGCCGTGGGCGACCAGCTGCTGCAGCAGGTCGCCCAGCGCCTGCAGGCCATGTTCCGCGCCGAGGACACGGTGGCGCGCCTGGGTGGCGACGAGTTCGTGGTCCTGATCACCGAGCTCGCGCCCGAAGTGGCCGATAGCGCCCGTCTGGCCATGCGCATCGCCGAAAAGGTCCGCGACGAACTGCGCCGCTCGATCGAGATCGACGGCCGCAGCTATCGCTGCAGCGCCAGCATCGGCGTCACCCTGATCGACAAGGCGGGACAGACCAGCAGCGACCTGCTGCGCGAGGCCGACACCGCGATGTACCGCGCCAAGGAGGCCGGGCGCAACCAGGTCGCCTTCTTCGAAGCCGCCATGCAGGCGGTGGTGGAGAAGCGCATCGCCACCGAGGAAGCGCTGTCGCACGCCCTGGCGCGCAATGAGCTGCGGATGGTGCTGCAACCCCAGTTCGACCGCCATGGTCAGGCCACGGGCGCCGAGCTGCTCATGCGCTGGCACCACCCGGCGCTCGGCCATGTTCCGCCCTCGGAGTTCATTCCGCTGGCGGAGGAGATGGGGCTGATCGTCGAGTTGGGGGAGTGGGCGCTCAAGCAGGCGTGCCTGACCTCGGTGCGGCTGCAGGCACTGGGAAAAGCAACGCCGATCTCCGTCAACGTCAGCCCGCGCCAGTTCCGCCAGACCGATTTCGTTCAACGGGTTGCCGCCATCCTGGCTGAGAATCAGGCGCAGGCCAGCGAGATCATCCTGGAGGTGACCGAGGGCATGCTCATCGAAGATGTGGACGGCGCCATCGCGCGCATGCAGGAGCTGGTGGCGCTGGGCATCCGTTTCTCCATCGATGACTTTGGCACCGGCTACTCCAGCCTGAATTACCTCAAGCGCATGCCGCTGTATGAACTGAAGATCGACAAGAGCTTCATTGACGGTGCACCCGCCGATCCCACCGACACCGCCATCGTCAAGCTGATCTTCTCGGTGGCCGTCAGCCTGGGCCTGAAGCTGGTGGCCGAGGGAGTGGAGACGCGCAGCCAGTCGGACTTCCTGGTCGAGCACGGCTGCGATGCCATGCAGGGCTACTACCTGGCCCGCCCCATGCCCATCGAGGACTGGCTGGCCCGCCAGGCGGCACCCCTCGACGGAACGGTGATCCAATAGCGGCATGGACACCCCCGCCAACACCGATGCCCGCCTGACCGAACTGGAGATCAAGGCCAGTTACGCGGAAGACCTGCTGGACCAGCTGAACCAGACGATCTACCGCCAACAGCAGCAGATCGATCTGCTGCTGCGCGAAGTCATGGGTTTGCGCCAGCAGCTGCCCGAAGGCAGCGCGCCGGTGCTGCGAAATCCACGCGACGAGTTACCGCCGCACTACTGAGAACTTAATAGGTTTTGTAGGGCAGGAACTTGCCCGAGAGCACCACGTTGACGCGATCGCCCTTGGGATCAGCCTGGCGCTGGATGTCCATGCTGAAGTCGATGGCGCTCATGATGCCGTCGCCGAATTCTTCGTGGATGAGGGCTTTGAAGGTGGTGCCGTACACGTTGATCAGTTCGTAGAAGCGGTAGATCAGCGGGTCGGTCGGGACGGAGGTGGGCAGCGAGCCCTTGTAGGGCACGACTTGGAGCTGGGTGACGGCGTCGGCCGGGAGGTCGAGCATCTTGCCGATGATGCCGGCCTGTTCGGCGGTGAAGGTCATCTGGCCGAGCAGGCCGGCGGTGACCCATTCCTTGCTGAGGCCGATGGCGCTGGCGATGTCGGCCCACTTCAGGCCCTTGGCAACCTTGGCTTCGACGATGAGGTCGGTGACGTCTTCGCGTTTCATGTGCTTCTCCTTTGGATGGTTGAGGGTGGGTCAGGCGGCCGCGCGGGCGGGGGCGCCGGGGTACACGAGGGGCGGGTTTTTCGGGTCCCAGTCGGCACCGGGCGCGAAGGCGCGCGAGCGCTTCACGAGGAAGTCGACCAGGTGGTTGCGCAGCGGATAGAACTCCGGCTGCTGATGCAGGGTTTCGCGGTCGCGCGGCCGGGGCATCGGGTTGACGACGATTTCGGCGATCTTGGCGCGCGGGCCGTTGGTCATCAGCACGATGCGGTCGGCCAGCAGGATGGCTTCGTCCACGTCGTGGGTGATCATGAACACGGTCTGCTTTGTGGCTTCGACGATTCCGATCAGTTCGCTCTGGATGCTGCCGCGGGTGAGCGCGTCGAGCGCGCCAAACGGTTCGTCGAGCAGCAGCATCTTGGGTTCGATCGAGAACGCGCGGGCGATGCCGACGCGCTGCTTCATGCCGCCGGACAACTCGGCCGGCTTCTTGTCGATGGCGTGGCCCAGATGCACCATTTCTAGATACTTCACCGCGTGCGCGCGCGCCTGTTCGCGCGTCCATTCCGGGTGACGGCTGCGCACGGCGAATTCGACGTTCTTCAGCGCGCTGAGCCAGGGCATCAGCGCGTGGCTCTGGAACACCACGCCGCGGTCGAGTGACGGGCCGCGCACTTCGCGGCCGTCCATGATGACGTGGCCGGCGGTGGCTTCATCCAGACCGGCGAGGATGTTCAGGATGGTCGTCTTGCCGCAGCCGGAGTGGCCGAGCACGCAGACGAACTGGCCGCGTTCGATGCCGAAATGCACGTCTTCGAACACCGGATCGGGATCCGGCTGGCCGGCCTGCGGAAACTGCCGTTTCAGGCCTTCGATCTTCAGGAAGGGCTGGGTCATTGGGGGCGCTCCACAAAGAGTTTTTCCATGGTCACTCTCTCCACGAAATGGCGCGCGCGACCCAGGCCAGCAGGTGGTCGAGCAGCATGCCGACCAGCCCGATCAGCAGGATGGCGGTGATGATGTTGGTGATGGAGAGGTTGTTCCACTCGTTCCACACGAAGTAGCCGATGCCGGTGCCGCCGACCAGCATTTCGGCCGCGACGATGACCAGCCAGGCGATGCCGATGGAAATGCGCATGCCGGTGAGGATGGTCGGTGCAGCGGCCGGCAAGATCACCAGGAAGGCGCGGCGGATCGGTTTCACTTCGAGCGTGCGCGCCACGTTCAGCCATTCGCGCCGGACGGACGCAACGCCGAACGCGGTATTCACCAGCATCGGCCACAGCGAGCAGATGAAGATGACGAAGATGGCGGAAATGCCCGAGTCCTTGATGGTGTAGAGCGCAAGCGGCATCCAGGCCAGCGGCGAGATGGGCTTCAGGATCTGGATGAAGGGGTCGAGCGCCTTGTAGACCAGCGGCGACATGCCGATCAAAAAGCCGAGCGGTATCGCCACCAGCGCCGCCAGCAGATAGCCGGCGAGCACGCGGGCGATCGAATAGCCGATCTGTATGCCGAGGCCCTTGTCGTTGGTGCCGCGATCGTAGAACGGGTCCGTCACGTGTTCCCAGATCTTGGCTGCCACCTCGCCCGGGCCGGGCATGGCCGACTGGCCGCCGGTCGCCGCTTCCGCGCCGAGCAGCGCGGCGTACTCGGGATCAACCGCCGGCCCGGCGACCGGGGCCGCCGTGGTCGAGGTCGCGAGATACCACACGCCGACGAACAGCGCGAAAAAGAGCGCCGACAGCAGCGGTGCCAGCCAGGGTTTGTTGCGTGTCATGCAGATACCTTCCGGATCTTGAAGCTGTTCAGGTATTCCTCCGGCTTGGCCGGATCGAATTCCTTCTTCATGACCGAGAACTTCTTGGTCGTGCTGGTCGGCACCGGCAGGCCCACTTCCTTCATCAGCGCCGCGGCATCGGTGGCGAGGAACACTTCCTTGGCGATCTTCTGGTAGTCGATGTCGCCCTTGATCTGGCCCCAGCGCTTCATCTGCGTCAGGATCCATACGGCGAAGGATTCCCACGGGAAGGGCTCGAAGCCGATGCGGCCCGGTACCTTCTGGATGCCGCCGAGACCGTCGGCGTAGGTGCCGGTGAGCACCTGTTCGACCACGGTGACCGGCTGGTTCAGGTAGTTGGCCGGCGCGATCGCTTCGGCGATCTGCTTGCGGTTGGCCGGGTTGCTGGCCGTGGCGGTGGCGCTGATGACGGCGCGCAGCAGGGCCTTGTAGGTGTTGGGCATCGTGGTAACGAATTCCTTGCTGGCGGCAAAGGCGCAGCACGGGTGGCCTTCCCAGATGTCTTTCGTCAGCACGTGGATGAAGCCCACGCCGTCATACACCGCACGCTGGTTCACCGGGTCGGGCGCGAGGAAGCCGTCGATGTTGCCGGCGCGCAGATTGGCCACCATTTCGGGCGGCGGCACCGAGCGGATCTGCACGTCGGTGTCCGGGTCGATGCCGTGCTCGGCCAGGTAGTAGCGCAGCAGGTAGTTGTGCATCGAGTAGTCGAACGGCACGGCGAACTTGAAGCCCTTCCACATCTTCGGGTCGCGCTTGTCCTTGTGCTTCACGGCCAGCGTGATGGCCTGGCCGTTGATGTTCTCGACCGCCGGCATCGTCCAGGGGATGGGGTTGGAGCCGGCGCCGACCGAAATCGCCAGCGGCATCGGCGACAGCATGTGGGCGGCGTCGTATTCCTTCGCCAGCGACTTGTCGCGGATCACCGCCCAGCCGGCGGTCTTCACCACTTCCACGTCGAGACCCTGCTTCGAGTAGTAGCCCAGCGGGTGCGCCATGATGATGGGCGTGGCGCAGGTGATGGGAATGAAGCCCACCTTGAGCCTGGTCTTTTCAAGCGGGCCGGGCGAGGCGAAGGCGTCCTTCACGGTGCCCAGCGGCAGGAAGGTGGAGATCGCCGCCATCGCCGTACTGGTGCCGACGGCGCGGATGAAATTGCGGCGCGTTTCATCGTGCGGGAACAGCGCGCGCATCACCGCGCCTTCGACCACGCGGTCGAGCATGGCTTCTTCCGACAGCAGTTCCGCCTGTTCGTGTTCGGCCTGGCTGTGGTGACGCCCGCACGAGCAGCCGCTGAGTTTCACGTTGGCGTCGAACGGATTTCTGAATGTGCTCATGGACGATCTCCTCGGAGGGGGCTTACTGGGAAAGAGGGGCGGGCTGGGAAAGTGGGACGGGCTGCGGTACTGACTGAGAAAGCGTTGATTGCGGCGAATGCGTTGATTGCGGCTCTGGCTTCGCGTGGCACGGAACCGGGTTGGGGGCGTATTCGATGTCGTGTGCGTAGGTGTCGTAGGCGGCGGTGTATTCCATGCAGCGCGCCACTTCGCGGCTGAAGCCTTCGTCGTAGCCGGCGCGGCGCAGCAGGTGAAAGCCCAGTTCCATGCCCGAGGCGATGCCGCCGGCGGTCACGATGCGGCCGGCGTCCACCACGCGGGCGCGCGAAATGCGGCAGGCGGGCGCGATTTCGGCCAGGCGGTCGATCGGCACCTTGCCCAGATGTGACGCTTCAAGCCGGTCCGGTTCCTTGCGGTTGGTCGCCGGAATGCCGTCGAGCAGGCCCATGTGGCCGTAGATCCACGAGCCGGTGCACACGCTGGTCAGCAGGCAGGTCGAGGGCAGGGCGTCGATGTAGTCGTGCAGCCGCGTGTTCCAGGTTTCCTGCCGCGTGCCGGCGCCGCCGGGAATCAGGAAGGCATCCATCGCCGGCTGGTCGGCGAAGCTGTAGTTGGGCAGTACGGTGAAACCCGCCTGCGCCTGCACCGGCCGCATCGCATCGGCGATCAGGAACACGTCCAGTTCCGGGTCGAACCGCCGCGCCACCGAAAACACCCCGTGCGGCGCGGTGAAGTCGACGATCTCGGCGTCCTTGAACACATAGACGCCCAGCCGGAAGCCGCGCTTGCGTTGCGACATCATCGGAAGGTTCGCTGGCCGGTTCATGGTGCCCATGCTAGGCAGCCATGCACCGACCCGGTATCACGACAGATGTGAATGTTGTGTAGTGCGTGCACTACAGCCCGTGCAGGGCAGGTGTCGCCCGACTTTACAGCTCGCGCGCAACATGACGAGCAAACCGTATGTATTTCAATCACTTGCGCGCTACGGCCTGCTTTTTGCTGGCGTGACACACCTTCAGGCCCACAAGGAGCGCTTCATGACGTATCACCGGATTCCGACCCTGTTTGCCACGCTCGGATTGACCGCGCTGCTGGCATCCGCACCGGCTGCAGCCGCTACAGGCGTGCTGCTCGATTTCTCCGGCAACATCTGCGGCAACGACGGTAACCAGGTCTGCTCGAACGGCGTGGCCATCGGCCAGAGCTACGGCGATATCGCCGGCGTGCTCGACGTGTCGCATCGATCGCTGGTGGCGAGCACCGGTCAAACGTCTGCATCGAGCCTGAATTTCTGGTCGGCGGGCTACAGTGGTCTGGTGGATGTTGCGTGGGGCGGTTTGAATGCTTCGCTGTACAGCGCTGAATTCACCTTCACGCCAGGGAGCGGTCACATCGTCACGCTGAACTCGATGGATTTCGGCGATTACCTGAACCGCAATGACGGCTCATCCGCCGTGGTGCTCGATCTGCTCACCGGCGACACGTTGTGGAGCTCCGGCGCCTTCGACGCCGGCCTGACGCCGATCAGCTTCATGCCCGGCGTATCGAGCGCCAACGGACTCGTGCTGCGATTCGGCCCGGACAGCTTCAACACCGGCATCGACAACATATCGCTGACCGTCACCGCGGTGCCCGAACCGGGCGTCTGGGCCCTGTTCGCAGCCGGGCTCGCCCTCATCGGCGCGCTGAGCCGCAAGCGTTCGCTCGGGTAACGACCCCGGGCGACGTGCGGATCGAGACCGGGCGGTCGCTCCCACAGTTCGGTCGCTGCCACGGTGGGTCGCCTCAAGGGCGGGTTGCCTCGACAGGTCAGTCGCGTCCACCGTTCAGCCGCGGTTTTTGTGGGAGCGAGCGCCGCTCGCGCGGGCATTTGTGGCCTCAGTGCAACTCGGGACGATGCACGGTGCAGAAGCGTTCGATCGCAGCCTTGGTGCGTGCGCGCTGATCGAGGTCGAGGCGCTCTGACGCCTGCGTGTCGGCATCCTGCAGGATGCGCAGCATCAGGTCGGCACCGCCTTCGCTTTGCAGCATTGCACCGGCCAGCGTGGCGGCGAGCATGGTTGGCAGACCGGTGTAGTCGGCGAGCACGCCGACTTCCAGTTCGCTCAGATTGCTGTGATCGAGACAGTCTCGAAGTGAAAGCATGACGATTGCGTGAGAAGGAAAAGGCAGCCTTACTATACCGTTGCAGGCGGTGGTCGCTGTTAGAATTTTGTGTTGCAACGTGTGCGCGATGATCGTGCCGGAACGCCCTGCACACGCCGTGTGTGGTGGCCCGGCAAGCGTGCTCGCGTTCCGACTCCACCGCCACAGGTTCACATTCATGCTAGACGCCCAACTGCTGCGCAGCCAGCTCGCTTTCGTTCAGGAACGCCTCGCCACGCGCGGTTACACGCTGGACGCCGCGCGCTTCCAGTCGCTGGAAGAGGAACGCAAGCGCATCCAGACCGATACCCAGGACCTGCAGGCCCGACGCAATGCCGCGTCGAAGCAGATCGGCCAGCTGAAGGCGAAGGGCGAAGACACGTCGTCGGTGATGGCCGAAGTGGCCGGGCTGGGCGACGCCCTGAAGGCCGGCGAAGAGCGGCTGGCCGCAGTGCTGGCCGATATGCAGGCTTTCGTGGCCTCGTTGCCCAATCTGCCGCACGAATCGGTGCCGGTCGGCAAGTCCGAGGCGGACAACGTCGAAGTGCTGCGCTGGGGTACACCGCGCAGCTTCGATTTCGAGGTGAAGGACCATGTCGACGTCGGCACGGCGCTCGGCGGTCTCGACTTCGAAACCGCGACCAAGATAAGCGGCGCGCGCTTCACGCTGCTGCGCGGCGGCATCGCCCGCATGCACCGCGCGCTCGCCCAGTTCATGCTCGACACGCACACGCTGGAACATGGCTACACCGAGCTTTACGCGCCCTATCTGGTCAACGCGGAAAGCATGTTCGGGACCGGTCAGTTGCCCAAATTCGAGGAAGACCTGTTCGCCGTGCCGCGTGGCGACGGCAGCAAGTTCTACCTTATTCCGACTGCCGAAGTGCCGGTGACCAATATCGTGCGCGACACGGTGCAGTCGGCCGCCAGCCTGCCGCTGAAGTTCGTCTGCCACACGCCGTGCTTCCGCTCCGAAGCCGGTTCGTACGGGCGCGAC
The DNA here is from genome assembly GCF_030696805.1 of Methyloversatilis sp. Classification (GTDB taxonomy): domain Bacteria; phylum Pseudomonadota; class Gammaproteobacteria; order Burkholderiales; family Rhodocyclaceae; genus Methyloversatilis. Next base: position 55,033 of record NZ_JAUYRO010000041.1, on the reverse strand, counting down.
ACACGCGGCATGATCCGCCAGCATCAGTTCGACAAGGTGGAACTGGTACAGATCGTCACGCCCGACCAGTCCTGGGCGGCGCTCGAAGCGCTGACCGGCCACGCGGAAACCATCCTGCAGCGGCTCGAACTGCCTTACCGCAAGATCGCGCTGTGCACCGGCGACATGGGGTTTGGCGCTGCCAAGACCTACGACCTTGAGGTGTGGCTGCCGGCGCAGAACACCTATCGCGAAATTTCGTCCTGCTCCAATTTCGAAACCTTTCAGGCCCGCCGCATGCAGGCGCGCTTCAAGAACGAACAGGGCAAGAACGAAATCCTGCACACGCTCAATGGCTCCGGCCTGGCGGTCGGCCGCACGCTGGTGGCGATCCTGGAGAACTATCAGCAGGCCGACGGCTCGGTCGTCGTCCCGCCCGCGCTGCGTCCGTGGATGGGTGGTGTGGAACGCATCGGCGCCTGAACGACGACGCGGCACAAATGCGCGCGCCCGCTTTTCCGGCGCCGCGCACCCTGTGCTACACTGCGCGCCGCTTCACGACCATGAAGTGCCGCAGTACCCCGGAGAGGTGGCAGAGTGGTCGAATGTACCTGACTCGAAATCAGGCGTAGGCGCAAGTCTACCGTGGGTTCGAATCCCACCCTCTCCGCCAGACATCAAGCAAACAAGCGCCTCGCGGGGCGCTTTTTTGTTGTCCCTGCAGTATCCCTGACTCGCATTCCCCGACGATTTTCTCCGAATCAAGTTGCACTGCTTGGGCGCTCGGCTGGCCATCGCTGTTCGCCCCTCGCACCATGCCTGCGGCGGCTGCGGCCACCGCAGCTGGCACGGTTGCTGCAAAGGAGAGCTCGTCACCGGCCGCAACGGCCGCCGGTGACGGCGCTCCGGTCTCCGGCGGCCAGTTTCCGGCAGATGTTGCCGGCAAACCTGATCCGACGGCTCGCTCGACCGGCAAGGGCGCGTCGATCCAGGCCGAACCAACGATTTCGTGAAGGGGCTCGACATGTCTTTGATGGAACCTGCAGTCCGATTCCTGCGCCCGCAGGCCGATTCCTCGTCAGAGGCCGTGCTGCGCGAGGAGATTGCGGAGCCGCATTACCTGGGCCAGTTCATTCCGCTGCACTACCACCACAACATGCTGATGGACGCCAACCGGATGGCCAATTTCAAGGCGGCCATCGAGCACGTGGTATTCCCGGGGGCGCGCGTGCTCGAACTGGGTGGCGGCACCGGCGTGCTGTCCTGCTTTGCGGCGGCGAACGCGAGCAAGGTGTGGTGTGTGGAATACAACCCTGACATGGTGACCGAGGCGCGCCGCCTGCTGGCGCACAACGCCAATGGGCACAAGGTCGAGGTGGTGCATGGCGACGCCTTCGAGTACCTGCCGCCAGAACCGGTCGATGTCGTGATCTGCGAAATGATCCACGTCGGCATGCTGCGCGAGAAGCAGGTCGAGGTGATCAATGCCTTCAAGGCTCGCTACCGCGCGCGCTTCGGAGACCGCCTGCCTGTATTCATTCCGACCGCGGCCGTGATGGCGGTGCAGCCGCTGCAGCAAACCTATGATTTCTTCGGCTTCCAGGCACCGATCATGCAGTTCCAGCGCGTGGGCGCGGTGCATGAAGGGTCGCTGGAACTGGCCGCACCGCAGGTCTACAGCGTGCTCGACTTCGACGACAGCGTGTCGCCGGACATCCGCTGGACCGGTAGCTTCACGATGGAGCAGGACGGCCCGGTGAATGCACTGCGCTTCGTCACCAAGAACATTCTCGCGATCCGCGCCGCCGAACGCGATACGGTGGACTGGCTGAATGACTACCTCGTGCTGCCGCTCGATGCGCCGATCAGCCTGAAGGCCGGCGAGGTGCTCGACGTGAGTTTCAGCTATCAGGCGGGCGGCTCGCTGCAATCGCTGGCACGCACGCTGCGTGCCACGGTGGCGTGCCGTGCGGCCCGGCAGGTGGCGTGAGCGACTGGCCGCGCGCCCGTTTGAGGACGCTTGCGGCTCAGTTGCCGGCGGGCCGGCCGCCGTCCGGGCCGACGAGTACCTCGTAGCGATTGCGGCCCTTGTGCTTAGCGCGGTAGAGCGCATCGTCGGCGCATCGCAGAAGGGCGGAGAAATCCTTGCTGCCGGGGCCGATTTCGCTGATGCCGATGCTCACCGTGTAGAGCGCGAGGGCGCCGTCGATATCGGGCGGCGTGGCCGCGATGCATTCCATCAGGCGCTCGGCGAAGGCCCGTGCGCCATCAAGCGATGTGTGCGGCAGCAGTACGGCAAATTCCTCGCCGCCGACGCGCCCGGCCGAGTCGGAATCGCGCAGCAGGCTGGACAAGCTGATTGCGAAATGGCGCAGCACGGTGTCGCCGCCAGCGTGACCGTAGCGGTCATTGATCGCCTTGAAAAAGTCGAGATCGGCCATCAGCACCGCGAGTGGCGTGGTGTAGCGCTGCGCACGCGCAAATTCCTCTTCCGCAGTTTCGAGAAAGTGTCGCCGGTTCGCGAGGCCGGTCAGCGCATCGGTGTTGGCCAGAATGCGGATCGCTTCTTCGGCCAGCTTGATGCTGGTGATGTTTTCGTGACTGATGAGCACGCGCTCGCGCTGCGCGTCCATCGGGGTCACCTTCATCGCAAACCACTGCCGCTCGCTCGGGCAATGACAGGGGTAATCCATCTGGAACAGCTGACTGCGCCCGGCCATGACGGCTTTGATGCCGTCGCCCGCGGCTTTGGCAAATGTCTCGTCCGGCCCGGTGACATGCGCCAGCACGTCGAGGTAATTCACGCCATTGAACGACTTGCCGCCGAAGTAGCCGCCGCGCTCGGCAAAACGCTCCCAGCTTGCGTTGGTTTCGACGATGACGCCCTGCCGGTCGAGTACCGCGACATGCGAGGTCATGGCATCGAGCGCGGCCGCCTTCATCTGTCGGTCGGCCAGCAGTTCGGCTTCCAGCCGCTTGCGATCCGTGATGTCGATGAACATCAGCACGATGCGCGAAAAGCGGCGTGAAGTATCGAACTCGGGATAGGCATGCACCAGCGCCCAGACAGGCGCGACGTCGCCCGAACGATGGATGCTCATCACCAGATCGGTCAGTTCGCGGCCGGAATGTCGCACGCGCTGGATCAGGTCGTTCTCCAGTGACAGCGGGTTGCCGTGCTCGTCGCGGAAGGTACAGCCCAGCTCCGGGACAGATTTGCCGATCAGCGCCTTGGGGTCGGTGCGCAGCATGCGCGAGACTTCCGGGTTGCCGTAGGTGATGCGTGCGTCAGGTGTGCAGATCAGGAGGCCGGCATGCAGATTGTGCATCAGCAGGCGATGGCGCAATTCGCTGTCGGCCAGCGCCGCCTGAGCCATGCGTTGATCGTGTATGTCCTCGATCACGGCGATGAAGTGCGAGGGCGTGTCATCGGCTTCACGCATCAGCGAAACGGTCAGCCGCGCCCAGCGCACGCCGCCGTCGCCGCGCAGATAGCGCTTTTCGATCGTGTAGGTGGCATGGTCGCCGCGCAGCAAGCCATTCATCAGCTCAATATTGGCGTCGAGATCGTCCGGATGCGTGATCTGCTGGAAGGTGAGTTCGTGCAGCGCGGTGGCCGGATAGTCGAGGATGCGGCACAGCTTCGGATTCACGCTGAGAAAGCGGCCGTCGAGATCCACCATGGCCATGCCGACGGCCGCCTGCTCGAAACTGCCGCGAAAGCGCTCTTCGCTTTCGCGCAGGGCTTCCTGGGTGCGCTTGCGGCTTGAAATGTCGCGCACGATGCCCAGCACGCTGCGCCGGCCGCCGAACATCAGGCGGTTGGCAGTCAGTTCGATCGGCAGCTTTCGCTGGCCGCCCTTGTACAGGAAGCGGACTTCGCAGGTGTTCGGCGGCTCTTCGCCTTCGCCGATGCGGGCGCGGAAGCGTTCGTTCCAGGATTCGAGTATTTCGGGCGGGATCACTGCCGCGAAGGACAGGCCGACGAATTCGTCGTGCGTATAGCCCAGCATGCGGGGCAGGGCGGCGTTGGCGAAGACGAAGCGGTAGTCCTGCGCAATGAATACGCCGTCGGGCATCTTGTCGAGCAAGGTACGGAAGAACGAGCTGTCCGGATCCTGATCGTCCGAGCCGACCGGGGTGTTGTCTAGTGTGCCCTCGTGAAGCTTCGTAGCCACGGCGTCCGGTGTCCTCTGCTCGTCGTGCAGCGGCCGCGCTCGCGTTACTGCGGACACCGCATGTGTCAGGTGGCGTACCGGGGCAGCACAGATTTGCCCACACGGCACCACATTGCATTGCCATGTTGCATCCGTATTCCGCACAAACACAAGGGCCGGAGAGGCAATCGGGCGACCCGGCCGGCAGGATTGGAGGCAATCACGCGCGGCTGCGTGCCGCGTGGAACACACGCGCAGGCGATTCGCGCTACGCTTGTCGCATTGCGCCACTCCCGGGAGCCGAACCATGTCGAAACACCAGAAGTCGTTCCAGCTTACGATCCATCAGATTGATCTCATCGAAGAGGCGGTGCGCGAGCGGATCGGCATCCTGGCGCATGTCGTGCTGGCCAGCGGTGACGCCAACAGCGAAGAAAGCCGTGCCAACGACGATCAGATCCGCGAATTGAACGAGCTGCTCGGCAGCCTGCACAACCAGAAGATTTTCTACAGCCAGGTCAATCGCACCGGCGTGCCGGGCGGCTGACCGTCATCAGTGGCGATCCGGCCCGGGGGTGTTGCCCGGGTGGTCGCCTTGCCCATCTTCATCGTGATCCTCGTGCCACGCCGGCAGGGGATCCGTCAGATTGGCCCATGCGTCTTCGCCGAAGGCCATCTCCTCGTCGGTCAGCAGGCACTCTTCGAAGCGGCGTTTCAGTGCGGCTTCGTCCATGCCCATGCCGATGAACACGAGTTCCTGACGGCGATCGCCCCACGTTTCGTCCCAGCTTGACCGGATATGGGCGAGGTGATCCGCGTCGTTCGGCCACTCCTCCTCGCGCGTGAAACACCACCAGTGCCCACCCGAGCGCAGGCGGCTGATCGCGCCACCCTGTTCCCATTCACCGATGTGCCCGTTGCGGCTGGCGAGCCAGAAATAGCCCTTGCTGCGCAGTACGCCGCGCCATTTTTCGTGGATCAGCTGCGCAAAGCGCATCGGATGGAAGGGCCGGCGCGCCTGCCAGGTGAAGCTGCGGATGCCGAAGGCGGGCGTTTCGGGAACGGGTGAGCCGCGCATCAGCTGCATCCAGCCGGCGGCCCGGGCCGTGGTGTCGGGATCGAAACGCCCGGTGCCGAGCACGCTCGCCGGGGCGACCCGGCCGTGAGTGGCCTCGATCAGTTCCGCCCGCGGATTGAGTGCGCGCAGCATGCCCAGCAGGATGCCGCGCTGCTGATCATTCACCAGATCGCATTTGTTCAGCACGATCACGTCGGCGAATTCGACCTGGTCGAGCAGTACGTCGATCACCGCGCGCTGGTCATTCCCGGTCGGTGCGCCGTGGGCGGCGACCCGCTGCGCGACGGTGTCGCGGCTGAAATAGTCGCGGTAGAAGTTCCACGCATCGATCACCGTGACCAGGGTGTCGAAACGGGCCTGCTCACCCAGTGCGGCACCGAAGGTTTCCAGCATGCCGGTCGGTTCGGAAAAACCGGAGGGTTCGACGACCAGCGCGTCGAAACCGGCTTGAGCGAAGTGCGCCGCGGCGGCCTGCATGTCCGGCGGCGACAGGCAGACAAGGACGTCGTCCGGCGCAGCGCCGGTTGCCGGATCGCCGGTTGCCGCAATATCCACGCTGCGCAGTTCATTGACGATGAGGCCGATGCGCCGGCCGACGGACTGTGCGCGAAGCTGCCTGAGCAGCGTGGTTTTGCCTGCGCCGGGCAAGCCTGACAGCAGGGTGACGGGAAGGATGGCGGGCATGTCGGTCGTCCGGGCAGTAGGTCGGGTGACGGCGCCGGCCTTGTCCGGACATTCGGGGTCTGTCGCGCAGACCGCTGTGCGATGTCAGGACACGGGGAAGAGCGCGTCGAGCGCCGCGATGATACGCAGCGGTTGCGCCGGTGTCAGCGCTGGCGACCGGTGGAGCACACCGTGGCCGGCGTTGCCCGGCCAGCCTTCGCCCTTCAGTACGAGGATGTCACCGGCGTCGGCCCGGCGCAGCGCCGACGGATCCGGCATCACATCGTCAGTGCCGAGCCGGCTGCGGTCGGCGTCAGCATCGGCCAGCCATTCGGTGGCCGGCCCGATCCAGGTGCACAGCAGGCGCAGACCCACATGATCGACATGCAGGCGCGGGCACATGGCGCGTTCGAGTACCTCGATGCGTAGCGCCACTTTCAGGCAATCGGTGAGATCGGCCAGCAGCGATGCCAGCTGTCGCACCTCTTCGCGCAGGGCGTCGCGTGCCGGCAGATCGGGCAGGGCTGCGGCGGCCAGGGTTTCGCCGGGCTCGAGTTCGGCACGCAGGCCACTGCGCAGTGCGCCCGCTGCGTATGCCGCCTGCAGATAGTCGGTCAGCCCGGCAGGCACCGGCCGCGCAAGTCGTACCAGATTGCAGTCCGGATCGAGTACGAGCGCCAGATCCTCCGGTTCGCTGACGTCGCGCGTGACCGGACAGGGCGGCGCGATGGGGATGTACACACGTTTGTTCATGGTGGGCGTGCAGGCACAGGGGTGTTGTTCGGGGAACCGCGTCCGGGCAGGTGGCGCAGGCTGACCTGCCCGGTCAGGTTCAGCGGGCGCGGCGAGCGGCGGTCAGACCGATCATGAACAGGCCGCCAAGCAGCATTGCCCAGGTGCCGGGTTCGGGCACCGGTGCCGCGACGGCAAAGTCGAAATGGAAGGTGCCGCTGTCGCGCACGGACAGATTGCTGCCCAGATTCACCAGCGAAAACTGTGCGCTGTAGGTGCCGGGGGCGGCATCGGCGGCGGTCCAGAACACCGGCAGGAAATCGAAGCTGTTGCCGGCGCCGAGCAGATAGAGGTTGCCCGTGTCGAACAGGTCGGAGTCACCGTTGGCGGCCACCTTCAGGCCCGGCGTGATCGATTCGAGCTTGAGCGCAACGCTCACGTTGTCGAGCGTGTCGTTCCAGCGGCCGCTGCTGCTGTTGAACAGCACATCACGTTCGCTGCCGGCCGGATTGCCGGCCAGCGACTGGATCGACGACATGCCGAGATAGCTGTACTCACGCTGCAGGGCCGCTTCGGGCAGCACGCTGCTGACCAGCAGACCTGCATAGCCGCCGCTGCCCGGAGTCAGGGGCAGGGGAGCGGCCAGCGTGTAGGTTTCCGGGATGCGGTTGTTGGCGTTGGTGCCATTGATGATGGGCGCGCTGCCCGGACCGGTGTAGCTGTAGGCGCCGATGCCGTGGAAGTGATTGCCGTGGTCGAACAGGAAGGTGAGACGTCCGTGGTTCGGATTGGCCTGTCCGGCATAGGTGCCGGACGCGATGGTCGCCAGCGAATCCACCGCAACGTAGTAACCGATACCTTCGTCGGCGCGCAGCGGTTCGCTGGCCTGGGCGCCGAGCGACAGCACGCCGGCCAGCATCAGCAGACTTGATCTGATCATGAAACAACTCCTTCGGGGTGGGGTGGGATGCATAGTCACTAACGAGAATGCGATATCAAGATAAGCCGCTTGCGCACTGTTGTAAATAGCAATGCGTTATCATCAGGCAATCATCCTGATCGGAGTTCCCGTCATGTCCGTCCTGCCCCGCCTTGCTGTCGCCCTGCTGATGCTGCATGCCGTATCCGTGCAAGCCCAACACGTCGATGTCGCCATCAGCCTCGACAAGGGTCCCGTTTCCGGTAGCCAGCTGATCATCGGTGCATTTGGTGATCTGCCGTTCGATATCCAGCCGCTGGACCATCTGACCGGTCATGCGCTGTTCCCGGCTAATTTCGGCGACTTCGAGGGCGGGCCGAAAAGCACCGACGATCCGGGCTTCCAGGCCTTTGCGGGCGCGTTGTCCGGCAGCGCCGGTGCGCGTGACTACATCGGCTTCCGCGCGCTGGGCACGCTGCAGCAATGGACGCCGTCATCAGGTGCCTGGACGACAGCCGACAGCGGCGTCGGGGTGCGCCTGTTCGGTGCCGTGCCGCCTGCGGTGGCCAATGCCTACATCCAGTCGCTCATCAATCCGCGACTCGCGCCACCGGGTGCGGCGGCTGCGTTCAACCTCTATTCCGCCGGCACGCTGTTTAGCGGCAGCGGCATCACCGGCCCGGTGACCGCCACCATCGATGACGCCGGCAGCAATGGCGCCTTCCATGCCCATCTCGACTGGTACCTCGAAGGCGCGGCGGCGACCGGTGCCTATATGGTGACGCTGCAACTGACCGACGCCGCGTCGGTCGGTGGTCGTGGTCTGTACGTCGATTCCGACCCTTTTCATGTGGTGTTCAACTATGGCCTGAGCATGCCGCAGTATGAAACTGCCTTTCTGGCTCGAGCGCTGGCGCCGGTACCCGAGCCGGCCGCCTGGATGGCGATGCTGGCCGGGCTGTGCCTGTGCGCCGCGGCGGCGCGCCGCGCCCGAGCTTGAGCGTCGGCGTCGGGCTCAGAAGGTCAGACTGAGGCCGACTTCGACGCTGCGCCCCGGCTCGGGCGAAAAGCTGCGCAGGAAGGACGTGGCGTTGCGCGCTTCGCGGTCGAGCAGGTTGCGGCCACGCGCGAACAGCGTCAGCGTGCGACCGTCGCCGAGCGGGCGCACGTGGTTCAAGTTGGCGCTGACCAGCGTGTGGGCGTCGGTCGCGGTTTCGTTGGCGCCAGGCCGGTCCTGCGCCGCGTGGTGGGTGACTCGCACGCGGCCTGACCAGGCGCCCTGGCGCAATGCGAGCTGGCTGCCCACGCGGAACGCGGGCAGACGCGGTACGTCCTCGTTCAGTTCGGTCAGCTGGCCGCGTGTGCGGTCGCCGAACACCGACCACTCGATGTCGCCCAGTTTCGTGGCTGTCCATTTGAGCGCGGCTTCCGCTTCGAAGCCGCGAAAGCGCGCGCGGCTCTGCGTGTACTGCACGACCGTCAGGCATTCCTCCAGCCGCACGCAGGCGAAGCGGAACTGCTCCTCGTCGGTGTCGTAGAAAACCGGCAGCGTGCGCTGGAACATGTAGTCGTCGATGTCGTTGGCGAACAGGTTCGCCGACAGCCTGAGGCGGTCCGACTCGTACAGCCCGCCCAGCTCGACAGAGCGCGCGGTTTCCGGCTTCAGGTCGGGGTCGCCGATGTCGTAGGTGCGGGTCGCGAAATGCGGCCCGAGCGAATACAGCTCGTGGATGTCGGGCGCGCGGCGCGCCTTCGAGCCGGTCAGCGTCAGCGACATCGGTTCGCTCAGTTGCCAGCTCAGCGCAGCCGACGTGCTCTGCGTGTTGAAGCGGCGCGCCGGGAAGCTCACCGCGAAGCCGCCGGCGAGCTCGCGATCGCCGGCCTGCACGCGGGTAACTTCGCCGCGCCAGCCCAGATCGAGCGTCCAGTCCGACCACTTGAGCCGCTGCACCGCATACACCGCGGAACTGCGCAGCCCGGTCTGCGGGATGAACGCTTCTTCGCCGAGCGCCGAGAAATCGCGCCGCAGGTGATGCACGCCCAGTGTGCCGCTCAGGTGTTTGCCGAACGCATGTTCCAGCTCCAGCCGCTGTTCGATCGCCTTGTTGCGGAAGGTCGTTGCCACGACGCCTTCGTCGATTTCGTCGTGCCGGTAGTCGATGTGGCCGCCCGTGTAACGCAACGCCTGCAGCCAGCCTTCGCCCAGCCACTCGGCGCGCGTGTCCACCCGCCGGTTGTCCATGCGGATGCGCACCCGGTCGTCGCCGCCGTGACTGTGCCCGGGCGCCGGCGGAATGCCGTACTCGTTCGAGGCATTGTTGACTGCGGCGCCGAAAAGCGCATTGCCGATGAACACGCTGCCGCCCAGCGTGCCGGATGCGGATTGCGCGTCGCTGTTGTAGAGCCGGCCGCAACTGTTGCGCGTATTGATCAGCCCGAACTGCTGTTCGACCGCCGCATCGTCAATGGCGCACCCGGCGATGCGGCTGTCGCCGCGGTCGCGGCTCAGCGCGCTGCCGTGCAGCGCAAACAGCGAATTTCCGCCGTCGAGCCGCAGCGCATGCACGCGCTCGGCACCATTGCGGTTGAAGCTCGTGTCGAGCGTGCCGCTGATCGGGCGGGTCGGCACCCGGGTCGGAATGCGTTCGTCGCTGACGTCGACCACGCCGCCGATGGCACCGCCGCCATACCGGATGGTGGCCGGGCCACGCAGGATGCGGATGCTTTCGGCCAGCGTCGTATCGGCGGTCGAGGCATGGTCCGGGCTGAATGTGGTGGCGTCATGCGTGCCGCCGCCGTTGTTCAGCACTTTCACGCGTGCCCCGCCCAGCCCGCGGATGACCGGCAGGCCGACGCCGGTGCCGAACGATGCGTTATGCACACCGGCTTCTTCGCTCAGGGTTTCGCCCAGCGTGCCCGCCTTTCGATCGCGTAGCGCTTCGCCGCGCAGCGTGCTGGCGCGGCCGCCCGGTTCGGCCGGGCTATCGGGCAGACGCCCGGCCTCGATCGTCACGTCCGGCAGTTCGACCTGGGCGATGGCCTGCGGACACGGCAGGCATAACACCGGCAGGTGGGCATACAGCAACCAGCGCAGGCGCACGCTGCGCGATGGAACGGGTTTTCGGAACATGGTGGACCGGAAGAGGATGCGCGGCGTCGAAATTGTGATAATAATAACGCGGTATCAACAAAGAGCGCATGTGGACCGTCGTCAAGCACTGTCTCCGTCCGCTCCTGCACCGCGTTTTCCCATCATCCTTGCCGGGAGTCTTCATCATGAATCTGCAGTCCTTCGCTCCACTTCTTCGCGCTGCCGGCCTGTCGGCAGCGCTGTTCCTGACAGCAGGTGCCGCACAAGCCCAGCATCTGCACGCTGGTGATGTCGAGTTGGGCGTGGCCGGCGGCGCCATCGTCGTCGATCCGGAAGGTCTGGCCGAGCGCACTGCCAACGGTTACGTGCTGTACGAAGCCGATTTCCGCGACTTCGCCGGCGGCCTGTTCTCGACCGACGACCCCGGTTTCGTTTCCGAAGACGACGCGCTGCCGGTCGGCGCCATCATTCGTTACCGTGGTCTGGGCGTGCTGCAATCCTGGGACGGTGCTGCCTGGTCGACCGCCGCATCCGGCTTGACCCTCGGCATCCTCGACGTGCTGGGCACGAACACGCTGTTCAGCTCGACCGGCGTGACGGATCCGGTCGGCGCGATCGCCCAGGTTTCGGCTGCTGGCGACATTCACTCCCACCTCGACTTCACGATTTCCGGTGACGGCGCCGCCACGGCAGCCGCCTATCTCATCACGCTGGAAATCGGGGCATCCGACGCCGCTGGCTACTCGACACCGTTCTACCTGGCGTTCAACAGCGGTCTGGATGAAGAGGTGTTCGAAGCTGCAGTCGGCACGCTGCTGGCGCCGGTGCCGGAACCCGGCACGTGGGCGATGCTGGCCGCCGGTCTGGGGCTGATCGGCGTGATGCGCCGCCGTCAGCAGGGCTGACCGTGCGGGCGGGGCGGCCCGTGCCGGCCCGTCAGTCGTGCGTATGACCGGGGTGATGCACGTGCGCGGGCACGGCATCGCCCTTTTTCTGGTCACCGCTGCACTGGTCGCAGCGGCCGAACAGCGTCACGTCATGTGCTTCGACCGAAAAGCCGGCCGGGGCGAGACGGTTCCAGTCGGTGGCACATTCCATGATGTCGAACACGCGATCGCACTGACGACACTTGAAGTGGTGGTGATGACCCAGATTGGCGAGTTCATAGCGTGGCGGCTCGCCGGGCAGATCGACTTCACGGAGCCGGCCATCGTCGATCAGCATGCGGATGTTGCGATAGACAGTCGCCAGCCCGAGTGCAGGAATGTCGGTCCGTGCCAGCTCGTGGATTTCCGCCGGCGACAATGGCCGGGCGGCGGTTTCGATCGATCCCAGTATCGCGCTGCGCTGGCGCGTATTGCGTTCCATGGCATTTATCCGGTCGTGGCTGCTGCAGTATAGCGACGGCGCAAACAGTCGCGCCGTGATCGCTCAGTCGTCGTTCTCGGTACTGCCGTCGGTGGCGCCCGCAGTGTGCAGATGCATGATCTGCCAGCCTTTCGCGCGCGCGTGGGCTTCCAGTGTCGGGTCCGGATCGACCGCTACCGGATGGTTGACCCGGCTCAGCAGCGGCAGGTCGTTCAGCGAATCGCTGTAGAAAGACGTGCGGCGGAAACTGCCCATGTAGAGCCCCAGTTCTTCGAGCCAGCGCTCTACGCGCTCGACCTTGCCTTCGCGAAAGGCCGGCGTGCCGCGTGGCTGACCCGTGAATTCGCCATTCACCTGCGCCGGTATGGTGGCGATCAGGTGCGGAATGTCGAGCTCGCGCGCGATCGGCCCGGTGATGAAACTGTTTGTGGCAGTGACGATCGCGCACAGCGCACCGGTTTCGAGATGCCCATTGACCAGGCCGCGAGCGCCGTCGGTCAGGCGCGGACGAATCTGTTGCGCCATGAACTCTGCGTGCCAGGCGTCAAGTTCCTGGCGCCGGTGGCGCGCCAGCGGAGCCAGCTGGAAGTTGAGGAATTCATGGATGTCCAGCGTGCCGGCCTTGTACTGCTCGAAGAAGGTGGTATTGCGTGCTTCGTACAGCTCGCGGTCGAGCACGCCTCTGGAGATCAGGAATTGCGCCCACTCGAAGTCGGAATCTCCGGCGAGCAGGGTGTTGTCGAGGTCGAAAAGCACCAGTTCCATGGGTGATAAGTCCGGTTCAGAGAAGTCGGGTCTGCATGATTTCACGCAGCAGCGGCAAGGTCACCGGCCGCTGGCGGGTCAGCGAATGTTCGTCCAGCAGATCAAGGATGCCCAACAGCGAGCGGATGTCGCGTCGGCCGTGGCGCATCAGGTAATCGAATACGTCGACATCGACTTTCATGCCGCGTGCCGCGGCATGCGCCTGCAGCAGCTCCATGCGCTCCTCATCCTGCAGCGGCTGGATGCGGAAGCCCAGCATCTGGCCGATGCGCGTGCGCAGGTCTTCGCGCAGCGGCAGTTCGCGTGGCGCGCTGTCGGCTGCGGCCACCACAGTGATGCCGCGCGCGGCGGCCAGATTGATCGCACGGAACAGAGCGCCCTGGGCCAGCGGCTCGAGCAGGCGGATATCGTCGAACAGCCACACCCCGGCGCGGGTCGCCTGCAGCGCGGCGATGAGCGTATCGGCTGCGGTGTTGTTCACCTGGTCGGCATCCAGGTAAAGACCGCGTGCCGTGGCTTCGGCCGCCAGCGCACGCAGCAGGTGGGTGCGGCCGCTGCCGGTTTCACCCCACAGATAGATGGACGGCCCGGGTTCGCCGGCGGCCGTGCTGCGCAGCCGGGCCAGCAGTTCGCGGTTGGCCCCGGCAACGTAGTTGTTCAGGCTGGGCGCGGCGATCGGGCGGATGTCGAGCAGAAGCTGGCGCATCACTCGATGATTTTCGGCGAGTCGCCCTGGTAAAGCTGGCTGGCCAGGTAGTGTCGGCGCACCTCGCGCAGACCGACCAGCAGCGCGGCCGATGCCGGCAGCGCCACCAGCACGCCGACGAAACCGAACAGCTGGCCGAAGGCCATCAGCGCGAAAATGACGGCCAGCGGATGCAGGCCGATGCGTTCGCCGACCAGCCAGGGCGTCAGCAGGAAGCTTTCCAGCACCTGGCCGACGCCATACACGATGGCCACGCCGATCACCGGCGGCCAACCCTGGAACTGCAATGCGGCCACCATCAGCGACAGCAGCAGTCCGGCCGAGAAACCGACATAGGGAATAAAGCCGAGCAGGCCGGACAGCAGCCCGAGCGGCAGCGCGTAGTCGACGCCGGCCAGCCACAGACCGATGCCGTAAAAGGCAGCCAGCGCGGCCATCACCGACAACTGACCGCGCAGGAATTCGGCCAGCACGACGTCGATTTCGTCGGCCATCCGCAACGTGCGACCGAGCCACGGGCGCGGGATGAAGCTGCTGACACGTTCGCGCAGGCTGTACCAGTCGCGCATCAGGTAAAACATGACGACCGGCGTCAGCAGCACGTTGGCAATCACCCCGACGATGACAGCGCCCTGGCTGGTCACGTACTCCAGCGCCACCATCGCGAAGTCCTGTGCGCTCGTCCAGTTCTTCGTGATGAAGCCGCGCAGGCTGGCCACGTCGAACCGCAACCTGATGCCCAGATGCTCTTTCACCCACGGCACGAGCTGATCATGCGCGGCCGTCAGGTAGGTGGGCAGGCGCTCGATCAGCATGCGCACTTCCTGCTGGATGATCGGTATCAGGATGAGGATGAGACCGATCACCATACCGATCACCAACAGGATGACCAGCACCACGGCCAGCGTACGCGGGACGCCGCGCCGGTACAGCCGCTCGACCAGCGGTTCGAAGATGTAGGCCAGCACCAGGCCCAGCATGAAGGGCGACAGTACCGGGCCGAGCAGCCACAGCAGCGCGAGGATGGCAAGGCCCACGCCGGCCCACAGCAGGGTTTGTTTGCGGTCGATGCCAGCAGAGGTCATGAGGTGGTGCGGTCAGGGGTAGAATGCGCACCCTTGAAGAGCGTGCGCCGACGAAAAACGAACGCTGTCGAAAAAACTTTCGATCCGCGACGAAATCGGCCACGAGTGTAGCAAGTTTCGCTTTACGTCCCGTCCCGTCCTCATCTTTTCCGGCGCTGTGCGCCCCGCATGTCATGACCGCTTCCAAGGATTCACGCCCCCCTCTGAGCTACGCCGCCGCCGGTGTGGATATCGACGCCGGTGATGCGCTGGTCGAACGCATCAAGCCGCTGGCGAAACGCACGATGCGACCCGAGGTGCTGGGCGGCATCGGCGGCTTCGGTGCGCTGTTCGAAGTGTCGAAAAGTTATCGCGAACCGGTGCTGGTGTCGGGCACCGATGGCGTCGGTACCAAGCTCAGGCTGGCTTTCCAGCTCGACGGTCACGACACGGTGGGGCAGGATCTGGTGGCGATGAGCGTGAACGACATCCTCGTTCAGGGCGCCGAACCCGTGTTCTTCCTCGACTATTTCGCCTGCGGCAAGCTTGATGTCGATACGGCAGCGCGCGTGGTCGGTGGCATCGCCCGTGGCTGCGAACTGGCCGGCTGCGCGTTGATCGGCGGTGAAACCGCCGAAATGCCGGGCATGTACCCGGCTGGCGAATACGATCTGGCGGGTTTCGCGGTGGGCATCGCCGAAAAGTCGGCGCTGATCACCGGCGAAACCATTGCCGAGGGCGACGTGGTGCTCGGGCTGGCCTCCAGCGGCGCGCATTCGAACGGCTATTCGCTGCTGCGCAAGATACTCGAGCGCGACGCACCGGATCTGGATGCCGATTTCCACGGCCGCAGCCTGCGCGATACCGTGCTCGAGCCGACCCGCATCTACGTGAAGCCGCTGCTGGCGCTGATGAAGGAGGCGCCCGGCCTGGTGAAGGGCATGGCTCACATCACCGGCGGCGGCCTGCTCGACAACGTACCGCGCGTGCTGCCGGCCGGGCTGTCGGCGCACATCGATGCGTCGTCCTGGACGCTGCCGCCGCTGTTCGCCTGGTTGCGCGACGCCGGCAACGTGGCCGAACAGGAAATGTACCGCGTGTTCAACTGCGGCATCGGTATGGTGGTCATCGTGGCTGCGCCGGACGCCGACCGCACCGTGGCATCGCTGTCCGGGGCCGGTGAAACCGTGTATCGCATCGGTCGCATCGCGCGCTGCGGCGACGGCGAAGCGCAGACCGTGGTGAGCTGAGGCCGGGCGCCGGCGCTCAGCGTGCGCAGTCCGCCTGCGGGCTGTCGCTGACGCCGAAATCGGCGATGGACCAGGCCAGTTGCACGCCGTGCTCGCGGTTGAAACGGTCCATCCACTGTTCGACCGCATCGCTCAGGCGACGTGTGCCATCGCTGTCAGGGCGCAGGAAGTCGCCGTGCGGCAGCAGCCCGACCTGCTGCCGGACCAGTGAAGTCAGCCCCTGCATGAATGGTTCGACCGGCAGGCCGGCCGGGGCGCTGCCGCCAGCCGGTACCGCAACCCCCGGTCGCGCCAGAATGCTCAGCGTGTGACCATTCTGCGTGCAGGCGCGGATCAGCGTATCGCTGCCGGCGCGCACATAGGCGCGCCCGGCGTCATCGGCTGCGAGGGCGTGGGCTGCGAGGCCGAGCAGGAGTGCGACGGCGCAGAGGTGTTTCTCCATCATCCGGTCACCGGCCGTCCGGCGCCACGAAGCGGGCGTCGTGCAGGGTCCAGCGCTGCGCGCCCTGGCGGGTTTCCGAACAGCCCAGCGGACTGATCGTGCCGTCGGGCGGCAGGTCGTGACGGCCGCGGTCGGCCGTGCGCACGTCGAGATACCAGCGCTCGATCCAGACGCGCAGCGTGCGCTGCCGGTCGCGGTTGCGCACGCCGATCAGCACGCCGCCCTGCATGACGCATTGCGCGTCGGCTTCTTCGACCCATTCGACTGCTGCGACCGTCTCGGCTGCAGCCACATCTTCATCGGCGGCTGCCGGCAGGGCAAGACAGGTGGCACCGGCCAGCACGACATACGCTGCCTGCCTCATTTAACGACCGCGCGGGCGCGCACGTCCTGCAGATAGGCGCGCCACTTCTGCTCGATCAGCGATTCGGCCAGCCGCGGCTGCAGGTCTTCGAATTTCGGCCGCTGCGCCGGCCGCAGGTCCTCGAGTTTCACGACGTGCCAGCCGGCGCTGCTTTTCACCGGCTGTACGGCGACCTTGCCGCGGGTCAGGGTCGGCAGCGCGGCGGCGAATTCGGGCGAGAAGGCGCCCGCGGGCGTCCAGTCGAGCAGGCCGCCCGAAGGGCCGCTGTCGCGATCCTTCGACTGCGCTTGCGCAAGTGCCTCGAAGCGGGCGCCCCGCTTCAATTGATCGATCAATGCCTTCGCCTGCGATTCCTGCTCGACCACGATGTGACGCACCCGGTAGTCGCGCTCGCCGACCTGCGTCGCCAGGCCGTCGTACAGGCTGCGCAGTTCGGCTTCGGTCGGCCGCGTGTTCAGGAAGAAGTCTTCGCGCAGCGCGTTGATCAGCGCCTGCTGACGCATGAAATCGAGGCGTGTCCTGAGCGCCTCGTTCTGACCGAGCTTGCGCTCGGCCTCCTGCGCCAGCACCTCGCGGCTGATCACCTCTTCGCGTGCCTTGCCCGACAGCTCGGGCGTTGCCGGGCGCCCCTGGCGCACCTGTTCCTTGATGATGAAATCCAGCTGGGCGCGCGGTACCGCCCGGCCATTGACCGTGGCGACCGTGTCGGAGGCGTGCAGCGATGTTGGGCCGGCAAACAGCGGAAGCAGCGCGCTGGCGAGGGTCAGGCGGCGAAGGCAGAAGGACATGGGGCAGGAAAGATGAATTGCGACCGGCTGCACTATCGGCGATGGCCGACCGCCAGCGCGGCGAGGACGGCCCGGAAATCCGGTGAATAAATCCCGTCAGGCGTGGTGCGCCGTGTCGCGTGGCACGACGGAGCAGGCCTCATCCGGCCGCCATCATCGCGCCGGGATCGCGGCACCCAGTCGGGCCAGTGCCGCAGCCGCCGCAACGCGCGCATCCTCGCGCCCGGCCTCAAGTGCCCAGCCGGCTATCCGCCGCAGTTCGATCTCGTCCTTGCCGGCGATGTTGATTGCCCGAGTGATACAGCGCGCGCTAAGTTCGGTCTGCTGCAGCGCGTGGGCGGCGCGCGCGCACATCAACGCTGCCGCCGCGACATGCGGCTCCTCCTGCATCCAGTTGTCGGCCAGCTGCATCACGCGGGGCCAGTCGGCCTGGGCGAGCGGTTCGAGCAGACGCATGAAATGCGGCTGGTGGTCCTCACGCTGCGCCCAGAACGCCTCGCCGGTCAGCGGCTTCGGCGGCTGTTCCGGTCGCTCGCGCAACCGGTCGGCCCAGTCGGCGGGCACGGCGAAGTATTCGGTGCGCTGAGCGGACGTCAGGAAAGTGGTCAGGCCAACCAGCCGTCCGGCTTCATCGAACAGGCCACCACCGCTCGCGCCCCGCTTGAAGCCTGCCGTGGTCTGGATGATGTGGCTGCCGCCAGCGCCGTGCAGGTCGAGTACGACGCCGCGCGCAAACTGCGGCTCGATGCCGCCGGAGTAGCCGTGCGCGATCACGCGCTCGCCCGGGACCAGCGTGCCTGCCGGGCGCAACTCGGCCGCAGGGTAGGGCAGCGCTTCGGCGGTGCGCAGCAGGCACAGGTCGCGCGAGGTGTCGGCGCGCTCGCCGACGACCGCATGGCGGGCCAGCCCGCGCGACAGCACGATGGTGTGCGCGTGTCGTGTGACGTGGCAGTTGGTCAGCGCGGTGTCGGGACCGATCACCACCGCCGAGCCAACCGAAAACTGGTCGTCGTCGCCCAACGCGGACACCTTCAGCACGACGCGCGACAGCTGCATCATCACTTCGGCCGACGGGGCGGCGATGGCAGGCAGCGCAGCGCCGTAGAGCGCCAGCACTCCGGCGACGAGCCGTACGACCGCGCTCACGGCGCATGCCCGGGTGACAGGCGCGCGGCGAACTGCCGGTCGCGGCTGTCGGTGACGCGCACTTCGATGTCGCGCGCGTTGGACGCGATGCCAAAGCGCAGATAGGGATTGCGGCTGATCGAAATGTCGAGTGCCGCATCGAGTAGCGGGCGGCCGTCCTGCAGCACGCTGACCTCGCGTAGGTAGTCGGCCGCGATGTAGCCGCGACTGTCCAGATCGACTTCCAGACCAGAATGGTTGGGGTGACGGATGCGCAGTTCGACCTTGTACTGGCCGTCTGCCCGCTCGACGCGGCGCATCCGCATGCTGCCCAGCGGCACGTCGCCGTCGTCGGCCGGACCGATCGGCACCGAACAGCCGCCGGCGGCGCGCACGAAGTGTTCGGCCATGTACAGGCGGCCATCGGAGGTTTCGCCGACTGCCCGCACCGGGGTGTAGCGCTCGATGCGCACCCGCGTTTCGATGCTGCCGACGATGGCGTCATGCAGCGTGAAGCGGCCTGCCACAGGCGACGGGTTGCCGTCGATGATCAGCCACAGCGTGCGCAGTGCTGTGCCTGCCGGACCGACGTGCAGCGCAAGCGGCACCATCGCGGCATCCTCCGCCCGGTCGGGGGCGTCGAGCGCCAGCACGGATTCGTCCAGTGTAAAGGTGCGCTCGCCGAACAAGGCCGCACGCACGCGCGGCCAGACATCGTCGGACGCAACCGCCGGCAGCGCACCGAGGCACAGTGACAGCGCAAGCAGCCAGCGTGTCGCCCGCGACGCGGCGCTTGCGCGCACTCAGCGTGGCCCGCCGGATTCGATGCGCGCCCGCACGGCGTCCAGCCCCGGTCGCATCAGCGCGCGCAAGGCCTTCACGGCGCTTTCGTCGTCCATGCCGGCGGCCGGATCGTTGCCCGTGTCGGCGCGATAGCCGCGCACCTGCCAGCCGAGCTTGCTGCCGCTGCCGTCCGGCTTGACCGTCAGACGGCCGGAATAGGAACTGGCCGGCAATACCTTCGGATCCGGCGTGCCGGATCGATAGCTCATGCTCATCGCCGCTGCGTCGTAGTCGTCGAGTTGTTCGGTCACCTGCCCGGCAGGCAAGGTCAGCGTGCGTGTCGAACCCGCTTCGTTGCCGCGATCGGCCGACGAGGCCGTGACCGCCGGATTCCAGCCGGCCAGGTCGGCGAAGTTGCCGACCACCGCCCAGACGGCTGCCGGCGGGGCGGCGATGGTGACGGATTCGTCGATTTTCTGCGGTGTCGGTCCGTGCGCGTGGGCCGCGAGTGCGGTGAGCGCAAGCACTGCGGCCGTCAGGATGTGGACGGGAGGTGAAAACTGCATGTCAGGAACTCCTGAAGTGGAATGGAATGCGCGGACGCTGTCGCGCAGACTGGCGCGTCGGACGCGGTGCGAGGCTGGTCAGCAGGGCGCACAGGCCGGCCAGCGTCAGCGGCACGCGCAGCGAAAATCGGGTGGCGGTCAGTCGGCCGCCGGGCAGTGCGCGCAGCAGCGCGGCTATCTGTTCCGGTGAGCGGGCGGTGGCGGTGCCGAGGCCGGTCAGCCTGGCCAGGTCGTCGAGCACATCGTCGCGGCGGCGCGACAGGTGGTCGGCGTCCGATCCGGCGGCGCGCTGCGGCGCGTTGCGCAGATCGCCGCCCATGCGCTCCATATCGGCCACCGACAGCGTAGGCGCCCCGGCGCTTGCAAAACCCGCGGTGTCTTCCGCTGTCCAGTAGCCATCGATGCGGCCCTTTTCGCCCAGTTTGGGCACCGGTTCGGGGGTGCTGCCGCCGAGCCCGATCAGCACGCCGGGGATGTCGCCGGGTGTGCCGTCCCACGCCGGCGTGCGGCCGGTGTGCAGCGCTGGTGCCTGGTGGCCGTCGGTGAAGAACACGAGCGCTGCACCCGGCGCCAGCGTGCGGATGTCGTTCAGCGCCGAGTAGGTGCCGTAGTACAGATGGCTGTCGGCAGCCCACGCCATGCGCCAGTCGATATGCGAAATGGAGTCTTGGAGCGCAGCGCGATGCGCGCAGACCTCGACCGGCATCAGCAGCGGCTGTGTCTTGCGTTCGACGAACACCGACACGCCGACATGGGTGCCGCAGGGCAGGCGGTCGAGCGTGCCCGCGGCGAGCGTTCTGGCGAATTCGAGCCGGCTGACGCGCGCATCGGCGCTGCCCATGTCCTGCGTGTTCATGCTCTGCGTGATGTCGAACACCATCTGGTAGGTGCCCACCGTGCGTTCGATGTGCAGGCCCGGGTCGGCGATACCGACGGCAAAGCACAGCGCGGCTGCGCACAGCAGCCGGAATCGGGCAGTGCGCATGCCGGCGAGGCGGAGTGCGAGCGGCGGTGAGGCCGCCATCAGTGCATGCCCCGTGGTGCGCCGACCATTTCGGTCCAGGCGGACTTGTCCGGCAGCGCGTCGTCATCGACGCGGGTTTCCTTGCCCTCGCGTCGCCAGTTGCGCACTTCGTAATCGGGTACCAGAACCTGCGCCAGTTCGAGGTTGTAACGCGCTCCCCACTCGTCGGGCCGAGCGCGCAGCACACGCCGGTAGCCGGTCTTGGCCAGTTCGATCAGGGTGATGGCGCGCGCTGCCGATCCTTCGCGGGTGGCGACCTCGATTGCGCGGCGCAGATACAGGTTGGATGCATTCAGGCGGGCGGCATGGCCCAGTGCATTGTCACCGCGCGTTTCCGCCTCGCTGTAGGCGGCCAGTGCGGCGTCGTGGTCGTTCGCGCGATCAAGTGCTTTGCCACGCGCGAACAGCACCATCGGCGGCGCACCGGAATCGGCCACCCCGTCGCGCATCTGGCGGTTGGCATCGTGCGCGCACCAGGCTTGCCACACGGCATGGGCGGCAAGCGCCAGTGCACCAAGCGCAAGCAGGTACAGCACAGGCGCCAACTGGCGCCTTGCCAGACGATTCAACGGGACCATGCAGACACCTCAAGTGAGCGCGCCAGCAGCAGCAGCAGGCTGCCGGCCAGCGCAATGGCCAGGCAGAAGCCGGCGAGCTCGTCGCGCGGTGGTGTTTCGAAGTAGCGCAACGGCTGGTTCTGCAGTCGGCTCACGTCGGCGATGGCGCGCGCCAGCGCGTCGGGCGTGTCGGCTTCGTACAACCGGTAGGACACGCCGAGGTCGCGGAAATACTCGTTCAGGAAGTATTCCGGCGCCGGATCGAAACCCTTCTCCGGATCAGGCGGGTCGGACGGGCCGCGGCCACCGGCGGTGCGCAGGAATATCCAGTACAGCGCGCTGCGATTCTCCGCGAACAGGCGGCGGATCTGGTTCTGCGCGCGCGCATCGATCTGTGCTGCGCCATCGGACACCAGCAGCACGACGCGCGAACCGGTGAGGGGTTTGTCGCGGAACTGCTCCAGCGCCATGGTCAGCCCGGCAGCGATATTGGTCAGGCCGACCCCCGGTGCGGCGGACGCGCGCACAGCGGCGCGCACCGCGTCCTGGTCGCCGGTCAGCGTGAGCCCGTGCACCGGGGCCGTGCTGAACGACACCATGCCGAACAGGTCGCGCGGCCGTTCGGCGACGAAGTCTTCCAGCAGGCGGGCAGCGGCCCGGCCCTTGGGCTCGTCGCCCTGCTGCGCGCTGCGGCCGGCAAAGCCGTCGCTCATGCTCGCGCTGCGGTCGAGCGTGATGACGATGTGCGCTCCGGTGCCCACGCGTTCGATCGCGCTGCCCTGACGGTGCACGCCAGCCAATGCACAGACGGCTGCGGCAACCGTCAGCGCGCCGGTCACGCGCAGCATCAGCGCGAGGGCGCGCGATGCCGGGTCGGGTGGTACACCGGGCAGCCAGCCGTGCGCCAGCGTGCGCTGGCCATGCCAGAACAGCGGCAATACGGCGAGCGCCAGCGCCCACAGCGCTTCAGGATGATCGATCGACCACATGTGCGCGTACCTCAGTGGCCGGCCGCCGTCGTCGGAGCGGGGGCGTTCGCGGCGGTTGGCGTGTGCCGTGCATGAAGGCGTTCGCGATCCCGCAGGGCGCCCAGCAAGGTGTACAGGTCGTCGAAACGCGCGAAACGCGCACTGGGGGGCAGCCCGTAGAACACGCTGCGCGACGCGGCGAATGCGGCCGCAAGATCGTCCGCGAGGTCGTCGAACTCGGGTGCATCGCGCAGGAAGTCCGGCAGTCCGACCGCGAACACGGTGCGGCCGACCGTTTCGTTGCAGCCCCGATGCAGCGCACGGAAGGCGAGGGCGAGGGCATCGCCGTCGCCCTGTCTGCCGTGTGCGAGCCGCAGTGCGCGTACTTCGCGCCAGGCACGGGCGAACGGTCGCGCGCCCTGACCGCCCAGACGCCCGCCGGCCCACAGGCCGGCAAGCAGCAGGGTAACGGCGGTCAGCGTCCACCCGGCGGTGCGGAGCAGCGGCGCGCTGACGTCGAAATCCTGCGCGCGATAGCCCGGATGCACGCTGTTGATCCAGTCCGTCCTGGCCTGCCAGTTCAGCAGGGGGGCTGCGTTGATCGCGAACGCGGGCACCGCGATGGCCTGTACCTGGTTGTCCTTGCGAAAGCGCAAGGTGGTCGGCGCCAGTTGCAGCGTCTGCGGTGCGCGTACGCTTTTCATCAGCTGCCATTCGAGCGTGTAGGTGCGACATTGCGCGCAGCGATGGCTGGCGTCGGCGACGTCGAGGCGGCGCAACTCGAACTGACGATCGCCCTGACCCACTTCGGGCAGACCGTCCCGGTCCGGTATCCAGCCGTCGTCGATCTCCAGGGTGATCTGGATCGGCAGCGTGTCGCCGATGCGGTAGCCGAAGCTGCGCGGCCACGCGATGTCATGCAGGCGTACGCCGTCGCCTTGTGCGGCGATGCCAGGCGACGGAAAGATGCAGGCGGCAAGCAGGGCGAACAGTGCGTGAGCCAGTCGACGTGCGAATCCACGTGACAGCCCACGTGCCAGCGGCGCAAACCGGTGAGCGTCGTTCATGTCTGGAAGAAGTATCGGTTGAACAGCGTGGCGTCGATGCGATCGTCGATGAACAGGGGCGGGCGGCCATGCTTCATGCAGGTGCGCCGCAGCGCGTGTCGGCGTGCGTCGTCGGCGTCGTCGAAGGCGCGCGCCAGTGCGGGCCGCAGCAGCAGCAGGCGCTCGGCACCACTTTCCATGTCCTGCAGCCGGGCGATGCCCCAGCGCGCGCTGGCATGGCGCTCGCGGCTGTCGCCGAGCAGCGCCGGTACAACGTCGTGTCGGCACAGGCTGCCGAGTACCTTGTCCAGTCGATCGAGCGGCATGTGCGCATCGGTCAGCAGGAACACCAGCGAGCGTCGATGCGGCAGCAGCGCAGCGGCTTTCAGCAGGCCGTCGTTGCTGCGGCCCTGCGGTTCGAAGGCGCGCAGACGCGCAATGGCGGCTCGCGCGCCGGCCGAACTGCGACACGGCGGCAATGCCAGTTCGCGGCGCGGTGCTTCGTCGCAGGCGATCAGCGAGAACGGATCGCCGATGCGCCACGCTGCGTCCGCAAGCCCTTCCGCCAGCGACACCATCAGCGCGTGCCGGTGCGTGACGCCGCGGTAGTCCATCGAACGCGAAACGTCGGCGAGCAGCACCACCGGTACGGTCGCCTGCTGTCGGAACAGGCGTACCCAGACGCGTTCCGACGGATCGCGCAGCGAAGCGCGCAGGTCCAGTCTGCGGGCGTCGCGGTTACCGGCCAGCGGCACGCTGCGTTCGAAGTCATGGCCCGGCCCGGACAGCGTGCCGCGATGCGCACCGGGCGTGACGGCGCGGCTGCGCCAGCGCAGAGGGTAGGCAAGCGCCTGCACAACACTCATGGCGATGCAATCTGGCGCAGCACTTCGGCGACGAAGGGCCGTGCGTAGAGCGGGCGCTGGTTTTCGTAAACGGGGCTCAGGCAGAGCCGGTGCGCAATGGCTTCGAAGAACACGTCGTGCAGGTCTTCCGGCACCAGCCGGTCGCGACCTTCCAGCCAGGCGTGAACGCGGGCGGCGCGCACCAGCATGGCCACACCGCGTGGACTGGCTCCGGACTGGATGAATTCTTCGATGTCGACATCGGACAGCCGCACGCCGTACTGCGCGGGGCGGCGCGTGGCGAGCCAGAGGTCGACACCGTAATTGTCGAGCACCTCGCTCGACTGCACGGTGTCCTGGATGGCGGTCGCGACATCGTTCAGTCGGGTGTGGTCGAGCGTGGCCGGGGTGACTTTCTCGATCAGCGCGTCGGCATCGTGGAATCGGGTATCGAACATCAGGCCGCGCAGCTGGTCACGTGCGTCAGGCGTTTCGACGCTGATCTCCATCAGGAAGCGGTCACGTGCGGCCGACGGCAGTTCGAAGGTTTCTTCCCGTTC
The DNA here is from genome assembly GCF_030696805.1 of Methyloversatilis sp. Taxonomy (GTDB): domain Bacteria; phylum Pseudomonadota; class Gammaproteobacteria; order Burkholderiales; family Rhodocyclaceae; genus Methyloversatilis. The sequence continues at coordinate 30,193 of NZ_JAUYRO010000041.1, read as the reverse complement.
GACACGATTGCGGTCGGCAAACACCTGCATCCAAGGCAGCCGGTATTCGCGGTTGAACGCGCTCACCGTACGCTCCGCCATCAGGCGCAGCAGCAGCGCATGAACCTGCGGCCGGGCGCGGTTGATTTCGTTGAAGAAGAATACGGACAGTTCGCTGCCCTGCGCGATCAGCGGGCCGGGTTCGACACGTGGTCGCCCGTCGTCGCCCACGTAGGTGTGGTAGACGAGGTCGCCCGGCATCAGGTCCACCGTGCCTTCGATACGCTGATAGGCGCCGCCGATGCCGCGCGCGACCGCCTTCAGCAAGGTCGTCTTTCCGACGCCCACGTCGCCTTCAAGCAGCACGTGCCCGCGGGCAAAGACGGCGACGGTCATCAGTCGCACGGTGCGCGGCATGCCGACGAGCACGTCATTGAGCTGGCGTTCGAAATCGAGGGCGCGTGTGCGCCATGCTGACAGATCAACAGGTTCGGGGTGCATCCGGAAATCCAGATCGGGGTGGTCGGTGCGCCACCGGGCGCATACCTTCAAAAGGCCCGACCGGGCGAGAGGGAATCGCGCCTGGTCGGGTGAACACGACGATCAATTCACGTCGTACTTGAAGCTGCCTGAGGAGTTGAGCTGCTCGACGCGCTTGGCATTGCGCGCTTCCATCTGCTTGATCGAATCACCTTGCTTCGAAATTTCCTTGGCGTCGTGCTTGGGGTCGTACTTCGAGCCGGCTACCTTGGCCGGATAGCCCGGCTTGGGCTCCCAGCAGTCGCCCGGTGCCTTGCACTTCGTGCCGTCGTAGGCCTGGGCGGCACCGGCCAGCAGCAGGAGCGCCGAAGTAGCGGCGAAGCGGGCTGCAATGCGGATGTTCATTGTCATTCCTCCTTGGTTGTGATGAGGGTGCTGCACGAGACGGCCCGCAGACAGCGGGCTGAAAAACTTCGCTTGTTCAATTGGCCTGCTTCCACAGTGCCTTGGCCGGATCACCCTTGTAGACCGAGCGGATCCAGCTCATGATCACCAGCATTTCGTCCTGCGAAAGGTGGCCGCTCTGCGGACCCATCATTCCCTGCAGCCCACCGAACAAGCTGGAGAACAGCCCGGCGTCGGTGGCATTGGCCGGATAGGTCCAGTAGTCGTCGGCCAGCCCCGGGCCGAGCTTGCCCTCGGCATGGTGACCGTGACAGCCGGAGCAGGCGGTCGAGTACAAGGACTCACCCTCGGTGATCCTGGCCGGGTCCGTGTTGTAGGGATTGATGCCGGTGGCCTTGAACGTCTTGACCGCCTCGCTCTCCGGCTTGCCCGCGAAATCGAGCGCGCTGCCGTCGATCATGTTGTAGAAGCGCGGTGGGTTAGCGGCAACGACCGCCGAGGCGAGCAAACCACCCATCAGAGCGGCAGCCGCCAACTTGTTGATCTGGAAGTTCATCCCTTGCTGTCCTTGTTCCCTTCCGCCACCGGGGTGGGCGGCAGAATCTGAATGCCTTCGGCGCGCAGTACGCCCTCGATGTCGTCACGGGTTCTTGCGAGCGCCGCTTCAATGCGTGCAAGCAGATCGCGATCGTCCTTGCGGACGGCGATCGATGTGTCGAAGTGGAAGTGCACCGGCTCGCCGTTGGACTTGCTTGCCTGCGGCGGTACGGGCGTCGTACTGAGCGCGATTGGCGAGCTCTTGATGTAGCGAGCGACCGACGGCGCCCACGCCACGGCGACGTCGATTTCGCCGGCCGCGAGGTCGCGGATCAGCTTTTCGCTGTCGTAACGCACGTAGCGGTTGCGCGGCGCCTTGTTGCCGCCGAGCGACATCATGTAGCGGAAGCTGTCGGCATAGCGCCCCAGCTGCACCAGCATCACTTCAGCCGGTGTACCGGGTATGACGCCGATGTGTGCGGTCTTCAACACCGGGCTGTCCCAGCCGGTCACGTCCTGGCCGAAGTCGGCACGGGTGACGAACACATAGCTCGAACGGTAGTAGGCACGGGTCGTTGCGACGCGGGGATCGCCCGCATCCACACCGAGCATGACGTCGCACTTGCCCTTGTCGAGCAGGTCGCGCACCACATAGCGCGGGTCGCTGAAGCCGACCCGCTCCACCTTCATGTCCATGGCGGCCGCCAGCTTTTCGGCGATGCGGTCCTCGAAGCCCTCCCCGCGTTCGTTGGCATAGGGCATTTCATTGTCGGCTGCGCACACCCTCAGCGTGCCGGCGCCATGTACGCCGGTGCCGAGTGCACACAGAAGCGCTGCAACAAGTATCTGTTTCATAATGGAATCCCTGCATTAAGGGTGCGACACACGAAGTGCCGCACCCGATACGTCCTACAGCGAAAACACCATCACGCCGCCGCCCATCTTGGTGTATTGCTGGAGCTCCTTGAAGGCGCCCACTGCACCGAGACCTGCGGTCGGATCGGTCAGGTCGAACACCAGGCCAACACCGGGCCAGCCACCGACGCCGTAGTAAATGGCGACGTATTGCTTGCCCTTATGCTCGTAGGTGACCGGGTGGCCGATGACGCCTGACGGGAGCTTGAATTCCCACAGCGTCTTGCCGTTGTCGGCATCGACTGCCTTGATCAGACCGTCAAGCGTGCCGTAGAAGACGAGGTCGCCCGCGGTGCTGGTCGTGCCGCCCCAGACCGAGAACTTCTCGTCCTTGACCCACTTGAACTTCGACGTCTTCACGTCGTAGGCCTTCACCTGACCCATGTTGTTGTTGTTGCCCGGCGTGGCGTACATGTTCAGCGTCGCACCGACGAAGAACTGGCCGGCACGGTAGGGCAGCATGAACGGCTCCCAGTCCATGCAGATCATGTTGGTGCCGAGCATGACCAGTTCGCGCTTCTTGTCGATCGAGTCGTGGCCCTGGTTGTGATAGCCCATGGCGGACGGGCAGATGCCCTTGGCCAGGTGGTCCATGCGGGTCGAGTACTCGGGATCGCGGATGGGCACGCCCTTCTTCATGTCGTAGCCCTTGAACACATTGACCGACGGGTCGATCTTGTCGGCGCGAACGAGGTTGCCGGTTTCGCGGTTCAGGGTGTAGACGATGCCGTTGCGGTCGGGGTGGGTCAGCAGCTTCTGCTTCTTGCCGTCGACGACCTGGTCGGACAGTCCAATCCAGTTCACACCGGCGTAATCCCACTCGTCATGCGGTGTCTTCTGGAAAGCGAACTTGGCCTTGCCGGTCGTAACGTCGCGACCCCAGATGGCCATGGTCCATTTGTTGTCGCCCGGGCGCATGGTTTCATTCCACGGTGCCGGATTGCCCGATCCGTAGTACAGCAGCTTGAGCGCGGGGTCATAGGCGTACCAGCCCCAGTTCGTGCCGCCACCGATCTTCCATGCGTCACCTTCCCAGGTCGAGGTGCCGAGCCCCTTCTGACCGTAGTGCGGGTTGGCCATGTTGAAGTCGTCAGCCAGCAGGATGTCCTCGTCCGGGCCGGTTGCATACGCGCGCCAGACCTGCTTTCCGTCCTTCAGGCGATAGGCGGTGACGTAGCCGCGCACACCCAGTTCGGCACCCGACGAACCGACGATGACCAGATCCTCTACGACCAGCGGCGCCTGCGTCAGCGTGGAACCGACCTTCGGGTCGGAGTTTTCCATCTTCCACAATTCCTTGCCGGTTTTCGCGTCCAGCGCGACGATGTGACCATCGAGCTGGGTCTTGAAGATCTTGCCGTCACCGTAGGCCAGACCGCGGTTCACGACGTCGCAGCAGGCGACTGCGCGGACCGAGGCGTCCTGCTTCGGCTTGTGTTCCCAGAGGATCTTGTTCGGGTTGTCCAGATCGATCGCGAAGGTGGTGTTCGGGAACGGCGTGTGGATGTACATGATGCCGTTGACCACCAGCGGGCCCCCTTCATGGCCGTGCAGGACGCCGGTCGAGAAGGTCCATGCAGCCTTCAGGTTCTTCACGTTAGTGCGGTTGATCTGCTTCAGGCCGCTGTAATGGCTGTGGTCATAGTCCTTGCCCTGCATGACCCACTGGCGCTCGTCCTGCGACAGCTTGATCAGCTCTGCATTGGCCAGTGCCGCACCCGACACAGCCGTGAGCGCAAGGCCCGCAACGGCGGCACCGATCGCGCAGCTCAGCCTGTTTTTCTTCAGCCCCGACTGTCGGGTTGCTCTTTTCAGTGACATAGCGGTGTACTCCTCCTTGGGTAGGCACGCTTTAAAGCGCGCATTCGCTCTGATGTGATCCGGTGGCGGCTGGCAGCCCTCTCCGGATCACAACCGCCTGCGCTGCAGCCCTCCGGCCGTCAGTCCAGCAGTCCCGGGAACTATAGGAATGTGCAGCGCAGCGACGGCGGTGCCCGGCACATCGTGAGAAGGGGATTTTGTCCCCGTCACCTGGCGCTACCATCGGCAGGCACGACGGTCATAGATGACGTCTCGAGTGCTGCTTATCACCTCGCCCTGGTGCCCTGTCCTGAATGACGCTCAAGTACCGCCTGCTGCTGATCGTGTTTTTCCTGATGTGCCTGCTGCTGCTGACCCACGGGCTGCTGCACTACAAGGCATGGCGTAGCGATTCAGTCGAAGAGATCGAATCGGGAACGCGAATGGCGCTGCTGCTGCTGCCGGAGGACATGCCGCTGAACACCGGCGACGGGCGTTCGCCGATGCTCGATTCGATGCTGGAGCGTGTGCAGCACATGAAGGAGGTGAGGCATGTGCGCATCGATGTACTCGACGTTGCCGGGCAGGTCATGGCTTCCTCGGATACCCGCAGCACCCTGGCGTGGCCGGAATCCGGCGAACTGTCTGGAGCGACGGACGGTACCGTGCGAATGAAGCCGTGGCGTCTGAACGGGGAAATAGCAGGTTTCTACCGCGTGTCGCCGATGCCATCGGACGAGCTGCTCGAAAAGTGGCAGGGCTTCAAGCACCTGAGCTACCTGACGGTTGCCTACAGTGTGCTGCTCGGTCTGTTGCTGCTGTGGGCGATCTGTCGCGCGCTGGAACCGGTCCATGCGCTGCGGACCGCGTTGCGCGATATCGAAGGCGGGCGTCTCGATGCACGGCTGCCGCAATTCCGCCTGCCCGAACTGGCCGAACTGTCGGCCAGCTTCAACCGGATGGCGAATTCGCTGGCCGAAGTGAGCCGCGAGCGTTCCGCGCTGCTGCGCAAGCTCATGGTGATGGAAGAGCAGACGCGGCGCGCGATCGCGCGCGACCTGCACGATGAACTCAGTACTTATATGGTGGCGATGCAGCCGCATGTGGCGCTGTTGTCGGCGGCATGCCAGCGCGAGTCTGCACTGACACGCTATCGCGGCAGCACCGACGCACTGGCTGACCACCTCGCACAACTGCTCGGCAAGGTCAGGGTCCAGCTCGAGTCCCTGCACCCGGTCGAGATCGACGCTCTGGGTCTGTACAACGCGCTTCGCCAGCTGGTCGAACAGCGCAGTGCGCAGGCGCCGCGGCAGATGGAATTGGTGCTGAACCTCGAAGGCGAATCATGGGATGCCGGTCCGACCGTTGAAGCAAGCGCCTACCGAATCGTGCAGGAAGCCGTTACCAATGCGTTCAAGCACTCCGACTGCAGCCGGCTGTTGATCCGCGTCACCGCGGATGAAACAGACGGTGAGCGCATGCTGAAACTCGATATCTGGGACAACGGCAGCGAGCACTGCATTTCGACCGGTGTTGCAGGTCTCGGCGTGCTCGGCATGCGCGAACGCGCGCTGGCGCTCGGCGGGGTGTGTGTCGCCGGTCCCGCCCCGGGTGGTGGCTGGCGTGTCACGGTTCGCCTGCCATTCGCCCGAAACGAACAGGAGGTCGCAGCATGAACAACCGGCAGACCCGCATTCTTCTTGTCGACGATCACGCGGTGGTGCGCACCGGTTATCGCGCACTGCTCGAAATGAACCCGTCGCTGGCGGTCGCAGCTGAAGCTGCGACCGCCGATGAGGCCTATGCAGCCTATCGCAAGCACGCGCCCGACGTGGTCGTGATGGACATCATGCTGCCCGGTTCCAGCGGCATCGAGGCGACGCGCCGTATCGTGACTTTCGACGCGCGCGCACGCATCCTCATGTTCACGATGTGCACCCATCCCAGCGTTGTGCAGCAGGCGCTCGAGGCCGGCGCTCTGGGTGTGCTGACCAAGGACAGCTCACCGGACCTGCTGGTGGAAGGCGTATGTTCGATCGCGCGTGGCAAGCGCGTGCTCAGCCGGCACATCGCGGAGAGCGTGGCGTTTTCCAACTATGTGCCCGAATCAAAACTGTTCGGGTACCTGACGCCACGCGAGTTCGAAATGTGCCGTTTGCTGGTGTCGGGTCATTCGCTGGACCAGATTGCGGAGTACCTGAATCTCAGTCCGAAGACGGTGGCCAACAAGTTGTCCACGGCGCGACGCAAACTGGGTGTGAGCTCGGATATCGAATTGGTGAAACTCGCGTCCGAGGTGGGGTTGGTGCCCTGGGTGACCGAGCGCAGGCTCGGACTGGACGTCGTGGCGACGCAGGATGCCGGTGATGAGGTACGCACCTGAACGTTGCTGCAAGAAAACAAAAAACCCGCCAGAAGCGGGTTTTTTGTTCAGCGCGACAATCTACGGCGGCGGAAACTGCCTTACTTCAGCTTGGTTTCCTTGTAGATCACGTGCTTGCGCGCCTTCGGATCGAACTTCATGATTTCCATCTTTTCCGGCTTGGTGCGCTTGTTCTTCGTGGTCGTGTAGAAATGACCGGTGCCGGCAGTGGATTCCAGCTTGATCTTGTCGCGTCCGCCCTTGGCCATGACGTATTCCCTTCGTGTCGAGTCCGGCGCGGCCGGAACTGAATGCGTTGTTAGATTTTCTCGCCGCGAGCGCGGATTTCGGCGAGTACGGTTTCAATGCCCTTCTTGTCAATCGTCCTCAGGCCTTTCGTGCTTACACGCAGGCTGACAAAACGACCTTCGGACTCCAGCCAGAAACGGCGTTGCTGGAGATTGGGCAGGAAGCGGCGCTTGGTTCTGTTGTTGGCATGGGAAACGTGGTTACCCACCATCGGCGACTTCCCGGTAACTTGGCAAACGCGGGACATGTTCTGGCTCCAGAAGCGGAAAAGCTCGCGATTATAGCGGACTGTTCAATTCCTGCTCAAGTATTTCACAGCAAACCCCGCTCGGCGAACGAGCAGGTGGCGCCGCTGCCGACGATCACATGGTCCAGTACGCGCACGTCTACGAGCGCCAGCGCCTGTTTGAGCGACTGCGTCAGAAAGTCGTCGGCACGCGACGGTTCGGCAACGCCGGACGGGTGGTTGTGCGCAAGGATGACACCGGCTGCGTTGTGCGCGAGCGCGAGTTTAACGACCTCGCGCGGATACACGCTGGTTTGCGTCAGGGTGCCGCGGAACAGTTCGACCGCCTGCACCAGACGGTTCTGCGCATCGAGCAACAGCACCATGAACACTTCGTGCCCGAGTCCGCCGAGGCGCAACTTCAGCCAGTTTCGCACGGCGTCGGGCGAACCGAGCGCGTCGCGCGCCTTCAGCTGTTCGGACAGCGCGCGGCGCGCCAGTTCGAGCGTGGCCTTGAGTTGCACCGATTTCGCCGTTCCCATGCCCTTGACGCGGCACAGCTCTTCAAGTGGTGCGGTGCTCAGCTTCAACACGCTGTTGTCGAAGTGATCGAGAAGGTCGCGCGCCAGATCGACTGCCGACTTGCCGGTCACGCCGACGCGCAGGAAGATGGCCAGCAATTCGGCCGGCGACAGTGATTCCGCGCCGTGCGCCAGCAGGCGCTCGCGCGGGCGCTGGTCCTCGCTCCAGTCCTTGATCGCCATCGCGTTACAATCCTTGAGTTCAACCGGATCAGGATACTATATTGTCATGAAACCAGTCTCCGAAATGTCCGGGCGTACCGTGGTGCTCGGTGTAAGCGGTGGTGTGGCGGCCTACAAGTCGGCCGAGCTGGCGCGGCTGCTGGTGAAAGCCGGCGCGGAGGTGCGTGTCGTGATGACCGAGTCCGCGAAGCATTTCGTCGGGCCAGCTACCTTCCAGGCCATCACCGGGCAATCCGTATGGTCCGACCTGTGGGACGCGCGCATGCCCAATGGCATGGCGCACATCGATCTGACGCGCGACGCGCAGCTCATGTTGATTGCGCCCGCAACGGCCGACTGTATCGCACGACTGGCGCAGGGCAGGGCGGACGATTTGCTGAGCACCTTGTGTCTCGCCCGTGATGAAGGCTGCGTGCTGATGGTTGCACCCGCAATGAACCGTCAGATGTGGGAACACCCGGCTACCCGCCGCAATGTTGCAACGCTGGTGAGCGACGGTGCATATATGGAAGGCCCGGCCGAAGGCGAGCAGGCCTGTGGCGAAGTCGGTGCCGGGCGCATGGTCGAACCGGCGGATCTGCTGGAAGCCGTGCTTTCGCATTTCACGCCGAAGTCACTTGCCGGCAGGCAGGTCCTGATCACTGCGGGTCCGACGTCCGAGGCGATCGACCCGGTGCGTGTCATCACCAACCTGAGTTCAGGGCGCATGGGTTATGCGCTGGCGCAGGCGGCTTTGCGGGCCGGGGCCCGTGTCACGTTGATCAGCGGCCCGACGGCGCTCGGGCTGCTCCGCGGCGTTCGGCGCATCGACGTGGTGAGTGCTCGCGACATGCGGGACGCAGTGCTGAGCAACCTGCCGGGTACAGATGTGTTTGTTTCCGTGGCTGCGGTAGCCGATTACCGCCCGGCCAGCCCGAGTGGACGCAAGATCAAGAAGTCGGCTGATTCGTTGTCATTGGAATTGGTGCGCAATCCCGACATTCTCGCCGAAGTGGCCGCGCGCGCCGACGCACCGTTCTGCGTCGGCTTCGCCGCTGAGAGCCACGATCTCGACACCTACGCGCAGCACAAGCGGCGCAACAAGAGGCTGCCGCTGGTCGTCGGCAATCTGGTGTCGGACGGTCTGGGCAGCGAAGACAATCTGGTTGTCCTGTATGACGACGAAGGTCGTCACCCGCTGGAACGCGCGTCGAAGCCGGCTGTGGCGCGCGCCATCCTCGAACACATTTCCCGACTGCTGAAGGGCTGAAACCGCAATGTCCGTGCTCGACTACAAGATCATTGATCCACGCCTGAACGATGCCCTGCCGGCGTATGCGACTGCCGGCTCGGCTGGCCTGGACCTGCGCGCCTGCATCGAGGCGACGACCACGGTTCATCCGGGTGACACACTGCTGGTGCCGAGCGGCATCGCCATTCATCTGGGCGATCCCGGCCTGGCGGCGATCGTGCTGCCGCGTTCCGGCCTGGGTCACAAGCATGGCATCGTGCTCGGCAATCTGGTCGGACTGATCGATTCCGACTACCAGGGGCAGATTTTCGTGTCGCTGTGGAACCGGGGTGACACGCCGTTTGTCCTTCAACCGATGGAACGCATCGCGCAGCTTGTGGTTGTACCGGTCGTACAAGTGCAGCTGCGCCGCGTCGAGACGTTCGACGCGTCGTTGCGCGGTGAAAGCGGCTTTGGTTCGACCGGAAGCCTTTGATTATTTGAAAGTTTGTGCCATCCCTTTTTTTCACGGGAGCCGCGCGATAGTATTATGAGTCAGATGGGTTAAAGCCATAAGCAGATACTTATCCCTTGTTTATCGCAGGTCATGTAATCTTTTTGACCCGAACATTCGTTTTCCCAACTGCACCATCACACATTATTCGAGGAGAGTTGATCGTGATTCGCAAACAACTGGTAGGCATCGTGCTCGCTGCAATGGCGGCTACAGCCATGGCGCAGGACGCCGCCCCCTATACCGTTGCCGAAGGCAACAAGGTTGACGCCAAGACGATGACTGGCTGGCGTACCTGGCGTGCCGCGGCGTGTGAGCGCTGTCACGGTGCCAATCAGGAAGGCATGGTCGGCCCGTCGCTGATCGAGAGCCTGAAGAAGGTCCCGAAGGAGGAGTTTCTCCAGATCGTGGTTGAAGGTTCGCACGCCGATCGCGGCATGCCCCCGCACCCGTTCCTGAAGGGTGAGAAGGCCGACGGCCTTTACGCCTACCTCAAGGGTCGTTCCGACGGCAAGATTGCCCCGGGCAAGGTTTTCCCGATGGAGTAAGGGCGCATAGACGCACCGCAAAAATGGCAAAGGCCCGGTTTCCGGGCCTTTTTTGTTTCCGATCCCGGCGGGAGGGGGCAAAAAGAAAAACGGCACCCTTGTGGGGTGCCGTCAGTGATGCTGCGGTGGGTATGGCTTACTCCATGCGTTCGTAAGCCGGCAGCGTCAGAAAGTCGGCCAGTTCGGTGGCCACACACATGTCGCCAAACAGGTTGGCGGCGCGCATGTAGGTGTCCTTGTAGCCGGCGCCAAGCAGCGCCTTGATCTTGTCCAGTTCCTGCGGTATCAGCGCTCGCACCATGTCCGCCGTGACCTTGCGGCCATCATCCAGGATTCCCTTGGGGCTGCGGATCCAGGACCACACCTGAGCCCGGCTGATTTCGGCCGTCGCGGCATCTTCCATCAGGCCGTGGATGGGTACGCATCCATTGCCGTCCATCCAGGCACCCAGATAATGGATGCCGACGTTGATGTTGGTGCGCAGGCCGGTTTCCGTGATCGGGCCTTCGGGACGGAAGTCGAGCAGGTCGGCCGCGCCGTAATTCACATCCGGCAATTGCTTGTCGAACTGATTCGGCCGGTCGCCCAGCACTGCGACAAATTCCGCCAGAGCCGGAGCGACCAGACCCGGGTGTGCCACCCAGCCGCCGTCATAGCCGTCGGTCACGTCGCGATGCTTGTCGGCCCGGATGCCGGCAAGCGCCTTTTCGTTCGCATCCGGATCCTTCTTGTTCGGGATCAGCGCACTCATGCCGCCGATCGCCGGAGCGCCGCGCTTGTGGCAGGTCTTGATCAGCGACAGTGCATAGGCGCGCATGAACGGCACGGTCATCAGGATCTTGCTGCGGTCAGCCAGGCAGAAGTCGCGGTTGTTGCGCATCGCCTTGATGCACGAAAAGATGTAATCCCAGCGTCCGGCATTCAGGCCCGCACTGTGATCGCGCAGTTCGTACAGGATTTCGTCCATTTCAAACGCGGCGTGCAGCGTTTCGATCAGCACCGTGGCCTTGATCGTGCAACGCGGGATGCCGAGCGCGTCCTGTGCTGCGACGAACACGTCATTCCACAGCCGGGCTTCGCGATGGCTCTGCAGCTTCGGCAGGTAGAAAAACGGGCCGGCGCCACGGGCGATCAGTTCCTTCGCGTTGTGGAAGAAGTAGAGCGCGAAATCGAACAGGCCGCCGGATACGCGCTGACCATCGATCAGCACATGCTTCTCGTCGAGGTGCCAGCCGCGCGGACGCACCTGGAGCACAGCCACTTCGTCGTTCAGCGCGTAGGTCCTGCCGTCCTTTTCGACGCTGATCGTGCGGCGGATGGCGTCACGCAGGTTGATCTGTCCGGTGATCTGGTTGTCCCACGACGGCGAATTCGAATCTTCGAAATCGCTCATGTAGCTGTCGGCGCCGGCATTCAGCGCGTTGATCACCATCTTGCGCTCCGTCGGCCCGGTGATTTCAATGCGCCGGCGCTGGAGCGCCTGGGGCAGCGGTGCGATCTTCCAGTTGCCTTCGCGGATGTGCAGCGTGTCGGGCAGGAAGTCCATCGGCGTGCCGGCGTCGAGTTCGGCCGCGCGCTTGACGCGGGCTGCGAGCGCTTCACGACGACGGGGCTCGAACTGACGGTGGAGCTTGGCGAGCAGCGCAAGAGCGTCGTGCGTCAGGATGGTGCGGTACTCGGCACTGACCGGCGCGGTGATGATCACGCCTTCCGGCAGTTCCGTTGTGCGGTCGAGCTTCTGGGTCGATTCGGCAATAGTCATTAGCGTGCGCTCCGATGGCAGTTCGCGAGCCGGTGTGACGTGAGCGGAAGTGCTACGTGCTCCGGACCAGAGGTGGCCGTCCCTCACATCCAGCCGATCGGCGGTAGTGCCGTCGCCGGAAGGATGTGCCGCAGAAGTCGGGTTGCGCCATCTGCAGACGGGAGGACCGAGGTCTAACGTCCGATGCATCAGACCGGCTTGTGCCCGGCGTGAATTGCTGCATCTGCACAAATACTAGACTTTCCTTATGTAATAGTTAAGCTCCGCTTAAGTACATTTATCTTTTACTAAAAGTACAAAATGGACCGCTTCAAAGAGATTGAATCCTTCGTTTCGGTTGCTGCTCAGGGCAGCTTGTCGGCAGTAGCCAAGCTCGAAGGGGTGCAGCCGGCCGTGATCGGAAGGCGCATCGACTCGCTGGAAGAGCGGCTGGGCGTGAAATTGATGCTGCGCACGACCCGCAAGCTCACGCTGACTCACGAAGGCACGGCCTACCTCGAGGACTGCCAGCGCATCCTTAACGAGATGGCCAGCGCCGATGCCGCTGTCGGTGCCGGTGGGGCGCGTGCCACAGGTTTGCTGCGCGTCAGCGCACCTGCCGGCTTCGGCCGCCGTCATGTAGCGCCTCTGGTGAAGCGCTTCATGGGTCTCAATCCGGAGGTCAAGATTTCACTGGATCTGACCGATCGCATGGTCGATCTGGTGAATGAGAACGTGGATTGCGCGGTCCGGATCGGAAGCCTTCCGGATTCCAGCATGATCAGTATCAAATTGGGCGAGACGCGTCGCGTCGTCGTGGCGAGCCCGGAATACCTGCAGCGGTTCGGCAAGCCGGGTCATCCTTACGACCTGCTGCAGCACCGCTGCCTTGGACTCGGGCCGAACCGCGCGCAGTCGCGCGGCTGGAACTTCATGGCACATGGGGAGGCATTGACGTTGCGCATTACGCATCTGGTCGAATGTAATGACGGGGCCGTGTTGCGCGACTGGGCCGTCAGCGGGCTCGGACTGGCCTGGCGTTCTTACTGGGAGGTGCGCGAGGACTTGGCCTCGGGCGCGCTGATGGAAGTGCTGCACGACTTCGCCGCGCCGCCAATGGGCATCTTCGCGCTGTTTCCACAGCGCCGCCACCTGCCGCTGCGCGTCCGGCTTTTCGTGGATCTGCTGAAGCTGACTTACGGAGATCTGGCTTACTGGGAATCCGGCGGTACTCAAATGCCGGAATTGCCTCAGTCGGGTGACGATGAGTAGGCGCGGGTAACCTTCAACGTTCGCATGGAAAAAAGCCGCCGGATTTGCATCCGGCGGCTTTTTCTTTCCGCTTGCGCGGGGGACTGACTCAGTGGAACTGTTCTTCTTCGGTCGAACCGGTCAGCGCGGTCACCGACGAAGCACCACCCTGGATCGTGGTGGTCACGTCGTCGAAGTAACCGGTGCCGACTTCCTGCTGGTGCGACACGAAGGTGTAACCGCGGTCGCGGGCAGCGAATTCCGGCTCCTGCACCTTCTCGACGTAGGCCGACATGCCGCGGGCGACGTAGTCCTGCGCCAGATCGAACATGTGGTACCACATGTTGTGGATGCCGGCGAGCGTGATGAACTGGTACTTGTAGCCCATGGCGCCGAGTTCGCGCTGGAACTTGGCGATGGTCGCATCGTCCAGATTCTTCTTCCAGTTGAACGACGGCGAGCAGTTGTAGGCCAGCAGCTTGCCCGGGAACTTGGCGTGGATCGCATCAGCGAAAGCCTTGGCAAATGCCAGGTCCGGCGTACCGGTTTCGCACCAGATCAGGTCGGCATACGGTGCGTAGGCCAGGCCGCGCGAGATCGCCTGGTCAAGACCCTTGTTGGTCTTGTAGAAGCCTTCGGCCGTGCGCTCGCCGGTGACGAAGGGCTTGTCGTTGGCGTCGCAGTCGCTGGTCAGCAGATCAGCGGCTTCCGCGTCGGTGCGGGCCAGAATCAGGGTCGGCACGCCATAGACGTCGGCCGCCAGACGGGCAGCGATCAGCTTCTGCACGGCTTCCTGCGTCGGCACGAGGACCTTGCCACCCATGTGACCGCACTTCTTCACTGATGCCAGCTGATCTTCGAAATGGACGCCGCCTGCGCCGGCACGGATCATTGCCTTCATCAGCTCGTGTGCATTGAGCACGCCGCCGAAACCGGCTTCCGCGTCTGCCACGATCGGGGCGAAGTAGTCGATGTAGCCCTTGTCGCCTTCGTAGATGCCCTTGGCGTGCTGGATTTCGTCAGCGCGCTTGAAGCTGTTGTTGATCCGGCTCACGACCGTCGGCACCGAATCAACCGGGTACAGCGATTGGTCGGGGTACATCGCTTCGTACGAATTGTTGTCCGCGGCAACTTGCCAGCCCGACAGGTAGATCGCCTTCACGCCGGCCTTCACCTGCTGCATGGCCTGACCGCCGGTCAGTGCGCCGAGGCAGTTGACGAACGGCTCGTTATTGACCAGATCCCACAGCTTTTCAGCGCCGCGGCGGGCCAGCGAGTACTCGACCGGGAACGAACCGCGCAGGCGATAGACGTCGGCGGCCGTGTAGCCGCGCTTGATGCCCTTCCAGCGGGGGTTCTCGTCCCAGTCCTTCTGAATCTTGGCGATTTCCTGATCTTTCGTGCTCATTGCTCATCCTCGGAGAAAAAACAAAAAACGGTCGCTCAGCGCATGCGCACTGAGCGGCCTGCATCTGAATCTGAAGCGGCTTGACGCCCCTGTCCGGTTGCGTAGTCCGGACATTCTTTCGGCCATCGAGTGCTGATGCGGGCCGAACCACGAAATCCGCGTTGGCATGACGTCATGGGTGGTGACATGCAGGCCGGGCGCCCGGAAGCCAGCTGACAGCAGTGTCAGGCGACGATCGTGACAGGCGAAGTATAAAGACCCTTGGGCAAAGCAACAAGATGTCTTCTATAAGATATAAGAAATATATTTATGTTTAAAAACATATGCTTGATGCTTTTACGCGGCAGGGGGTGTGAAATAAATCCGGAAACCGCACGGATTTTGGTGCGCTGCGATACGGAGTATTCGTCAGATCAGGGCGCGCGCGCTCACGATGACCCCGTCTCCATCCGCATACAGATAATGTCCGGGAACGAAGTCGATGCCGCCGAAGCTGACAGTGGTGTCGGTCTGGCCTTCATTGCGTTTCACGGTTTTCAACGGATGGGTACCGAGCGCCATCACTCCGATACTCATCTGCGAAATGGCGGCCGAGTCGCGGATACAGCCATAAACGACGATACCTGCCCAGCCGTTTTTCACTGCCATCGCAGCAATCTGGTCACCGACCAACGCCCGGCGCATCGATCCGCCACCGTCGACCACCAGCACCTTGCCATTGCCAGCAGTCTCGAGTGCCTTGCGCACCAGCCCATTATCCTCATACAGTTTCAAGGTGCTGATCGGACCACCGAAGGCGCCGTGCCCGCCGAAGCTGCGGAACATGGGCGCGCAGACCCGCAGTTCGGCTTCGAATTGATCGCACAGATCTGCTGTTTGAATCGTCATGCTGTGTCCTTTCCCATTGGAAACACGGTTGAAGTCGGGCAAGAAAACCGAGGCAAAAAAAGAGGCGGCCCGTGGGCCGCCTCTGCTGCTTCTGCCGGCATCAGGCCGGTGCGACAGCTTCCTCTTCATCAAACACAAGCTTTACCTTCCTGTCCGCATCGATGTCGATGGTCACCCTGCCGCCATTGGTCAGGCGGCCAAACAACAACTCGTCGGCCAGTGCCGAGCGGATCGTGTCCTGAATAAGACGCGCCATCGGGCGCGCACCCATCAGCGGATCGAAACCCGACTCGGCAAGCCAGCCACGCAGCGTTTCCGAGAAAATGACCTCGACCTTCTTTTCCTGCAGCTGCCCTTCCAGCTGCATCAGGAACTTGTCGACCACGCGAAGGATGATTTCGCGGTCGAGCGGCTTGAATGAAATGATGGCGTCAAGACGGTTGCGGAACTCCGGCGTGAACAGGCGCTTGATGTCGACCATTTCGTCGCCGGGCTTGCGGTCGTCGGTAAAGCCGATTACCGACTTCTGCAATGTTTCCTGACCGGCGTTGGTCGTCATGATGATGACCACGTTGCGGAAGTCGGCTTGACGACCGTTGTTGTCGGTCAGCGTACCGTGATCCATCACCTGGAGCAGGATGTTGTAGATGTCCGGGTGTGCCTTCTCGATCTCGTCAAGCAACAGCACGCAATGCGGCTTTTTCGTGACTGCCTCGGTCAGCAGGCCGCCCTGGTCGAAACCGACATAGCCCGGCGGTGCACCGATCAGCCGGCTGACAGCGTGGCGCTCCATGTACTCGGACATGTCGAAACGAACCAGTTCGATGCCCATGCAATAGGCGAGCTGCCGGGCGACTTCCGTTTTACCGACGCCGGTCGGGCCGCTGAACAGGAAACTGCCAATTGGCTTCTGCGGGTTGCCCAGACCGGATCTCGACATCTTGATCGCGGTCGCCAGAGCATCGATGGCCTTCTCCTGACCAAACACCACGTTCCGCAGATCGCGGTCGAGGTTACGCAGCGCGGAGCGATCGTCGTTGGACACATGCTGCGACGGAACACGCGCGATCTTTGCGACGATCTCTTCGATCTCGGTCTTGCCGATGACCTTCTTCTGCTTCGACTTGGGCAATACGCGCTGGGCGGCACCCGCTTCGTCGATCACGTCAATCGCCTTGTCCGGCAGGTGGCGGTCGTTGATGTAGCGGGCCGACAGTTCTGCTGCCGACGACAGTGCCGTCGCCGAATACTTGACGCCGTGATGCTGTTCGAAGCGTGATTTCAGACCCTTCAGGATCGACACGGTTTCCTGAACGCTTGGCTCATTGACGTCGATCTTCTGGAACCTGCGCGACAGGGCGTGATCCTTTTCGAACACGCCACGGTACTCGGTGTAGGTCGTCGCACCGATGCACTTCAGCTGGCCCGAAGACAGCGCCGGCTTCAACAGGTTGGACGCATCGAGTGTGCCGCCGGACGCAGCGCCAGCGCCGATCAGCGTGTGGATTTCATCGATGAAAAGGATCGCGTTCGTATTGTCGAGCAGTTGCTTCAGCACCGACTTCAGACGCTGCTCGAAGTCCCCGCGATACTTCGTACCAGCGAGCAGAGCACCCATGTCCAGCGCGTAGATCGTCGCGTCGGCAAGAATATCGGGAACACGGCCTTCGATGATGCGGCGCGCGAGGCCTTCGGCGATGGCGGTCTTGCCAACTCCAGCCTCGCCCACCAGCAACGGGTTGTTCTTGCGCCGGCGGCACAGCGTCTGGATGACGCGTTCCAGTTCGTCGTCGCGGCCGATCAACGGGTCGATCTTGCCCATCAGCGCCTGCGCATTCAGATTCTGCGTGAAACTGTCGAGCGCACCGCCGGCCTGGCTGCCTTCCGGCTCCTGCTCGGATTGTTCGGCTTCGGGCTTGCTCGCAGCTGCCGGCTGTGCCGACTTGGTGATGCCATGCGATATGAAATTGACGATATCGAGTCGCGTGACGCCCTGACGCTGCAGGAAATACACCGCGTGCGAATCCTTTTCGCCGAAGATCGCGACCAGCACGTTCGCGCCAGTGACTTCCTTCTTGCCCGACGACTGGACATGCAGGATGGCGCGCTGGATCACGCGCTGGAATCCGAGCGTCGGCTGCGTGTCGATTTCTTCGCTGCCATCGACCACGGGCGTGTGCTCGTTGATGAATGCCGACAGCTCCTTGCGCAGGTCGTCGATATTGACGGCGCACGCGCGCAGTACCTCTGCGGCCGAAGGATTGTCGAGCAGCGCGAGCAGCAGGTGCTCGACCGTGATGAATTCATGGCGCTTCTGCCGTGCTTCGACGAATGCCATGTGAAGGCTGACTTCCAACTCCTGCGCGATCATTTCAATTTTCCTCCATGACACACGCCAGCGGATGTTGATGCTGGCGGGCAAAGGTACACACCTGTTCGACCTTGGACGCTGCTACGTCCCTGGGGTAAATGCCGCAAACTCCGGCGCCCTCCGTATGTACCTTGAGCATCACGCGGGTAGCCTGTTCCCTGCTCATGGCAAAAAACCTCTGGAGCACTCCAACCACGAAGTCCATTGGGGTGTAATCGTCATTCAACACCATGACCTTGAAGAGAGGTGGGGGCTCCGCCCTGTTCTTTTCAAGCTCAAGAAGTGTTTCTTCCTGCTTGCGTGTAACCATAGCCTCATTCTAATCACAATCAACCGCTCTGCAACACGGTAATTCTACGGCTTCAAGGCGTCTTTTCCGGGGTGTCCAGATGCGCCCGATCCGCCCGGCTGGCGCTCATTCCAGAGGCAATGTGAGCGATGCCTTCGTTGCGGACCGGGTCCGGATAGTGGCCATGGTGGAGTGCCGTACTGCACAATGAAAACGTCTTGACCGCTCAGAACATCTGGGCTAAAAGCCGATTTGTACTTGGTTCAGCTCTTGCGTGATCGGATTCTCAGTCCGTTGAGGAGTTCCCGCAGGGTGGGCAGTTCCCGGAGTCAGAGCATCAGAACTTGAAGTGCGCAAACAACGGGGATTTCAGGTCATTCGTGCCGCTGAGAGGAGGACATAAATGGCAATCGGCACTGTGAAGTGGTTCAACGACTCCAAAGGTTATGGCTTCATCACACCGGACGACGGCAGCGAGGATTTGTTCGCGCATTTTTCCGCGATCCAGATGGGCGGTTTCAAGACTCTCAAGGAAGGTCAGAAAGTGAGTTTCGAAGTGACGCAAGGCCCGAAAGGCAAACAGGCAGCCAACATCCAGGCGGCTTGATCGCGATACACGCGATACAAAACAAAAAACCCGGTCCAGGACCGGGTTTTTTGTTTTGTATCGTCGTGCGTCCGAGACTTCGCTTTCGGCGAACGACACGTGCCTTACTACATGCGCGCGATCATTGCGCGACCGAATTCCGAGCACGACACCTCATTCGCGCCGTCCATCAGACGGGCAAAGTCGTAGGTCACCTGCCGGTCGCCGATGGCGCGCTCCATGGACGCGATGATCAGGTCAGCCGCTTCGAGCCAGCCCATGTGGCGCAGCATCATTTCTGCCGACAGGATCAGCGAACCCGGATTCACCTTGTCCAGCCCGGCGTATTTCGGTGCTGTGCCATGCGTGGCTTCGAACACGGCATACTGATCCGAAATGTTGGCGCCCGGTGCAATGCCGATGCCGCCCACCTGTGCAGCCAGCGCGTCGGAGATGTAGTCGCCGTTCAGGTTCAGCGTGGCGATCACGTCGTAATCGGCCGGGCGCAGCAGGATCTGTTGCAGGAAAGCGTCGGCGATCGCATCCTTGACGATGATGTCGCGTCCGGTCTTCGGATTCTTGAACTTGCACCATGGGCCGCCATCGATCGGCTCGGCACCGAACTCGTTCTGCGCCAGTCCGTAGCCGAAGTCGCGGAAGCCGCCTTCCGTGTACTTCATGATGTTGCCCTTGTGCACGAAGGTGACCGACTTGCGATCGTTGTCCACCGCGTACTGCAGCGCCTTGCGGATCAGGCGTTCCGAGCCTTCGCGCGACACCGGCTTGATGCCGATGGCCGAAGTTTCCGGGAAGCGGATCTTCTTGACGCCCATTTCGTCGCGCAGGAATTTGATCACCTTCCGCGCGCCATCCGACTCGGCCGCCCACTCGATGCCGGCGTAGATGTCTTCCGTGTTCTCGCGGAAGATCACCATATTGATCTGTTCCGGATGCTTGACCGGGCTCGGGACGCCCTGGAAGTAGCAGACCGGCCGCAGGCAGACGTAGAGGTCAAGCTCCTGACGCAGGGCAACGTTCAGAGAGCGGATGCCGCCACCGACCGGCGTCGTCATCGGGCCCTTGATCGACACCACGTATTCCTTCAGCGCTGCCAGCGTGTCTTCGGGTAGCCATACGTCGGGGCCGTACATACGGGTGGCCTTCTCGCCTGCATACACCTCCATCCAGGTGATCTTGCGCTTGCCGCCGTAGGCCTTGGCCACCGCTGCATCGACGACATCCTTCATGACCGGCGTGATGTCCACGCCGATGCCGTCGCCTTCGATGAACGGGATGATGGGGTTATCCGGGACAGGTTTACCCGCGACGATCTTTGTCCCCTCGGCGGGAATCTTGATGTGAGTTGTACTCATGCCATCCAGCTCCTTGGTGTGTTGTCTGGTTATAGTCCCTGCTGCGGGGTTGCCACCAGCAGGCCAGCGCGATTATCCCCCAATCGCGATTTGATGCGACATCTGGTGCACTCGCCAAGCGCGATTGCGCGGCACGGGTGCCCGTCAGACAATCTCCGGCAATAGAATCGCGATCTTCACAGACAGGGCGGACAGCACATGAATCTTCCGGCAGGCCAGAACCGGGTCGCCCAGGCCATTGCGCAGGCGCTGATCGACGGCTTCGACAAGCACTATCGCCTTTTCCGCATGGTCAGCGGCAATGCCAAGGAGCGTTTCGAGCAGGCGGACTGGCAGGGACAACACCGCTGCATTCGCGAGCGCATCCAGTATTACGACGACCGTGTGCGCGAGTGCGTCGATCGACTGCACAACGAGTTTCACGCGGATTCGCTGGACGACAACACCTGGCAGCAGGCCAAGCTGCTGTACATCGGCCTGCTCGTGAATCACCAGCAGCCGGAGCTGGCGGAAACCTTCTTCAATTCGGTCACGACCAAGATCCTGCACCGGCAGTATTTCCACAACGACTTCATCTTCGTCCGGCCGGCCATTTCGACCGAACTGATCGAAAGCTCGCCGCCGACCTGGCGCAGTTACTACCCGAACCAGTCAGGCCTGCGGGTGGCGATGAAAACCATCTTCAGCGACTTCGGCTGGACGCGGCCCTACACCGACCTTGACCGCGACGTCGATTACGTGATGCGCGCCGTGCAGTCGCATCTGGGCGGCGAGTGGCCGCAACGGGAAGCCAACTTCCAGCTGCAGGTGCTCAGTTCGGCCTTCTACCGCAACAAGGCGGCCTATGTGATCGGCAAGGCGATCAACGGCCACCAGGAGTATCCGTTCATGGTGTCGGTGCTGCATGACCGCAAAGGCGGGCTGTTTCTCGACGCCATCCTGCTCGAACCCTGGCGGGTCAGTGTCATGTTCTCGCTGTCGCGCGCCTACTTCATGGCCGACATGCAGGTGCCGTCCGCCAACGTTCATTTCCTGCGCGCACTGATGCCGAAGAAGCCGCGCTCGGAGATCTACACGATGCTGGGGCTGGGCAAACAGGGCAAGACCATGTTCTTCCGCGACCTGATCAATCACCTGCGCCACTCGAACGACAATTTCATCGAAGCGCCCGGCATCCGCGGACTGGTCATGCTGGTTTTCATGCTGCCCTCCTACCCCTATGTGTTCAAGATCATCAAGGACAAGTTCGGCAGTTCGAAGGACACCGACCGGCCAACGGTGAAGCGCAAGTTCCTGATGGTGAAGCAGGTCGACCGCGTCGGCCGCATGGCTGACACGATCGAGTTTTCCGACATCGCGCTGCCGGCGCACCGCTTCACACGCGAGTTGCTGGAGCAGCTCGAAGAACTGGCGCCGTCGATGATCGAACGCGACGGTGACACGCTGGTCATCCGCCACTGCTACATCGAGCGGCGCATGATTCCGCTGAACATCTACCTCGAAACGGCCAGCGAAGAACAGATCGATCACGCGGTGTACGAATACGGCAACGCGATCCGCGAACTTGCAATCGCCAATATTTTCCCGGGCGACCTGCTGTGGAAGAATTTCGGCGTAACGCGCTACGGCAGGGTCGTGTTCTACGACTACGACGAAATCGAATTCCTGACCGACTGCAACTTCCGCCGCATTCCGCCGGCGCCCAGCTTCGAGCATGAAATGTCGGGCGAGGTCTGGTATTCGGTGGCGCGCAACGACATCTTTCCGGAAGAGTTCGCCACTTTCCTGCTGTCCACACCCAAGGTGCGGGCTGCTTTCCTGAAGTATCACCGCGACCTGCTGGACGTGAAGTTCTGGCAGGAAACGCAGCAGCGCATCCGCGATGGTCACATACAGGACTTCTTTCCTTACCCGGAGCAGCTGCGTTTTTCGCGCCGCTTCGGACATGCGGATGCGCCGTCCGGCGTGCCTGCGTGAGCCGTCTGCTGCTGCTGAACAAGCCGTTCGGCGTGATCTGCCAGTTCTCCGCCGACGGCTTGCACCCGACACTGGCCGACTGGGTCGCCGTACCCGGAGTCTATCCGGCCGGGCGCCTGGATACCGACAGCGAAGGCCTGCTGCTGCTGACCGACGACGGCGCACTGCAGCATCGCATCACCGATCCGAAGCACAAGATGGTCAAGCGCTACCGGGTGCAGGTCGAACGGGTGCCGGACGAGGCGGCGCTGGATCGCCTGCGCACGGGCGTGACGCTGAAGGACGGTCCGACACGCCCGTGCGCAGCGCGCCGCATCGACGAACCGGCCGACCTGTGGCCGCGCGACCCGCCGGTGCGCCACCGCATCGCGGTGCCCACCTGCTGGCTCGAACTCGACATCAGCGAAGGACGCAACCGTCAGGTTCGCCGGATGACGGCCGCGATCGGCCATCCGACGCTGCGACTGATCCGCATCGCCATCGGTACGTGGCAACTTGGCGGCCTGCAACCGGGTCAATGGCAGGAGGCCGAGCCCGACTGATGCGCGTCCGCCCCCGTGCACAGCCCCGTTCGATCAAGCGCAGACTGATGTCGATCAATACGTGCAGCTTCATTTCCGTCACTATCCCCGTCACTCTACCGCCTGCCATGACCCGAAGACTGTACTGCCTGTTGTGGATTGCTCTGTGCACGGGCGCCCAGGCCGCGCCGCCATCGGTAGATCTGGCGGTCGGCATGTATCGCGTCAAGGTTGAAGTCGCGCGTACGCAATCGACGCGCATGACCGGCCTGATGCACCGCACCGAAATGCCGGCCGATGCGGGCATGCTGTTCGTTTTTCCGCAGGTGCAGACGCACTGCATGTGGATGCGCAACACGCTGATTCCGCTCAGCGTCGCGTTCATCGACGCGCAGGGCGTGGTCATCAACATTGCCGACATGAAGCCGCACGATGAAACGGCGCACTGTGCCACCCGGCCGGCGCGCTACGCACTGGAAACCAATGCGGGCTGGTTTGCGTCACGCAAGCTCACCGCCGGCGCAAAAGTCGCCGGCCTCGAACGCATTCCTGCACCCGAATGAAGGAGACTTTGATGGATCCGACCCAGCACCGAATCGACTACACCCTTGGCAGCCTCGATGAGACGAGCGCACCGGACGATCCGATCGTGCAGTTCCGCAACTGGTTCGAGGACGCCGGCCGTGTGGTCGAGCGTGATCCGAATGCGATGACGCTGGCCACCGTCGGCGCCGATGGGCGCCCCAGTGCCCGCATCGTGCTGCTGCGCGGCTATGGCGATGACGGATTCGTCTTCTTCACGAACTACGATAGTCGCAAGGGCGACGAACTTGCCGGCAATCCGCACGCCAGCCTGCTGCTGTTCTGGGCGGTGCTGGAACGGCAGATCCGCATCGAGGGGCGGGTGAGTCGGGTCAGCGCGGAAGAGTCGGACGCCTATTTTTCGCTGCGCCCGCTCGGCAACCGTCTCGGCGCGTGGGCGTCGCCGCAGAGCCGCGAAATATCCAGTCGCGAGTCGCTGGCCGAGCGCGTCCGGCAGTTCGAAGCGAAATTCGGTACGGCACCCCCGCGGCCGGAGAACTGGGGCGGCTATCGCCTGCAGCCCGATGCAATCGAGTTCTGGCAGGGCAGGTCGGATCGCCTGCACGACCGACTGCTGTACCGGCGCAGCCAACCGGATGCGGCGTGGTCGCGCGTCAGGCTGGCGCCGTAGACATTCGGCCAAGCCCGGCGACGTTGCCGGTCGGAGCTGTCAGCCCGGTTTGCCCAGCGCAGCATGCAGACCGCGGGTGGATGCATCGGCATCGGCCGGCAGGTTTCCGCTGGCGAGTGCGCGCGCCATCTGCTTGCCGTATTCAACGCCATACTGATCGAAGCTGTTGATGCCCAGCAGCCAGCCCTGCACAAACACCTTGTGTTCATACATCGCAAGCAGCTGACCCAGCGTGCGCGGGTTCAGCTGCGGCATCAGCAGCGTCGTGCTGGGCTGGTTGCCCGGGCAGGCGACATGCGGTGACAGCCGGGTCGCTTCCTGTTCCGACAGCCCGCTGCGCCGGAGCTCATCCAGGGCCTCGTCGCGCGTCTTGCCGCGCATCAACGCTGCACTTTGCGCGAGCGCGTTCAGCTGCACCAGGCGCGTGCGCTCGTCGGGTGCATGACGCGGCACGATGAAATGCATCGGCATCATGCGCGTACCCTGATAGAACTGCTGGTGATAGGCGTGCTGACCGACGATACCCGAGCCGCCCCAGACGACAGGTGAGCTTGGCGCCCGGCTCAAATCACCGGTCGACGTGCAGCGCTTGCCGTTGCTTTCCATCTCCAGCTGCTGGAGATAGGCCGGCAGGCTGCGCAGCAAATGGCTGTAGGGCAGCACGGCCAGCGTTTCCAGCCCCATGCCGCTGGCGTTCCAGAAATCGATCAGCCCCATCATGACCGGCAGGTTGCTGCTCATCGGTGCCTGGGTGAAATGCTCGTCCATCGAGCGCGCGCCATCAAGCATGTCGCGAAAGGCCGGCATCCCGATCGCGCAGGCCAGCGGCAGCGCGATCGATGACCAGACCGAGTAGCGGCCGCCTACCCACTCCGGCAGAAACAGGCAGCGTTCGGCCGGGACCCCGAGCTCCTGCGCCGCCGCGGGACGGTTGGTCACGGCAAACAGATGCTGGCCGACCCCCGCGCTGCCCAGCCCGTCGGCCAGCCATTTCATCGCAACCTTTGCGTTGGCCAGCGTTTCCTGCGTGGTGAAGCTCTTCGACGACAGCACAAACGCGGTGTGCGCCGGCTTGCAGTCGCGCAAGGCCAGGTCGAGCGCCACCGGATCAAGGTTGGCAACCAGCTTGACCACCGGGCCGTCGCACTGCGGTTCGAGCGCTTCCATCGCAAGCCGCGGACCCAGGTCCGAACCGCCGATGCCCAGATTGATGATGTGAGTAATGGTCTGACCGGTTGCGCCCAGCAACTCGCGTCGGCGGACCAGGCCCACCCAGTGTTCGAGAGCACCGAGGCAGTCGCGCACCAGTTCGGCGTGAGCGCCATCGCGTGCGCGCAGTGCCATGTGCAGCGCGGCGCGGCGCTCGGTGAAATTCACCTGGTCTCCGGCGGCCAGTGCGCGGATGCCGCGCGGAAGGTCAAGCGCATGCACCAGTTCCATCAGCAGCGACAAGGTTTCGTCGTCGACGCGCTGCTTCGAGTAGTCCATCAGCCAGCCGTCGTGCGCGAGTGAATAGCGCGCGAAGCGCTCGCTGTCCTGCTCGAAGAAATTCCGCAGGTGCACGCGCGACAACTGGATCGCCTTGGACCTCAGGGCCGGCCATGCGGACGTCTGCATCAGCAGGTTCATGTCTTCCGCTTTCTTCTATCGGTAGATGCGTCGGTTCAGCTTCGCCTGTACAGCATGAATCGTTCGTGCCGGTCGCCCGGCCGCCGACCTTCCCACACGATCGACCAGCTCGCGTCGAGCACGGGGCGTTGCCCGCCCCGCCCATGGTACGCAAGCAGGGTGTCACATTGTCGGCCGGCTTTGCTCATCACATTGACCAGCTTCAGACCGACGAAATAATAGAACGCAGCCCGGTGACTGTCCTGCAGTCCGCTGAACGCGATGCAACCGTCGTCTGCTGGCAGCGCCCTTGCGATCTGACCGGCGACGTCGCGATAGCTGCGACCGTAGTCGATCCAGGGCAACCACAGGCTGCTGAGCAGGAACCATATCAGCAATACACCGCATCCCCAGGTGACGGCTCCGCGCGTCGGCGTTCTGGGGGAGCGCCACAGCATCCACAGCCAGGTCAGCGACACCATGGTCGCGAGGATGAACGGCCCCCACGACAGCGCCATGACGAAACCCGGTTCAAGCTTCGAGAAGGTACGCGCGAAGCGCTCCGGCCAGCCGGTCAGCATGGCGACCCAACCCAGCCAGATGACGAAGCCGAGCAGGGAGAAGGTCATCACGCCGAACCAGTCGAGCGCGTTCGCCGCACCGCGGCGCAGGGTCGGCAGGCCCGCGCTGCCCAGTACGACCAGCGGTGCCAGCAGTGGCAGTGCGCGCTGATTGCGCACGATGCCGTCGCCGCTGACCTGCACGAACAGCAGCACGAACAGAAGCAGCGGCAGCGAAAACACCGGCGACCGCCACTGATGCCTTCGCGTCCACAGCGCCCAGCCCGCCAGCGGCAGTGCCGGCCAGGCAAACCACGCAAGCACCTTGATCCACTCCGCTGCATCGGCAGCGATCCGTGCGCCGTCGGGAATCAGGCGGTCGAGATCATGCTGCCAGACGCGGGTTGCATGCGCTGGGTCGAGCAGCAATACCCAGCTGGCTGCGAGCAGCGTACCGATCGCCATTGCCAGCGGCAGCGCCACCATGCGTGACGGAGTGCCGGCGACGCTGCGCCACACCGGCAGCAGCGGCATCGCCGCCGCGGCGATCAGCAGGATGGCAGCCAGCCACAGCCCGGTACCCAGTCCGGCGATGGCAAGGGCGAGCACCAGTGCGGCACCGCCATGCCATGGTTTGCGCGCCACCAGCGCCAGCGCCCACATGCCGATACCGAGCGCTGCCAGCATGGTGGTGGCCGGTTGCGCATCGTGCAGATGCACCACGACACCGATGTTGGCGAGCGCCAGAAGCGGCGCGATTCGCGCCGCGGGTGGTCCGTAGAGCTCGCGCGCGGCTCCGGCGCTGCCCCATACCCACAGCGCAGCGAAGAGGGCGCTGGCCACGCGCGCGCTGTCTGCGAAGCTTGAGCCAAGCCAGCTGCCGATCTGCCCGGTGAGGGCCGCCACCCAGTGGAACAGCGGCGGGCTGTCCAGCCAGACCTGTCCGGCCAGACGGGGCAGCAGCCAGTCGCCCTCGCGTGCGAAGGCCAGCGCGATGCCGATGTGCAAAGCGTCGTCGCCCTTCCACGGGTCGCGGCCGAATAGTCCGGTGAACAGGTAGACCAGCACGACAGCCATGACGAAGGCAGTTTGCGGCGGATCACCGATCAGGAAGTTTCGTGGGGTCTGGCGCAGCAACGGCGGGAGCGTCATCGGAACGATCAGTCAGGGTGGCGGGCGGATTTTAGGGGCAGTCGGGCCTGCAGTGCTTGCCACCAAGCGATGTGCGGGCGTTTGACTCCATCCGGCGCGTGGGTCGGGAGGACGCATCGGAAAGCGCACCCGGAAATGAAAAAAGGCAGCCATTGGCTGCCTTTCAGCGTACGTGCGGCCCGATCAGCTGCGCGGCACGTTGGCGTATTTCTGACGGAAGCGCTCGACGCGACCTGCGGTGTCGATGATCTTCTGCTTGCCGGTGTAGAACGGGTGGCACAGCGAGCACACTTCAACGTGCAGGGGCTTGCCGAGCGTCGAACGCGTTTCGAAGGAATTACCGCATGAGCAGGTGACGGCAACGGCGACGTAGTTCGGGTGGATAGCTTGTTTCATGCCTGTACTTTCACTGATGCAGTGCCGCCAGTCGGCCGCAACTGCTGGACATCGAACCCCGGGTCGGCTGCGCCATGTTCGGCAACTGCAGACGGTGCCCGCGGAGGAAAAACCAGCATTATGGATGGGAATTCATTCCGGTTCAAGCGTCCGCGCACTGGTCGTCCGATCGGCTGGCGTCTCGGGTGTGACGGTGACACACACCTCGATGGTGTGCTCGCCGCCGCCGAGGATGACGCCGCGCATCGGTGTGACGTCACTGAAGTCACGACCCCAGCCGACAGTGATGTGCTGATCGTCGGGCTGCACGCAGTTGGTCGGGTCGAAGTCGATCCAGCCGGTGCCCGGACAGAACACGGACACCCAGGCGTGCGACGCGTCGGCACCGATAAGCCGGGGCTTGCCGGGTGGCGGCCGCGTCAGCAGATAGCCGCTGACATAGCGCGCCGGCAGACCGAGGGCACGCAGGCAGCCGATCATGAAATGCGCAAAGTCCTGACACACGCCGCGCTTTTCCTTCAACAGCGTCTCCAGCGGTGTGCTGACTGTCGTTGCCTCCGGATCGAATTCGAAATCGCGGTGAATCCGTTGCATCAGCGCGCTGGCCGCCTCGAACAGCGGCCGGCCCCGATGAAAGTCGAGCCGTGCATAGCGGCCGAGGACGGGCAAAGGTTCGATGTGCGGGCTGGCATAAAGGAACTGGCAAGGTTCAAGCAGTGGAGCCGGGCCGACTTGATGCAGGCGGTCCCGCACACGTTCCCAGGAAGGCGACGCCGGACTGTCGGCCACTTCGCGACCGATTACCTCGACGGTTGAATCGGCCACGACGACAAGTTCGTCGTGTGCGGCGCTGACCGTGAAACTGTCCACCAGATTGCCGAAGTAGTCCTGCCGGGCGCGCCGCTCAGCTGGCACGGGATCAATGTCGACGCCATGCTCCAGCGTGATCTGGCGCGGTGTTTCGCGCGGCGTGAGATGCAGCATCTGGCGCGACAGCGACACCGGGCGCGCATAGGCGTAACGGGTTTCGTGCAGCACGTTGTAGCGGAGACGCGCCATGATCAGCTGTTGTTACCCGGCCAAGGCGTCGCGGCGTGGCTGAAGAAGCGGCGCCCGAGCTGTTCCGAAAGCGTGTAGGCGGCCTCGCCCAAGGCGTTGAGCACCGCGAGCAGGCGCGGCGAACCAACGCGGAAATCGGTGTCAGCGCGCAGCGCGAGCATGTCGGCCGTCGCATCCGACAGCGCCGCCGATTCGATGGTGCCGAAATGCGCGGCCAGGCGTGCCAGATAGTCAGTCAGCCCAAGTGCCTGATAGGCGATGGAGCGCGGATTGCTCTCGTCGGCGACCAGCAGGTCGATCACCGGCAGCCACTGCGGCCGCGTCATGTAGCGCGAGCGATAGGTGATCGTGCTGTCGGCCAGTTCGAGCAGCCAGTCGGGCGTGTCTCCGCCCTCGGCGAGCGCCTCGCGCAGCACCCGGCTCATGAACTGCAGCCGTTCGATGCGCCGGCCGACCGACAGGAAGCGCCAGCCCTGGTCGCGCGTCATGCCGTCGAGCGCAAAGCCGGACAGGCTCATCATCGCCAGTACGCTGCGGTCCAGCCGCTCGAGCACTTCACCCAGTTCGGTCGGTACGTCGTTCAGGTCATCGGCCAGCCGGCTGATGATGCGCCAGTTGTCGATCGACAGCCGCTCGCGCAGGCTGAAGGCGACATTCGACAACTGATGCAGGCCCGAGGCCAGCGATCCGGGCTGCTTGGCATCCAGTGCCGCGGCGCGCAGCGCCTCCTCGAGATCGCTGATCGACGCGTCTTCGAGGTCCTTCGGCAGGATGCCCTTCTGCTGGCACAGCCGGGTCAGCGCATGGTCTGCGATGTCGCCGTGTTCGATGTGCTGTGCAATGAGTGCGCGCAGCAGGCGCGCCGTGTTGTCGCAGCGTTCGCAGTAGCGGCCGAACCAGAACAGGTTTTCGACCACGCGGCTCGACAGCTTGGTGCCCGCACGGACCAGCTCCGATGGACCGACCGACCGGCGCAGCAGGCTGAAGGTATTCACTGTGCCGTGCGTCAGCACCCAGGTGTCCTTGCTCGAACCGCCGCGCTGCATCGCAATCACCCGCGCGTCGCGCTCCGAGGCGACGCGGGTCAGGCCGCCCGGCATCACCACGTAGCCGTCCGGCGACGCACAGGCAAACACGCGCAGGCCCACGGCACGTGCGACGAGCCGGCGCGGATGCTGGGTGTCCCACACCGGTGCCTGCGACAGTTGCACCAGTTCCTGCGCAACGTAGTGGTGCGGCCGCGCGCGCATGCGCGCGATCAGCGCGGCCCGTTCGCGCCGGTCCAGATCCTGGCCGAACACCGACTGGATGCGCAGCTGCGGAAAGGCCGGCTTGATCACCAGCTTGTCGAGCTTCTCGATCGCGTCCTCGAGCGCTGCCTCTTCGCCGCACCACCAGGTGGCCAGCGAAGGCATGGCCAGTTCCTCGCCCAGCAGACGCCGGCAAAGGCGCGGCAGAAAGCCGAGCAGGGCGCCCGATTCGAGCAGGTTGGAGCCGAGCGAATTGGCGATCAGCACATTGCCCTGACGAGCCGCTTCGACCAGACCCGGTACGCCGATGGCTGATTCACCATCCAGTTCCAGCGGGTCGCAGAAGTCGTCGTCGAGCCGTCGCAGGATCACGTGCACGCGACGCAGGCCCGACAGGTTCTTCAGCCAGACACAGCCGTCGCGCACCATCAGATCGGAGCCTTCGACCAGCGGAAAACCCAGGTAGCGCGCCAGGTAGGCGTGCTCGAAATAGGTTTCGTT
>NZ_JAUYRO010000027.1 GCF_030696805.1 Methyloversatilis sp. | reverse complement strand
AAGGTGATAGCAGCTTGGTATAGTTCCCGAGGACTCGCGTACCTCAGTACAGTATACTACGTGTCTCGGCTTAACTGCTGGGTTCGGAATGAGACCAGGTGTTTCCCGAAAGCTATGGCCGCTATCACCACGAGTTGTTTTTAGATTAGATGCTGGGCGAAGAACAGTTAAGATTCTTCAACCCCACCGAACTGCGGAATGCAATTCAGTGGAAGCCAAGGTCCGGATTTGAACCGGAGTGTAGTTGATCTGCAATCAACCGCGTGGCCGCTCCGCCACCTTGGCAGCCGTGTAAGCTGATACCCTATCGAATTGGATAGGATATGATTTAAGGTTTGCACAAAGAATTTCGTCTGGGTTTAACGTGGTGAGCACTAGTGTTTGGACGTTAGTACTCCCGGACTGAACACGTCGTTGCCTTCGTGCGTACATCCGGAGCCTATCAAACGGATCTTTTATCCGAGTCCTCAACGGAGTCTCTTTTTAGGCCGGGTTTCAAGCTTAGATGCTTTCAGCTTTTATCCCTTGGCGCGTAGCTGCTCGGCACTGCCTTGTCAGACAACCGATCGACCAGAGGCGCCGAATGAAAGTTCCTCTCGTACTATTTCATTCTTACCCTCAGACTCCAAACACTCCTGATAGATAGTAACCGACCTGTCTCACGACGGTCTAAACCCAGCTCACGATCCCCTTTAATAGGCGAACAACCTCACCCTTGGCCGCTGCTGCACGGCCAGGATGGAAAGAACCGACATCGAGGTAGCAAGCCGCCGGGTCGATATGTGCTCTTGCCGGCGACGACTCTGTTATCCCCGGGGTAGCTTTTCTGTAGTCAATAAGCCTCACCAAAAGGCTATATTGGTTCGTTAGACCCGAGTTTCCTCTCGCGATTATTTGCTTTGCATAATCGCGTCAGGCCAACTTATGCTCTTGACACTCTTCTGTGGGTTTCTGACCCACATGAGTTGACCTTGGGGCACCCTTGATATTTTTTCGAGGGTGTGGCGCCCCACCCAAACTGCCTACCTACCGTTGTCCTCGTAAGAGTGAGAACTACAACAAAACTAGGATGGTGTCTCATCGTTGGCTCCCCGTTCCCCGAAAGAAACGGATATAACGCCTCCCATCTACCCTGCGCAAGGATTATCGTAATTCAGCGACAGGCTGCAGTAAAGCTCCACGGGGTCTTCACTTCCCATCAGGAGTCCCTAGTCTCTGCACTAGGACAAAAAGTTCAACGGATTCGTGTTAGGGACAGTATCGCACTCATTAATCCATTCATGCAAGTCGCCAATTAAGCGACAAGGTACTACGCTACCTTAAGAGGGTCATAGTTACCCCCGCCGTTTACGAGTCCTTCGTCCGGTTGAACCCGGTGTTCAGATACTCGCACTGGGCAGGAATCAGTGACTATACTAGTCCTTTCGGAGTTGCAGTCACCTATGTTGTTATTAGACAGTTAGTGCGACCCGGTCACTGCGACCTGCCTGATCTCCAGGCAGGCACCCCTTATCCCAAAGTTACGGGGCCAATTTGCCGAGTTCCCTTAACTACGATTAAATCCGACACGCCTTCACCTCTTCAGCGAGGGGCACCTGTGTCGGTTCTCGGTACGGATGTATGACTCCCTTTTCATGGGCTCCAGGAATTTGCCGAGTTTCCTCATCACGCTTTCTCCCACTTCTCACCATTACGGTACTCCATGGCATTATACGCTTGAACGGGACGACGGTCCCGCTTGGCATACCCCGAAGCGTCAGGGCTTACGCTTAAAATCATACAGTACAGGAATATTAACCTGTTTCCCTGTCGGTACGTTCGAGTTACGACGCACCTTAGGACCGACTAACCCTCGGCTGACGATCATTGCCGAGGAAACCTAGCCCCTGCGGCGGATGGGATTCTCACCCATCTATGCTTCTACTAGTGCCAGAATTCTCAACACTACACGGTCCACTGGAACTCACGCCCCAGCTTCTACCCATGCAGAGCGCCTCCCTACCAGATCACCTTTCGGTGCTCCGTGGTCTCTGTAGTAGGTTTTAGCCCCGTCCATTTTCACCGCCCTAAATCTTGACTGGTAAGCTGTTACGCACTTTTTAAAGGATAGCTGCTTCTGAGCTCACCTTCCAGTTGTCTTTGACCTAGGACCAATTTCAGTGTTTACACTTAACCTACATTGAGGGACATTAACCACGGTCTGGGTTGTTTCCCTTACGTATTACAAGCTTACCCCGTAATGCGGACTTCCAACCATCTACGGTGTCCGGGAGTTTGGAGTTTGACAGGGGGGTGAGCAGTTTCCCGCCCAGCTCCCCCAATCAGTGCTCTACCTCACGAACGACCTCCGGTTAGGTCATGCTGCGACATGTTTAGGGAGGAACCAGCTGATGCCGGGCTCGATTAATCTTTCACTCCTATACGCAGGTCACACGAATGATTTGCATATCAATACCGCTTGCGGTCCTCCACGCAACTTTCGTCACGCTTCAACCTGCCCACGCATAGATCGCCCGGCTTCGGGTCTTATCCTACTGACTCCGCGCACTTTTAATACGCCGTTCCATGCCTTGCGGCTACGAACTTGTTGGTTTCCCTGCGGCTTCCCTTGTGGGTTAACCTTCGCCAATAGAATAAACTCTCTGGCCCGTTCTTCAAAACGTACGTTACGACCCTGGCAGGCACACCCGTACTACCGCCTCGCGACGGGTTCCTTCATGTGCAAG
Organism: Methyloversatilis sp.; assembly: GCF_030696805.1. Classification (GTDB taxonomy): domain Bacteria; phylum Pseudomonadota; class Gammaproteobacteria; order Burkholderiales; family Rhodocyclaceae; genus Methyloversatilis. Next base: position 3,071 of record NZ_JAUYRO010000027.1, on the reverse strand, counting down.
ATCCTTTCAGGCCGCAACTCGCGATCTCCTACCAATTTCAGGCGCTTTTAACCACCTTTTCAGGGTTACTTTTCAGCTTTCGCTCACGCTACTACTTCGCTATCGGTTTCAAGTTGTATTTAGCTTTGGAGGTTGATGACCCCCGAATTCCCGCGAGAATTCCAGCCCGCGGTACTCAAGACTCCCCTTAACCCTGTCTGCTTCTGCGTACGGGACTATCACCCTCTGTAGTGTGCCGTTCCAGGCAACTGCCGCTTCGCATCCAGGGCCGAACAGGGGGCTTATTACACCACATCTCCCTTGCGGGATTCGGTTTGAGCTCTGTCGTGTTCGCTCGCCGTTACTAACGACATCTCGGTTGATTTCTTTTCCTGCCCCTACTAAGATGTTTCAATTCGGGGCGTTCCCTATCCTCAACGGATAAATACCTAAGTATTAGGATGTCCCATTAGGGTATCCCCGGATCATAGATTCCTTGCGTCTACCCGGGGCTTATCGCAGCTTGGCACGCCCTTCATCGGCACTTGAACCGAGCCATCCAATGGTAGGATTATACTAATGCTCCGTTAAACCCATTTAACGTCCTTTGTGCAAACCTTTACACGGCCTCGCAAAGTCATTGGTTTGACTCTCAGCCCTTCCCTCCCGACTCACATCGCGAGGTGCATCTAAACCGGCTCACCAGGATTCGAACCTGCTCTCATCGCCCCTTCCGGCGACTGAACCTATTTGTGTTGACACTGGCAACTTTACAGTTTGTTTAATAACCGCTTTAAATCCCGAAAAATCAATTTCGTTAGGAGGTGATCCAGCCGCAGATTCCCCTACGGCTACCTTGTTACGACTTAACCCCCCTTGCAAAACCTAGATTCGACCGCAGCGTATGCTACGGCCTCATCAAGACCTCACTCGGGTGGTTTGACGGGCGGTGTGTGCAAGGAGCAGGGACATATTCACCGTGCCATTTTGAGACACGATTACTACAGATTCCAGCTTCATGTGGGCGAGTTGCAGCCCACAATCCGAACTAAGGATGGGTTTAGGAGATTGCCTTCACCTTTCGGTGTCGATACCCATTGTCCCACCCATTGTAGCCCGCGTGTAGCCCAGATAATTCGGGGCATGCTGACCTACCGTTGCCCATTCCTTCCTCCTCTTTAGCAGAGGCGGTCCCAACAGTGTCCTCTCCATCCCGGGGGACGAGCTAGCAACTGTTGGCGTGGGTCTCGCTCGTTGCCTGACTTAACAGGATGCTTCACAGTACGAACTGACGACGGCCATGCACCTCCTCTCAGCTAGTCAAGTAGAGTCTTCAGCCCGACTATCATTCAGCTGTCTTATCTGGTGAGTTTTCCGGCGTTGAGTCCGATTAAACCGCAGGCTCCACCTGTTGTGGTGCTCCCCCGCCAATTCCTTTAAGTTTCAGCCTTGCGACCGTACTTCCCAGGCGGTACGTTTCACGATTTCTCTTCGGCACCTCGGTGACTCGTGGTCACCGATACACCTAACGCACATCGTTTACGGCTGGGACTACCCGGGTATCTAATCCGGTTTGCTCCCCCAGCTTTCGTCCCTCACTGTCGGAGCCGTCCTGGTGAGGCGCCTTCGCCACAGGTGGTCCCCCAAGGATTACAGGATTTCACTCCTACCCCTGGAGTACCCCTCACCTCTTCCGGTCCCTAGTCTGCCAGTATCCCTGAGACGCCTTCCGGTTAAGCCGGAAGATTTCCCCAGAGACTTAACAAACCAGCTACGAACGCTTTAAGCCCAGTAATAGTGGCCACCACTCGAGCCGCCGGTATTACCGCGGCGGCTGGCACCGGTCTTGCCCGGCCCTTTCTTCACCAGTTTTTTAAACTGATGGACAGCCCGATTTAACGGGCACTCGGAGTTCCCTTATCACGGTTTCCCGCATTGTAAAGTTTTCGCGCCTGCTGCGCCCCGTAGGGCCTGGATTCGTGTCTCAGAATCCATCTCCGGGCTCTTGCTCCCACAACCCGTACCGATTACAGGCTTGTTGGGCCGTTACCCCAACAACTACCTAATCGGCCGCAGACCCATCCTATGGCGGCTGACCTTTCAACTACAAAGCATTCCAGCATCTATAGTCTATGGGGTATTATCCCCAGTTTCCCGGGGTTATCCCCCACCTTAGGTTAGATTGTCCACGTGTTACTGAGCAGTATGCCGAGGTCTTGCACCTCTCGACTCGCATGGCTTAATCGAACTCCGATAGCAGTGGCCTCTGGCAGGATCAACCAGAATTTTAATTTGTACATTGTACGCACACGTTATCTGAACTTGTTTTAAGGAATTAGCGGTTATTAAACAAATTTCCGCATTGCCAGTACCAACGTCAGAACCAACTCTGGGCTAGCCAGGTATCGTTGGATCTCCATCAAAGAATTGTTGTATTATTGTGAATCTTTAGACGTAATTTCTTACGCATTCACGGGCTAATAACATAAGCTTCAGGCTTATTTATACCTTCTTGCTTTGGTTATTTTCCCATCAGAATCAATTCCGGTAAAACCGGGTTACTTGATTCCTCATCAAACGGTATCTGATCAGTGGACTTCGTCGTGATTTCCACGCGTCCACGGGCTTACTAAATGGACTTCGAGATTATTTATACCTTTTTGCTGCATCCCTGTGCCGTCAGAATAATAGCAGTAATAACGGAACGCTTGGCTCTTCCATTAAAACCGTACCTTATGTAACAGAATAATCGCACTTTTTTCTAATTTTTATACCGAAGATTTGATTTTTTTTATCGCGGGGTTATTCATCGATTAGTCGAAGAAATTCCCGGATAACCAACAGCACATTGCAGAGAGAATCACTGCCACGGAATGACAATAAGAAAAGCTTCGCACAATTCTAAAGTAAAGGAACTGATTACGTATGAAATTTTTAAAAAAAAATCTATTCTGTTGCCGGCTTTGCAGCTTCAGCTGCCACCGGTTCTTTCTTCTTTGGACCTGCTACCGTGAACTTCTCAAGGCCTCCCCGGGCAGTCATGGCCGGGCGGTACTGGTTGTCCATGGTTAGGCATTTTGTCGGGCAGACGT
>NZ_JAUYRO010000067.1 GCF_030696805.1 Methyloversatilis sp. | reverse complement strand
TGGCAGCGCACGCTAGATGCGGTTCATCCCCGCGCCTGCGGGGACCGGCTGATCCTGTCCGCGCTCGCCTGCCCGCGAGGCGGTTCATCCCCGCGCCTGCGGGGAACGGGTCGTCGAGTACGACCTGTCACTGCCGGATGGCGGTTCATCCCCGCGCCTGCGGGGAACGGACGCCAGCGGCCCGAAAGCTCTCCGTGATGTGCGGTTCATCCCCGCGCCTGCGGGGAACGGTACAGCTTCGCGTTCGGCGATGGCCGGAAATTCCGGTTCATCCCCGCGCCTGCGGGGAACGGGTGTCGGGGTTGCGTAGCCACTCAACGTGCGGCGGTTCATCCCCGCGCCTGCGGGGAACGGGACGGGCACACCGGGATCGTGGCGAAGGCCAGCGGTTCATCCCCGCGCCTGCGGGGAACGGGCTGACCGAAGCGCGCGTCGTCTAAGCCCTCACGGTTCATCCCCGCGCCTGCGGGGAACGGCACCCACTGCCAGAAAGGCAACTCCGAATGACCGGTTCATCCCCGCGCCTGCGGGGAACGGCGGTCTATCTGGCAGCGGGTGCGTGCAAAAAGCGGTTCATCCCCGCGCCTGCGGGGAACGGACCATCCCGCGCGGCACGGCGGCAGGCACCGACGGTTCATCCCCGCGCCTGCGGGGAACGGAAGACCAAGAATCTGGAGTTGCTCGGTCGGCACGGTTCATCCCCGCGCCTGCGGGGAACGGGAGTTTCGGGCGAAACAAGCGCGCAGATTTTGCGGTTCATCCCCGCGCCTGCGGGGAACGGCAGCAGCAGTTTCTCTTCGTGCCGCTCGGCCACGGTTCATCCCCGCGCCTGCGGGGAACGGGTGGCTCCAGCACCGACAACACCTCAGTGTGGCGGTTCATCCCCGCGCCTGCGGGGAACGGCGCACATGACAGGCGTACTCGCACGGATTGCCCGGTTCATCCCCGCGCCTGCGGGGAACGGGGTGATCGGGTGGTGGTGGTGGAGGAACTGTCCGGTTCATCCCCGCGCCTGCGGGGAACGGGCGCGCCAAGTCAAGACGCAGGTGCGCGGCATCGGTTCATCCCCGCGCCTGCGGGGAACGGTCGACGAACGCGGCCGGCAAGTTCGCGCTGAACGGTTCATCCCCGCGCCTGCGGGGAACGGAGCCGATGAATTCAGCCTTGGCCATGGTCATCCGGTTCATCCCCGCGCCTGCGGGGAACGGGCGCCGATAAAATCCTCGTAAGCGCGACGACCCGGTTCATCCCCGCGCCTGCGGGGAACGGGCTGTTTTCCTGATCGCTGATTGATGTCGTACCGGTTCATCCCCGCGCCTGCGGGGAACGGCGGGATGAACACGCCCCGCCCGGCTGCGATTTCGGTTCATCCCCGCGCCTGCGGGGAACGGGGCCGGCGCGTCGAATGCTCCCGCGTAGTCGTCGGTTCATCCCCGCGCCTGCGGGGAACGGATCGCGCCCGAACTTCGCGATGTACTCAGCGGCGGTTCATCCCCGCGCCTGCGGGGAACGGACTATCTCTATCTCCATGAAAATAATGGAAATTTTAGACGAACAAAATCTACCAGCAAATTCCGATGCTGGTCGCATTTGTGCGAAGTGTTAAAGACCTGGCTCTTCCGGGTTCGGAAAGAAGCTCACAAGCTTCACGCCGTCCCATTCGACCGGCTCGCGACGATTTGAACCGAGGGTCAGAAAGTCGAATCCCGCCTCATTGTTGCTGGTCCACGCCAGCACCGCATTTCCGTCTTCGATACCGGCTTCGACCTGTTCCCAGATGTGCTCCCTGAGCTTTCGCGAGTAATTGCCAACGTACACGCCGGCACGCACTTCGAGCAACCAGATCGCGAGCCGGCCGCGCAGTCGCGGCGGTGCGTTCTCAACTACGATGACCAGCATCGCCGAGGTTGTCCGGATTGGGGATGGCGGGGCCGACAATACCTTCAGGTTCCGGTGGTCGGGGAAGCTCTGCGGCGGCAAGAATGTCTTCGATGTCCGGGATGATGCGTTCGAGCAGGCGGCTCTGCCGGAAGATGTCCCGGCAAGCGAGCCTGACGGCCCGTTCGGGATTGGGTGGGTTGCTTGCGGCGATCTTGAAGGCGACCGGCACGACGGTGTCGAATTTGTAGACGTCGGCCACGTCGTAGACGAATGACAGAGGCTTGCCGGTATGGATGAATCCCACGGCCGGGGCATAGCCCGCGGCCAGCACGGCGGCTTCGGTGACGCCATAGAGCGCAGCCGTCGCTGACGACAGACAGCGATTCGGCAGGTCGGATACGTCCCAGTCCTCCGGGTTGTAGTCACGGCCCTTCCACTGCACGCCGAATTTCTGCGCCAGCAACTGGTAGGTGCGACGCACCCGCGCGCCTTCGATGCCACGCAATTGTTCGACGCTGCGTCGTGCCGGCGGCTCTTCACCGAAGCGAAGGGCATACATCTTCCGTACTACTTTCAGGCGCAGGTTCTCATCCAGCGCAAGCTTCGCCTGATAGAGCAGGCGGTCGGCGCGCGCGCCGCCGGGTTGCCCGGACGAGTAGAGGCGCACCCCTGCTTCGCCGACCCAAACCAGCAGCGTGCCCACGCGCGCAGCCAGTGCGGCAGCGCGGTGCGAAACCCGTGTGCCCGGCTCCAGCATGATGCAGGCAACGCCGCCGACCGGGATGTGCGTGAGCACGGCGCGCACGCGAAAGCCCTGCTGGTCGACCACGACAAAAGCGCCGTCCACCACGTCGATTTCGCCCTTCTCGACGAATACGATGGAAAGACGTTCCTTGATCGGGATGGGTTTGAGCGGTGGCAGCATCGTTACGACTGATCCTCTGCTGTTTCGCCAGCCAGGGCGAGCGCCGCAGTGATCGCCGATTTGCTCAGGTGGTGGCCGCCGCCTGCAGCAAGCAGATCAATGACCGGTGCAATCGTTGCAAGGTGACCGTGCTTCTTCGCCATGAGCAGTACGCCAAGTGTGCCGATCACTTTCAGGCCCATGGCCCGGGCATGCACGACGGCGACCCGGTCATCCAGCAGGATGCCGATACCCGCTGCAAGCGCGTACGCAATCGCACTCGATTCACCTGCATCCAGCGCAACAGAAGTCGTCCCTGCAAGGTCCCGGCAGCGCTGAAGCCACCCTTGTTCCAGTGCATGCGCGATGTGCGCGGCGTCAGGCAGGTCAGGCCTTGCGAGGCATTCGGCGATCACGGTTTCGGTCACGTCGACGCGCAAGAACAGGCGTGGCAGCAAATCGAGGGCGTTGACGCGGCCGAGTGCGATCAGCGGGCCGGCATCGGCGACAACGATGTGGCGCCGCTCATCCGAAATCGGCAAGCGACTGCTCCAGCTCTTCGCGCGTGGTCCGGATGACTGGAATGCCATAGCCGGCAAGCAGGTCCGTCATCTGCCCGACCGAAAGCCCCGCCATCTTCGCCGCCTTGCCCAGGGACACATGTTCCTCATCGAAAAGCCGTACCGCCAGCGCGGTCGCCACGCCCTCGCGCAGCAAGGTCTCGTCGAACGGTACGGCGATGAAGACGGGCGTTCCGTGCTTGGTCACCACGGACAGCCTGCCTTCTTCCGCGCCGCGAATCAGTTCGCCGGTGCGTTCCCGCAAGTCGCGGACAGTGAAGGTTTCCATGATCAGCTCCGGATTAATTTGTGCCATCAAATGATAGAACAAATTAATCCTCCCGACGGACCAACAGCAGCCCGCAGCCGAATGCCTTGGCTCGACCGATACCCTCCTGCAGCGTTTGGGCGAAGCGTTCACGATGGGTGACGATCAACGTCCCGTTGAAGTCGATCGTGCTGAAGCGTAGTTGAGCTTTCTTGCCGCCATGTTGTGTGTAGCCTTCGACGCGCAGTGATGCGCAGTCGAGCGCGAAACCATGTCGTTCGGCTCTGGCTTGCAGCCAGGCCGTGCAGGTGTGTGCAACCAGTTCCGCCAGTTCCGGGCGGGAGTCGTCTTCGCCGTTTGCTGTCTTGCACCCGGGCGTCCAGGCTGCCCAGTCGGTGAGACCTCTGGCGGCAAGCAGACGCTTTTTCTCGTCCATCACGACATCGTGCCGTTTGCCGCGGCCCTCGGTTCCGCGCGCAATGACAGGGTTGGCGCGCAATTCGAAGTTCAGACGCGTGCCTTCTGCAAGATCTGGCGTGTAGCCGCGTGTCTGCACATGCCAGGCGGGGTGCGGCGCTTCCGGCCTGCGTTGGGACACCACATAAAAGCGGGGCACGCCATCTACATCCCTGCGCCGAAACAGGAAGTCGCGCCCGGTACCGTGTGGTGACGGAAAGAACCGCCACAGCAGTTGATGCTCGCTGTATGCGCCCTGGAGCCATTCGTGAGCGGCGCTGCGCTCCTGGCCGGATTCGGGACTGATAAGACTGAAGTACACGCTCAGCCCTCCTGCGAAATCAGTGCGACATATTCGGCGCGATCGCCGAACATCCACCCGTTGCGTCTGAGCGGGTGGTCTTTGCGCGTCGTGGTGAGATCCGGCGGCATGCTGACCGTCGCATTGATGCCCCAGGCAAGGCGGGTGATGCAGCGTGGCGCTTCAAGCGGCGGGCGATCCGGCACCGGACTGTGACGCGCGAGTTCAGCCCGGATCTGATCGAGATACGTCTCGAAAGCCCCCTCGGCGTCAGCGGCTTCGATGACTTGCGGGTACAGGGGGGCACCCGGCGGGCAACTCTTGCGTCCGAGATAGAGTGTGAAACGTGGCCTGCGCAGCGCGTCGGCAATCTGTTCCAGCGAGTAGTCGGCCGTTTCGCCAGCCTCGACGGCGACCACACATGCGGCGCCCTGACGGTAGTCGCGTGTCGAGAGGATGGTGTTCAGATCGTGACCGGGTATCGCGAGCTCGTCGCGACGCGATGCATGTGGACGCTTCTTCAGTGCTGCCTGACTGGGCACTTGTGCGGTGTGGTAGTCGCGCAGCAGGCTCCCGGCTGACTGGATGCCAACGGTGTAGGCGTATTGGTCGCGCAGCGCGGCGTGGGCGGCCTCTTCTTCCCGTCGAATGCCGAGCGCCGCACCGAGCAGCCCGACCAGCGCCGACAAACCGGGATGATTCTGGCTCGGACGGTATTCACCCACTGCGGTATCGCCCCACGATGCCAGCGGCGCCTGAAGCTGAAAGATCAAGAAGCGCATGGTTTCAGGCCCGGACGAACTGTGCCAGGGCGTCCAGAGTGCCCTCGCCGGTTTCCACGTTGATCGGGTAATGCGCGTCGGAGCATGCGCCATAGACCTTGTCGAAATTCTCCCGCCGCTGTTCGAGCGCCTTGACCGCAAGCGTCAGCATGTCGCCGTCGCCACGGGGCTGCACCGGCTTCAGGAAGGATTGCGCCAGCGAGCGCGGCTGCTGGTCACCCTTCTCGGCGAGAACGTAGCTGGCGTAAGCGCGTGAAGCGTGGCTGTTCTGCATGCCAGTGGGCGACACTTTCGTGATGGCATGTACCAGCGCTTCAATGGCCTTGCCGGTCAGCGCCTCGTCGCCGCCGAGGTTTTCCTTCAGCAACTCCCGATCAATGCACACATAGATGTAGAACAGGCCTGCACCGAAGCTGCGCTCTCCGATGTGTGCCGCCCCACGGTCGCTCTGACCGTCGTTGAGGTCATCCACTGCACTGAAGTAGTCGTCCTCGACGGCGCTCTTGTGCACCGTGATGGCGTGAGCAACCTGCACGGCGGCCTCGACGTTGAATGCAGGGTTGTCCGCCAGCATGCGACCGAACATCGCGATGTCTGCAGCCCTGCGCGGCATGCGGAGCAACTTCAACTCCTCGTCGGTGGGGCCGGCGTTGCGGGCGGCGCAGGCGCTCGCGAGTTCATTGATCGACTCGATTTCTTCCGGACCAAAATGGGCGAGTTGTTCGATCTGCAGGTCTTCATCCTTGTCCGATTTCTTGTCCGACTTGAGCTTTCCGAACTGCCCGGCCATCTGGCGCGCCCATTCCCGGGCGAGCTTGTCGGCGACGCCGGCTGCCATGAGGTCGGTGTGGATGCGCTTGCCCATGTCCTTGGTGCGCGTGCCGATATGGCCCGCCAGCGCGGATTCGAAAATGTCGGAGGTGCGCCACGCACGCTTCTGGCTCTGCGAGGAAATGCGCAGGCGCAACGCATCGCCCATCAACGCGGTTTTCGGGCGACCGGTGTCATCGCGGTTCAGATTGGAGGGCGGATAGCTGGTGAGGATGTGCAACTGGGCGAAACGGGACATGGTGTTCTCCTGGTCGAATCGGTGCTGGAAGGGGGGGCGTGGTCTGTGGTCTCAGGTACGGGCGGGCCATTCGTAGTCGTAGGCCCAGCTTTTCTTCACCTTGTCGCCCCAGAACAGAACGTCATTGACGAGTTCGATGACGTCGATCCGTTGTTCCATCAGGGGCAATACGCGGCGCAGGCCGGTGAGCAAGCTGTCGGGGCTGTCGCTTTCAAGCAGGCGCATGAAGCGAAGTTCGCTGACCGCCGGCCGTTCTTCTCCGGCCGCCTTGTGGCTCATGGCCTTGGCAGGGGAAAGGGGGCCGTCCTGCTCGACATGCACCAGCAGGCCGATCGCCGCTGCAAGGCGATCGTTCAGAGGGGATGTCTTTCCCTCGTTCCATCCGGCTGCGGACAGACGGCGGAACAGGTGCTGGTAGGGGGCACTGAGCACGACCGCCGTCGTGTTGCCGGCACGGCGCAGGATGGCGCGGCTTGCACGGTCGTCAGCCAGCCCCTCCCACCAGTTCAGCAGAATCTTTCCGATGGCGTTGTCACGCGAAAATCGATCTGACATGCGTAGCTCCTCAAGCTTGAGCGGACGCAGCACGCGTTCGCCGGGTTGCGGGTTTTTCGGGCGAGGGCAGCCGCAGCGCCTCGCGCATCTTGTTGCCGTACAGGTTGTTGAGCAGCTTCCGCCGCGCGTCCGCGACGCGATGGGGCTTTTGTCGTTCGATAGGGCCGGTACCGACGAACGTGTGGTCGAACAGGTCGAGCGCGGTGTGGACGAGGGCGGCATGCCAGGTCTGGCGAACCGCCAGCTCGTCGATGTCGGCCAGCGGGTCTGCGCGCAGCGCGTCGAGGCCTTGCCTGAGCATCTGATAGAACTGCGCCTCGGTGCGCCCCCAGAACTCGGCATCGACTGCACTGAAATCCCCGCGCGCATCGCCACCGAACCAGGCGTCCTTCACCGCGCCGCGAAGGCTGGACGCTGCGCTCTGCGCACCGGAGAGCCAGCTTGATACGCATGACGACACGGCGCGCAGGGCATCCGCTTCGCATTCGTCCAGACCGTAGAGAGGCAGACTGGAGTCGTACCAGCAGCGGGCCTTCATCTTGTCCATGTCGTAGCCGAACGCCCAAAGGCGCAGCGCACCGCCCATCTGACGTTTCCGCTGATTCAACGCATGAGTCACCACGCGCGAGGCGCGCTGCTTGCTCTTTGTGTCATCGGCGCCCAGCAGCCAGGCCAGCCAGTGCCGGTAGCCGAGGCCGCCCGGCTGCGGATGCAGTGGCAGCCAGTCGCCCTTCACTTCGTAATAGGGTGACAACGGATGATCCCAGGCACCCTTGTAGTTCAGGCCGTAGTTCTTCGCGATGAACTGCCTGATCAGCGTTTCGGAATACCGTCCGCACACGTCGCATTCGCCCGCATGCACGTCATCGATATCCAGACGGATGCGCCGGGGCATGGCCCAGAACACGTGGTCGGGATGGACCTGGGCGGGGCTGATGGCCTCACCGGTTTGCAAATGCTCGATGGGCTTGAGCCAAGGGAACCTGAAATGCAGTGCGGTCTTCTCCGCGTCGCCGCTGTGCGCACGATGCAAGGGGCCTTCGAGCACGTTGAGCCAGAGGTCCTGCCACAGGCTTTGCGGCTTCTGCCTGAGCAGCAGGGTGGTGAGCGGGCCGCCGCCACGCAGCCCGGTCCGGTAGCCCACGCCGCCCGCCGGTGCATTCGACTGCAAGGTGAACAGCGCCGCGGCCGCGCACGCCGGGCACAAACTGTCGATCCGGCCTCGCTTGACGAAATGGTCGCTGTTATTGCGCAAGGCGTTTTCGCCGGGCGAGTCGATGAACAGCGCGGCAACGGGATTGAGCGTCGCCTCGTCCGCACTCAGTGTCAGGTCCTGCATGAAGCGCGCGCCATCGCCTTCGAACAGGAAGGCCTCGGCAACCGGAGCGAACCAGGCGGACAGTTCCTGCCCGGCAGGTGGCGTCATCAGCAGCCGTCGCCACTCGGCGGGTGTGTCTGCGGGCGTGGTGCTCTGCAGCAGCCCGATCGCGAACTGAGCGAGTGCGCCATTGAAGTCCGGACGGTCGGCGGCAAAAGCGACGATGTCCGGGTCGGAAAGCTGTGGTGGTGCGATCCAGTCACGCTGACCGCTGTGCCGACGGACGGGTATCCATGCGTCTTGCAGAAGATTCATTCCGATTCCAGTTCGAGGTGAGTGTTGATGTCCTGCTGCTGCAACCCGCTGCGCTCGTCATAGATCCATGTTTTGATGACCGCCGGTCTCTTGTCGAGATTCTTCGTTAGTGCCCGCCCGTGCCATGCCGTACCTGCGGGGTTCATCACCAGAAGTACAGACCACTTTCCCTTGCCGGGCAGGTGCTCGATCGCGTCCAGCACAGCCTGTTCGCGAGTCGGGTCCGATTCCGGTACGCGTTCCGCGATCAGCCGCTCGGCCACCTTCACCGTGCTGTAGGCCCATGCGTGGCGAAGACTTTCATGATCGACCCACGGCCGCAGCCGGTCGCCCTCCCAGCGGGCGAGTAATACGGTCATCGTTGCTTCGCCCAGACGCGAGGGGGTGCTGGCTTCGCTCCACCAGTCGATGGCGTCGCGCACGTAGCCCGCTGCCGGTTTGAGGGTGTTCTGCATGGCGATGCCGATGCTGGCGTAGGTGTCGCCTTCGGCCTTTCCGGCATTCGCCTGCAGGCCTTCCGGCACGTCGACGTCTTCGCCGAATACGCCTTCGATGAGCGAGCGTGCATCGCCAGGCATCGTGAAACTGCCGGATTGCAGGGCCTTGGCCGTAAGCCATAGCTGCGCGTGATTCGGGTACACGCCGGCAGCCTTCGGAAGGAAGGTCTTGAACCAGTTTGCGGGCGGTGTTTCGGTCCACTCCGGGCCGAAGACCCACAGGCAGGGGCGTCCGCGCTCGTCCGCTGCGGCGGGATCGGCGTGGCGCCGGCCGGAGGCGTCACGGGGGTGGCGTTGCAGGCGTCCGGCACGCTGGATCAGCCGGTCGATCGGTGCGAGGTCGGTGACGACGAAGTCCCAGTCTGCATCAAGGCTCTGTTCCGCGACCTGGGTCGCAATGACGAGACGCCCCGCGCGCTCGTCAGGTGTGCTCGATTTGCCGAAGTGCTTGAGGATGCGCTGTTCGGTATCGAGTCGGTCGCGCAGTGCAAACCGGGCGTGGAACAGGATGAGGTGTTCGGCGTCGAGTTCGTGTTCGAACTGCGCGTAGGCCGCCAGCGCGTCGGCGACGGTATTGCGCATCCAGCACACGCATCGACCGGCGGCGAGTGCGGCACGGATCGACGCAACGACGGTGCCTTCGTCTGATACGTACAGCACATCCACGCTCCGGCAGACGGCTTCACGCGCCACGATGGCCTGCATGGTCGATTCGGCCAGGCCGTCGTGCCAGGACGTGACAAGCGGGAAATCGGGCGCAGACGTGGCGGCGGGCGGCGGGGCGGCGCGCCCGCGGGCGAAGGCGTCGAACAGCGAATGCTTCATGTGCTGCGGCAGCGTGGCCGACAGCAGCACAACGCTGCCCCCTGCGCGGGCATGAAATTCGAGAACCGTTTCCAGCACGTGCTGCATGTAGTCGTCGCAGGCGTGTACTTCGTCGATGACCAACACCTTGCGCAACATGCCAAGCAGTCGCAGCGACTGATGCTTGCTGTAGAGCACGCTCAACAGGATCTGGTCGATGGTGCCGACGCCGGCAGGCGCCAGCAGCGCCCGCTTGTTGTGATCGGCCAGCCAAGCGCTGCAGCGGGCGCTGGCGGTGTCGTCGAGCTGTGCGCTGTCGCCTTCGTCGCGGGTGGTCGCAAGTACCGAATTGGCGAAGGGTTCGACCAGAGCGCGCTGCCCATGTGCCAGCACGAGGCTCGGGTCGCCGCCGAACAGTTTGTGATACACCTCGGCGATGCGTCCGTACATCGCATTGGCCGTGGCCATCGTCGGCAGGGCGATGAAGAACCCGTCGGCGCAGCCGGCGGCGATCAGGCGATGAGCCAGCATGACTGCCGCCTCGGTCTTGCCGGCGCCCGTCACGTCTTCGAGAAGATGAATCTGCGGGGTGGGTGAAATCGTTGTGTCGATCGCCCATGCCTGTAGCGGCGAGGGTGAGGGAATGTCCGGGAACATGCCGTGGAAGGACTGCTCGGTGTACGGAACGGGAAGGACGCCGGCCGAGTCCAGAGCACTGGCGGCAAGTATTTTCGCGTTGGCCCAGTAGTCTTTGAGACGGCTGTGTTCAGTTTGGTAAGGGAAGAAGTCGGTGTTTGAGCCAATCCAGTCGCACATCACGGCAAGGCCGGCGATCCACCACGAGAGGTGCCGGCTGATTGCTTCGAAGCGTTCCGCACCCAAGCTGGAGGGCACTGCGCGCAATGCGTCGGGCGGGAAAAGGACGAACAGTTCGTCGATGTAGGCCTTGATGGCAGGTGCATCTTCATGCGCGCTGAAGTGTTGTCGCCAATGCCCGGCGCCCGCACTCCTCGGTGGCTGGCCGTGATGCCCTGTACACGCCCGTATCCACCACGCCACGCCGTATGTCGCTGACTCGCTGTCGTCGCCGAACCACTGGTTTTCGATGGCGATGGCTTCCAGGTGTCCCTCCCAGATCATCCAGCCGAGGGTGTCGTGACGCACGCTGTAGGGCTTTCCCGGATCGGGCAGCCGGCCGCGCAGATCCTCGAAAATATCTTCCCGCTGGCTCTGGAAAGCCTCGGAAAACTTGCCCAGATCATGCAATGCAAGGAAAAACCCCAGCCACGACTGCAATTCGGATTTCGACTCAATCTGCAGGGCATTCATGAAGAACGTGCAGATTGCCGGTGAGCGGTCGAGGAACGCGACGCCGACTGCCGCGACATCCAGCGAGTGATAGGCGAGCCGATGAAACGACGAACCGTTGTCGTCGGGCTTTGCCTTGCCCCAGTATTCAAGATGTGTCGGCGGCGGGTTCATGTCTGGCTATTTGGTGGAGGAGTGGACCGAATTATTGGACACGCCATGCTCAAATCCTGAGCCTGCATCAAAGCCCCTGCCCGTAAAGCTCTCCCAGCTTTAATATCTCCGAGCGAACTTCTTCCCGCAACGCCTCCGGCCCCAGCACCTCGCAATGCCGGCCGTGCTTCAGGATATCCATCAGCAATTCCCGGTGGTCGGCGTACGGAATTTCAAGCAGGTAGTAGCCGTCATTGTCGAAGCGGCCCTTCTGTTTCGGGTGCCAGGCCTCGTGCGCGACCCAGCGGGCGCGTTCGGGCGAAAAGCGCAGGCGCGCCCATTCGATCTGCTTGCCGGAAAAAATGCCGTAAGCGGGGCCGAACACTGTTTTCAAGGTCCGGCCGCCCACCTCGCGCGCGGTGCGGTCGAGCAGGTGGGCTTCGCGAATGGCGTCGACCGCGAAGCGGCGCAGTTCGCGCCGCAGGTGGCACCAGGCTTCGAGATACCAGTTTTCGCGGTAGTGCACCAGGCGCTGCGGCGAGATTTCACGTTCGGTGACGGTGGCACTGCCACGCGCGGCGTAGATGATGATCAGGCGTTTGCGCTGCAGCAGCGCGGAGCCGATGCGCTCGAAGTGCTTCAGCGTGATCGGCCGCTTGCCCTGGCCGACGATGAGCACGCGCTCGCGCACGGCGGCGGCATCGTTCTTTGCTGCGCCAAGCAGCTTGTTGAGGCGTTCCATCAGCGGTTCGACATGGCGCGTCAGGATGCCGCCGGGGTCGAGGTTGGCGAGCAAATGCTGCATGGTCAGCAGGGCGTGGATTTCTGTGCTCGAGAACCAGAGGTTGGCCAGCTCGAGCTGGCCGCCGCTGCCCTGGCGCAAGTCCAGGAAGTAGCCGCCACGGTCGCGGTCGAACTCAAGCGGCATGCACAACACGTCGCGCAGATAGGTGATGTCGCGCGTCAGGGTGGCGCGGGACACGGCAAGTTCCGACTGCAGCCGGTCGAAAGGAATGACTCTGTGGGGGCTCAACAATGCGGCGAGCCGGTGCAGGCGGTCTGTACGTGACATCCGGATGTATTTCTGTCAGCGCGTTGAATGCGTGACGGATAGTACATGTGGCTTAGGCGGAATCGGTAGGTTCATCATCCCTGTAAGCGTCGGGGCGATGGCTCACCGGCGTGCGAGGCCTCGCATCTGTGCAGATGCGCTGAAGCTGTTCCTCGAAGTATTTGTTCGATAGGACAGAGCCGCCGCTTGTCGGGCGCTCGTCGACCATCGCGAAGCCTTTGAGGGCAAATTCCTCGGCGATGATCGTGGCTCATTTTCGAAGTTGCACGGTCCCTTCGGAATTGACCTTGTCGCCAACGGCAAGGATGGCTGGCAGTCTGTATTGCTGGCTGTTTTAGTCCTTCCCATCTTGTAGCTCGATGTCTGAGAAGACCCGCATGCGTCACGGCGCGCAGAAAATAACTCGGGCTATGCCGTGGCTGCAGGCGATGCGTTCTGGTCGTAACATCCGTCTCAGCCCTTGTCGCATTCTCCAAGTGGGATGAGAGAGTAACGCGACAGCATGACGGGTTACCTTTGGCAGCTTGGACAATGGCACTCGGCCGACGGGTGATAGGGGAGAGAGCGTGTTCATGGCGAAGAATCCCGGAAAGGAACGCAAGTCGGTGCCGGAACAGCGTCGCAATGAAGTTTTCCGCGTACTGAGCGAGAAGCTCCGCAAACTCAGCGAAGGACGACGCCAGACCCCGTCAGAGGTTCTGCAGCGACAGTCGCGCGACGAGCGCTGAGTGGTTATGTGCGTGTCCTCATGACAGTCTGCTTTCGCCGCCTATCAAGCTTGCGGTCCGCCTGGCGGGCAGCACGCGGCGCGCGGCTCGGCCTCAAAGCGTCGTTGGTCGCCCGGTAGAATCGCTGGACTGACCGATGGAGGTGGCTCATGGGCACTTTTGAAATCCGTGATCTCGATCCACGGCTAAAGGCTCGGCTCAATATTCGGGCTACCCGGAATGGCCGTTCGATGGAAGACGAGGCGGCAGACATCATCAGGCAGGCGCTCAGCGCGGAGCCTGCGTCCGGTCAGACCTTGGTCGAGGTTGCCAGAGCGGCGGTGCAGTCATTCGGTGGCGTCGACCTCGAGTTGCCGCAGCGTGGGCCCATTCGCGAACCGCCGGACTTCGGATCCTGACTCTGCAGTGCTTGTTGATGCACTCACCCAACACTGGCCGGCGCAGTCGCCGAAGCATCAGGCTGCGTAGTCTTCGTAACCAAGCTTCAAGCTTGTCGGCTGCCGCCGCGCGAGGCGATCCGTATGCCGCCCCCTGCGCCCTGCCGATGTTGAGCACGCGGGCGCGCACGGAGGTCGCGCTGCGACTAATCCGATGGTGTCCAGACAAGGGCGCATTGCGTTGATCAACTTGGCTTGACTTCGCTTGGCGCCAGTCGGGATGGTCGATGACCAGCTTGCGTATCGCGGCGAGGCCGCCGCTCCCACAGGGCCGCTCCCACGGTCGTTGGCTGGTGCCTTGCGTTGGGCGCGCGCGCCTTCGATCTGAACGTGGCAACGGTGCCTCGA
>NZ_JAUYRO010000038.1 GCF_030696805.1 Methyloversatilis sp. | reverse complement strand
AAGGACGTGACCGAGTTCCTGGCCGTCTCGTTGATGGCCGCGCATCACCAGATCATCCGCTACGCCAGTGAAAAGGGCATGCTGGACACGCCGCGCACCACGCTGGTCGCGGCCATCGTGCAGGGCACCTCGGCCACCTGGGTGCACTGCGGCGACTCGCGCCTGTACGTCATCCGCAATGGCGAGCTGATGACCCGCACGCGCGACCACTCCTACCTGGAGCAGCAAAGCGCCGGCGTCATCCGCATGGACCGGATCAACCGCAACATCCTTTTCACTTGCCTCGGTTCGCCGACCAAACCCGTGTTCGATGTCACCGGCCCCATCGCCCTGCAGCAAGGCGACAAGATCATGCTGTGCTCGGACGGCCTGTGGGGCAGCCTGAGCGACAGCGAAATCGTGGGCCAGCTCGACGCCCGGCCCGTGTCAGAGGCCGTTCCCGACCTGGTGGAGAGTGCCTTGCGCAGCGGCGGCGAGCACTCCGACAACGTGACCGTGATCGCCCTGGAGTGGGAAACGCCCGACTCGTTCGAATCGACCCGCGGTGTGTCCACCGACAGCATCAACGATGGTGTCTTCGCCTCCACCATCCAGGCGGGCGTCCTCGACACCATGGTCGAGGACCTTGATGACGCGGCCATCGAGCGCTCCATCGCCGAGATCAACGAAGCCATCCGCCGCTCCGCGGCGCGAAAGAAATAAAAAATGACCGATTTCAAACGCAGCGGCAACCGTGCCGCAGACCAGTTGCGCCCCGTGAAGATCACGCGCGGCTACACCATTCATGCCGAAGGCTCGGTGCTGATCGAGTTCGGCGACACGCGTGTGCTGTGCACCGCGTCGGTCGAAGAAAAAGTGCCGCCGCACAATCGCGGCAGCGGCGAGGGCTGGGTGACGGCCGAGTACGGCATGCTGCCGCGCGCCACGCACACGCGCGGCGACCGCGAGGCGGCACGCGGCAAGCAAAGCGGCCGCACGCAGGAAATCCAGCGGTTGATCGGCCGGTCGATGCGGGCCGTGTTTGACCTGAAGAAGCTGGGCGAGCGCACTATCCACATGGACTGCGACGTGCTGCAGGCCGATGGCGGCACGCGCTGTGCATCCATCACCGGCGCCTGCGTGGCACTGCACGATGCGCTGAGCGGCCTGGTGAGCCAGGGTCTGATCGAACGCAACCCGCTGCGCGAACTGGTGGCGGCCGTGTCGGTCGGCATTCATGAAGGCACGCCGGTACTCGACCTCGACTATCCGGAAGATTCCGCCTGCGACACCGACATGAATGTCGTCATGACCGCCAGCGGCGGCCTGTGCGAAGTGCAGGGCACGGCTGAAGGCAAGACTTTTTCGCGCGCCGAGCTGGGCTCTCTGATGGATCTCGCGCAGGCCGGCATCGAAGGGCTGATTGCTGCGCAACGGCGCGCGCTCGGACTGTCATGAAAATCGAAAAGCTCGTTCTGGCCAGCGGCAACGCCGGTAAATTGCGCGAACTGTCGGCCATGCTGGCACCGCTCGGCATCGAGGTGGTCACGCAGGCTTCGCTCGGCGTCGCCGAAACGGACGAGCCACATGTCACCTTCGTCGAGAATGCGCTGGTCAAGGCGCGACATGCGGCGCGCGAAACCGGTTTGCCCGCGCTGGCCGATGATTCCGGCCTGTGTGTCAGTGCGCTCGGCGGACGCCCCGGCGTGTTGTCGGCGCGCTATGCCGGCGAGCCGAAATCGGATGTCGCCAACAACGCGAAAGTGGTGGCTGAACTTCACGGCATCGAAGACCGTCGGGCGCATTTCTATTCGGTCATCGTGCTGGTATGCGACGCCGACGACCCGCGGCCGCTGATCGCAGACGGCGAGTGGCATGGCGAAATCATCGAGTCGCCGCGTGGCGACGCCGGCTTTGGTTACGATCCGCACTTCTGGGTGCCGTCGCTTGAACAGACCGCGGCCGAACTCGCGCCCGAACTGAAGAACACGCTGTCGCATCGCGCCTCGGCCATGCGTCACCTGCTGACGCGGCTGCAGGCGCTTACCGGCGGATGAGTCGGGTCATTCCGCTGGTCCCGGCGCGGTCGCTCAGGTTGGAGCACTCGCCGGCGGACCGGCAGGCCGCTCTGGAATTCACCGTTCCGCCACCGCTCGCGCTGTATATCCACTTTCCGTGGTGTGTGCGCAAGTGCCCATATTGCGATTTCAACTCGCATGCGGTGCGCGACGGCATTCCGGAAGAAGCTTATCTCGCAGCGCTCATCTCCGACCTCGAAGCGTCGCTGCCCGATATCTGGGGCCGGCGCATCCACAGCATCTTCTTCGGGGGCGGCACGCCCAGCCTGATGTCGCCCGCCGGGCTGGACCGCCTGCTGACGGCGGTACGCGCCCGCATCAATCTGTCGCCGGGTGCGGAAATCACGCTCGAAGCCAACCCGGGCACGGTGGAAGCCGAACGCTTCGCCGGTTTTCGCGACGCCGGTGTGAACCGGCTGTCGATCGGCGTGCAGAGCTTCGACGATCGTCACCTCGCCGCCCTTGGCCGCATCCACGACGCCACGGAGGCACGGCGCGCGATCGAACTGGCGCAGCGCACCTTCGAGCGGGTAAACATCGACCTGATGTACGCCCTGCCGCAGCAGACGATGCGCGAAGCGTTGCGTGACCTCGACGTGGCGCTGACCACCGGCGTGACCCATCTGTCCTGCTACCACCTGACGCTGGAACCCAATACCCCGTTCGCGGCACATCCGCCCGATCTGCCGGACGACGACGCTTCGGCCGACATGCAGGAGGCGATCGAGGCGCGACTTGCCGACGCGGGCTTCGTACATTACGAAACGTCAGCTTTCGCACAGCCCGGTCAGCAGTGCCTGCACAACCTGAATTACTGGCAGTTCGGCGACTACCTGGGCATCGGCGCCGGCGCGCACGGCAAGCTGAGCTTTCACGACCGGGTGCGGCGCGACATGCGGCACAAGCACCCGGGTGCCTATCTCGAAGCCGCCGCGCAGGGCCGCTTCGTGCAGGAATCGCGCGAGGTCGGCGCGGCCGAGCTGCCATTCGAATTCATGATGAATGCCGCGCGCCTGAATGATGGCTTCGCGCTCGACCTGTTCGAACGCCACACCGCCCTGCCGCTCGACGTGCTCATGCCGCGCCTGCTGGCGGCGCGCGAAGACGGGCTGCTGGAGCTGGATGCCGGCCGCGTGACCCCCACTTTGCATGGAAGAAGATTTCTGAACGAACTGCTGCAGCGCTTTCTGGACTGAATCGTCGAGCCGACGGCGCGGCGGTTGGCTGGGGTGTGGAGCGTTGGGCATCGCTGCGCTCACCCCAACCTACGGGTTCGGGGTGACGGGGTTCGGGGTGCCGGAATTCGGGGCGGCGGGGGTGTTGGGCGCGGGGGTGTTGGGCGCGGGGGTGTTGGGCGCGGGGGTGTTGGGCGCGGGGGTGTTGGGCG
>NZ_JAUYRO010000026.1 GCF_030696805.1 Methyloversatilis sp. | reverse complement strand
AGAAGGCTGCACCGGCAAAGGCTGCGACCAAGCCGGCAGCGAAGCCGGCTGCGAAGCCCGCTGCGAAGAAGGCTGCGCCGGCGAAGGCTGTGGCCAAGCCGGCAGCGAAGCCCGCAGCGAAGAAGGCTGCCCCGGCGAAGGCTGTGGCCAAGCCGGCAGCGAAGCCCGCAGCGAAGAAGGCTGCCCCGGTGAAGGCTGTGGCCAAACCGGCAGCGAAGCCCGCAGCGAAGAAAGCCGCACCCGCGAAGGCTGTCGCCAAGCCGGCGGCAAAGCCGGCAGCGAAGAAGGCCGCACCGGCAAAGGCTGCGGCCAAGCCCGCCGCGAAGCCGGCAGCGAAGAAGGCTGCACCGGCGAAGGCTGCGGCCAAGCCGGCAACGAAGCCCGCTGCGAAGAAGGTGGCCGCACCCGCTGCGACCAAGGTCGTTTCGAAGTCGTCCGACCCGGCGCCTGCACCGGCTGCACCCGCTGCTGCCACGCCGTCGACTGCTGCCACACCGGGTATCAAGTCGTCGTTGAATCCGGCTGCTGCATGGCCATTCCCGACGGGCTCGCGTCCGTCCTGAGTGATTTCTGCTCGCGTGGAGGCCTTCGTGCCTCCACGATTTTTTGCCCGTTTTCCTGTCTTTTTCTCCTGCACAACCGTCATGCGTCGGCGCCTGCCGACATTTCGTTTAACGAAGCTTCACTTGACGAAACTCCGCTGAATCAGCACTATCGCTGCCGGGTTGCTTGGTCGCCCCTCCGGATGAGTGTCCACCACGACAACGTCATCCGCTGTTTCAACGTGGTCCGACAGCGCCCTGCGCTGATCAGGCTGTCCAGATGTTCCGGCATATCCCCATGCCGCGAATCATGCGATCGAAAAGCCCCTGCACGCGTGCTCACGGCGCGTCATGGCAACGATCCCTGACAAGGATCCCTCAGACATCCGTAGCAACCTTTTGCGAGGTGGCACGCGGACGTTCGAAAGGAGTGCTGCATGAACAAGCTGTATCCGGTTTTCAAGGGCGTTATCGCCATCGTCGTTCACTTCGCCCATGGCGGTTTGCTGGCAGTCGGTGTAATGGTCAGCGTATTCATCGGTCTGCGGGTATCGGAAGCAGGCCTGACGCCGCAGATCATGCCGTCGCTGCCCGAGTTTTCGCTGATCAATGCGATCGAACCGGCCAGCGGAAATGCGCCGTCACCGCTCGACTTCATCATGACGCGCGACGAGGCACCGGCGTCCGGGCAGAAGCTGTCTGCACAGCAGAAGGCGCTGATCGACCAGGTGTCACGCCGCCATCGCGTGGCCCGTGCCGCGGTCGAGCAATATATTCCGCATATCTATTCCGCCGCCACGCAGTACCGCATCGATCCGCTGCTGCTGGTGGCGCTGATATCCGTCGAGTCGGCATTCAACCCGACGGCGGAAAGCGTGTGGGGCGCGCAGGGCCTGACCCAGGTCATCCCGCGCTTCCACCCGGAGAAGCTCGCGTTGCACGGCCCCGAAGCAACGCTGCTCGAACCGCGCATCAGCATCCATGTCGGCGCACAGGTGCTGCGCGAGTACATCCGCTCGGCGGGATCGGTCGAAGGCGGCCTGCAGCGCTATGTCGGATCGATCGAGGATCCGGATCTGGTGTATTCGAACAAGGTACTGAACGAGTACCGCCGTTTGCAGGGTCTGTTCGCGCCGCCGATGCAGACGGCGCAGGCCGCCATCTGAGGCGCGCACCTGCCCGGGCGCAAGCCCGATGTTCGATAAGCGACAGACAGCGGTAAACCACAGCCCGCGCCGCGCGCCGAACAGCTAAAATCCAGAGTTTTCGCACTGCACCATGCTCTCCCATCAGGAGAGTTGTGGCCGCCGTGTCGTATCACTCGATCGGAGGATTAGCTGTTCATCATGGACGAACATATTCGCGCTGCCGCGCTGGACTACCACCGCAAGCCCGGTCCGGGCAAGATTTCCGTCGTGCCGACCAAGGCGCTGACCAACCAGCAAGACCTTTCGCTTGCCTATTCCCCGGGCGTTGCCGCCGCGTGCGAGGAGATCGTCGCCAACCCGCTTGAGGTGAGTTCGCTCACGGCGCGCGGCAACCTGATCGGTGTCATCACCAACGGCACGGCGGTTCTCGGGCTCGGCCCGATCGGTCCGCTCGCCGCCAAGCCGGTGATGGAAGGCAAGGCGGTGCTGTTCAAGAAGTTTGCCAACATCGATGTGTTCGACATCGAGCTTGACGAGCGCGACCCGGACAAGCTGGTCGACATCATCGCCAGCATGGAACCGACCTTCGGCGGCATCAACCTCGAAGACATCAAGGCGCCGGAGTGCTTCTATATCGAGCGCAAGCTGCGCGAGCGGATGAAGATTCCGGTCTTCCACGACGACCAGCACGGCACCGCCATCGTGGTCGGTGCAGCGATACTCAACGGCCTGAAGGCAGTCGGCAAGGACATCCGCGAAGTCAAACTGGTGACTTCGGGGGCCGGCGCGGCCGCACTGGCCTGCCTCGACCTGCTGGTGCTGCTCGGCATGCCGGTCGAGAACATCTGGGTGACCGACATCAAGGGCGTGGTGTACGAAGGTCGCAAGGAAGACATGGAGCCGCTGAAGGCGCGCTACGCCAAGGTGACCGACGCGCGCGCGCTGGGCGACGTGATCGGCGACGCCGACGTGTTTCTGGGCCTGTCGGCAGGCGGCGTGCTGAAGGCCGACATGGTGATGCGCATGGGTCCGCGCCCGCTGATTTTCGCGCTGGCCAACCCTACGCCGGAAATCCTGCCGGAAGAAGTGAAGTCGGTACGCAGTGATGCGGTGATCGCGACCGGACGTTCGGACTATCCGAACCAGGTCAACAACGTGCTGTGCTTCCCCTTCATCTTCCGCGGTGCGCTCGACGTCGGCGCGACCACGATTACCGAAGAAATGAAGCTGGCTGCGGTGCTGGCCATCGCCGAACTGGCGCAGGTCGAACAGAGCGAAATCGTACGCGCCGCCTACGGCGAGCAGCCGCTGTCGTTCGGGCCGGAATACCTGATCCCGAAGCCGTTCGACCCGCGCCTCATCGTGAAGATCGCTCCGGCCGTGGCGCAGGCCGCGATGGATTCCGGCGTGGCGACGCGCCCGATCGAAGACTTCGAAGCCTATCGCCAGCAGCTGAACAATCTGGTCTGGATTTCGGGCCTCGTCATGAAGCCGGTATTTGCCGAAGCCAAGCGCAACCCGAAACGCATCATCTACGCCGAAGGCGAAGATGAACGCGTGCTGAGCGCGGTGCGCAACGTGGTCGACGAAGGCATGGCGCGACCGATCCTGATCGGCCGCCGCGAGGTCGTACTGTCGCGCATCCAGAAGCTTGGCCTGCGGCTGCGGCCGGAAGTTGATTTCGAACTGGTCACGCCGGACAACGACCCGCGCTACAAGGAATTGTGGACGCTGTACCACAGCCTGACCGAGCGCAAAGGCATCTCGGTTGATTACGCCAAGCTCGAAGCGCGCCGCCGTACCACGCTGATCGGCGCGCTGCTGACCCGGCTGGGCTACGCTGATGGACTGATCTGCGGCACCTTCGGCCACTTCACGCGCCATCTGCAGTTCGTGCGCAACGTGCTGGGTCTCAAGGACGGCCTGAGCAGCTTCTACACGATGAATCTGCTGAATCTGCCGGGGCGCACCGTCATGCTGTGCGACACCTATGTCAATTACGATCCATCCGCCGCACAGGTGGTCGAGATGACCGTGCTGGCCGCCGAGGAGGCACGTCGCTTCGGCATCGAGCCGAAGATCGCGTTGCTGTCGCACTCCAACTTCGGTTCCGACAACACGCCGACGGCCGACAAGATGCGCCGGGCGCTGGAAATGCTGCATGCCGACCACCCGCACCTCGAAGTCGAAGGCGAAATGCATGGCGACGCGGCGCTCGACATCGACATCCGCACCCGCATCTTTCCCAATTCCAGATTGCGGGACGAAGCGAATCTGCTTATCTTCCCGACGCTGGATGCGGCGAACATTTCGTACAACCTGTTGAAAACCGCAGCCGGCGAGGGCATGACGATCGGCCCGATACTGCTCGGTGCCAAACGTCCGGTGCACATCCTCACGCCGACCGCCACCGTGCGGCGCATCGTGAACATGACAGCACTGACCGTGGTCGAGGCGGGGCACATACGCTGAAGACCCGCGCAGTGCACTGACGCACGCATGCCGGCTCGCACCGGCATGCGGCCAGAAGGGGAGGCTTGGTGCAGCAAGCGAGGACGGCGCTGGTGTTGTCCGGGGGTGGCGCGCGCGCCGCCTACCAGGTCGGTGTGCTGTCGGCGGTGCGTGATCTGCTGCCCGATACGCGCATCAATCCGTTCCCCATCCTGTGCGGCACGTCAGCCGGCGCCATCAACGCCGTATCGCTCGGTGTCTACAGCGAGGACTTCGGCGACGCGGTCGACAACCTGCTCTATATCTGGCGGAATTTCCATGCCGGACAGGTCTATCGCGCGGACAACATCGGGCTTGCGCGCACCGGTGCGCGCTGGCTGATGGCGCTCATGTTCGGCTGGGCGGTCGATCGCTACCCGAAGTCGCTGCTCGACAACACGCCCCTGCGCGAGCTGCTGACTGAAAGGCTGGACTTCAGCCGCATCCAGCGGGCCATCGACCGGGGTGCCCTGTACGCACTGTCGGTCACCGCTTCGGGCTACACCTCGGGAGACAGCGTGGCCTTTTTCGAAGGCGGCGAGGACATCGAGCCGTGGAAGCGCATGCAGCGTGCCGCTTCGCGCACACCGCTGAAGGTCGAACACCTTCTGGCGTCGAGCGCCTTGCCTTTCATCTTTCCCGCCACCAAGATCAATCGCGAATACTTCGGTGACGGCTCGATGCGCCAGCTCGCACCGATCAGTCCGGCGGTGCATCTGGGCGCCGAACGCATCTTCATCATCGGCGTCAGCCGCATGAACGAAAAGGACCAGCGTCGCCGGGGCGACATCTACCCCTCGCTGGCCCAGGTGGCTGGCCATGCGCTGGCCAGCATCTTCCTCGATCAGCTGATGATCGATATCGAACAGCTGCAGCGCGTGAATGACATTCTCGGTCGCGTACCGGACCATGTGATGGCCGAAATGGGCCTGCCGCTGCGACCGATCGAAACCCTGGTGATTGCGCCGTCGGAGCGACTGGATGACATCGCGGCGCGCCACGTCGATGCCCTGCCGTTCGGCATCCGCACGCTGCTGGGCGGCATCGGCGGCACCAAGCGTGCAGGGGGTGGCCTGGCCAGCTATCTGCTGTTCGAAAAACCTTACACCCGGGCGCTGATCGACCTTGGCTATCGCGATACGATGGCGCGCGCAGAAGACGTGGTGAGCTTTCTCGGACTCAAGCCGGCGGAGATTGCGCCGTGAATACTTTCGTCACAATCGTGAAACCGCCATAAGAATGCTTTCCATGGCCTTATTTTCGTTTGAAAAATTGCCTTCGACGGGTAGACTCTTTACTCAATCGAATCGCCACCAGGGGTCCCACGCATGCTTCTGAAATACCTGATGGTCAGCTGTACCGCAGTCGCGCTGGGTCTGGGCGTCGCACCGCCCTCCGAAGCCGCCGGCAAAACCTCTGCCGCACAGTCCTCCTCGAAGAAAAAGGTCGCCAAGGCCGCCCAGTCGAAGCGCATCAAACAGGCCAGCATCAAGAAATCCTCCCGCAAGTCGCTCGCTGCAGCGCCGCGCGCACCCCACGAGCCCGATTTCGACGCGCTCGGCCTGCCGAACGTCAAATCCGCGTCCGTGCTGGTGCAGGACCAGATATCGGGCGAAGTGCTGTTCGAACGCAATTCGGACGCCGTGGTGCCGATCGCCTCCATCACCAAGCTGATGACGGCGATGGTCGCGCTGGACGCGCGCCCTGCGCTCGACGAGGTACTCGTCGTGTCGGAAGAGGATATCGACCAGCTCAAGAATACGCGCTCGCGCCTGCTCATCGGCACGCGCCTGACGCGAGAGGAAATGCTGCATCTGGCGCTGATGTCGTCGGAAAACCGCGCCTCGTCTGCGTTGTCGCGCCACTACCCGGGCGGTCAGCGTGCGTTCATTGCCGCCATGAACAAGAAGGCGATCGAACTGGGGCTGGCCGATACCCGCTTCTTTGACAGTACCGGCCTCGACCCGCACAACGTGTCGTCGGCGCGTGATTTGGCCAAGATGGTCGCTGCATCGTCGACCTACCCGCTGATCCGCGAGTTCTCGACCACACGCGACGGGTCGTTCGCGGTCAAGGGCAAGACGCTGCACTTCAACAATACCAATGCGCTGGTATCGAGTTCCGACTGGGAAATCGCACTGCAGAAAACCGGTTTCACCAACGAAGCCGGCAAGTGTCTGGTCATGCAGGCCTGGCTGAACCAGAAGCCGGTGGTCATCGTGCTGCTTGACTCATGGGGGCGACTGACCCGCATCGGTGACGCCAACCGCATCCGCCGCTGGGTCGAGCACCTGGCGCTTCAAGGTGCCGGCGCGGGCTGAAAGTCATGAGTAAGCCGCCTCCCGGCAGCCGTGGCGAAGTCGGCCTGTTCGTCACCTGCCTGGTGGATCTGATGCGCCCGTCGATCGCGTTCGCGGCGCTGAAATTGGTCGAGGCGGCCGGGTACACGCCGGTCGTACCCGACACCCAGACCTGTTGCGGACAGCCCGGACACAACTCGGGCGACGCGCGCAGTGCGCGCGAACTGGCGCAGAAGCTGATTGCCGAGTTCGAACGTTTCCCCTGCATCGTCGCGCCATCCGGCTCCTGTGCCGGCATGATCCGTACGCACTACCCCCACCTGTTCAATGACGACGATGCCTGGCGCACGCGCGCCGAGGCGCTCGCCGCAAAGACCTTCGAACTGACGCAGTTCCTGGCTGACGTCGCGGGCGTGACCGAAGTGCCGGGCGACTTCGTCGGTGCCGTCACCTATCACGACAGCTGTGCCGGGCTGCGTGAACTGGGCGTCAAGCGCCAGCCGCGCGCGCTGCTCGACCGCATGCCCGGCGTCGAGCAGCGGCCACTGAACGAGTGCGAGGAGTGCTGCGGCTTCGGCGGACTGTTTTCGGTCAAGTACCCGGATATTTCCGGCGCCATCGCGCAGCGCAAGTGCGACAACATCCGCGCCTCCGGCGCCAGCACTGTGGCGCTGGGCGATCTTGGCTGCATGATGAATATCGAAGGACGACTGCGCCGGATCGGTGACGAGGACACGCAGGTGATCCACATCGCCGAGCTGCTGGCCGGCCGGCTCGACCCGGACTGAGGCGGCGATGGAAATCCGCTCCATGCATTTCGTGTCGCGCGTGCGCCAGCGGCTCGACGACACCGAACTGCAGCGCAACCTGCAGCGCACGCGCGGCCGCAACGCCGCGGCGCGGCTGGCGTCGCTGTCGAGTCTGGACGACTTCGATGCGGTGCGCGAGCGCGCCACCGAAATCCGGGCGTCGGTGCTGCGCGATCTCGACGTCTGGCTGGAACGGTTCGAGGCCCAAGCCACGCGCCGCGGTGCGACCGTGCTGTGGGCGCGCGACGGCGACGAGGCCTGCCGGCTGGTGATCGACATTGCGCGCCGGCACGACGTGAAAACCGTCGTCAAGGCCAAGTCCATGGTGTCGGAAGAGGCCGGGCTGAACGCCGCACTCGAAGCCGCCGGCATCCGTCCGGTGGAGACCGACCTGGGCGAATACATCCTGCAGATCAACGACAACGAACCACCGTCGCACATCATCATGCCGGTGATCCACAAGTCGAAGGAGCAGGTGTCCGAACTGTTCGCACGCGTGCATGGCACGGCGGCGAAGACCGACATCGTCGAACTCACGCGCGAGGCGCGCGAAAAGCTTCGGCCGGAATTCCTGGGCGCCGAAATGGGCATTTCGGGCGGCAACTTCCTGATCGCCGAAACCGGGTCGGTCGCCATCGTCACCAACGAAGGCAACGGCCGGATGTGCACCACGATGCCGCGCGTGCATGTCGCGCTGACCGGCATCGAAAAGGTGATTCCGACGCTGGATGACCTGGCGACGTTGCTGCGCATCCTGCCGCGCTCGGCCACCGGGCAGGCGATCTCCAACTATGTGTCGCTGCTGACCGGGCCGAAGCACGAGGGTGACGCCGACGGGCCGGCGCACATGTATTTCGTGCTGGTCGATGGCGGGCGGGCCGACCTGATCGGCGGCGATTTCGAACCCATGCTGCGCTGCATACGCTGCGGCGCCTGCATGAACCACTGTCCGGTGTATCAGACCATCGGCGGTCATTCTTACGGCTGGGTCTATCCCGGGCCGATGGGGTCGGTGCTGACGCCGCTCTATCAGGGGCTCGAGAAGGCGAAGGATCTGCCGCAGGCGGCCACATTGTGCAACCAGTGCGGCGTGGTGTGTCCGGTGTCGATTCCGCTGCCCGACCTGATGCGCAAGCTGCGCGAGAAGCAGGTCGACGCCGGCCTGCGGCCGTGGAGCGAGCGGCTGTCGATGCGCCTGTGGGCCTGGGTCGCGCAGCGCCCGAAGCTGTATGCCCGCGGCGTGCGCCTTGCCGTGCGCTATCTGCGCTGGCTGGCCGACGGTCGTGACCGCATCCAGGCCATGGGCGTCGCCCCGGGCTGGACCGCCGAGCGCGACTTTCCGGCCCCGGCCGCGCAGAGCTTCCGCGACCAGTATGCGGCGCGTCGCAGGGCAGGGCGATGAGCAGCGCGCGCGACGACATCCTCGGGCGGCTGCGCCAGCGCATCGGCCGCGAGCCGGCCGGCGCCCCGGCGGCGCACGCGCGTGTCGAGCAGGTGATCGCCGCCTCGCAGGCCGGGCCGCGACCGTCGTACGACGGCGATCTGGCGGCGCGCTTCATCGAGCGGGCCAAAGCGCTGATTTCCACCGTGGATGAATGTGCCGCGCCGGCCGATGTGCCTGCGCGCTGCGCTCACTGGCTGACCGGGCAGGGGCTGGGCCGTCAGGTCGTCGTGTCCCCCGCGCTGGCCGGGCTGGACTGGGCGGCCAGCGGCCTCGACGCGCGCATTGGTGCGGCGGGCGGTGACGATCCGGTCGGCGTCACCGGCTGCTTTCGTGCCATCGCCGAGACCGGCACACTGATGCTGTGTTCCGGTGCGCAGTCGCCAGCGGTCAACAGCCTGTTGCCGGAGACGCATATCGCCGTGGTGCAGCGCGAACACATCGTGGCCGACATGGAAGCCGCATTTGCCGTCGCGCGGGATGCATTCGAACGCTGGCCGCGTGCTGTCAACTTCGTGTCCGGGCCGTCGCGAACGGCCGACATCGAACAGACCATCGTGCTCGGCGCGCACGGACCGTACCGGGTGCATCTGCTGATCGTGGGGTGACCGGCGCCGCCGGGCATGCGCCGAATGGGCGCTTTGACGGATAATCGCTGCTTTTTGCCACCCGGCGAGGTCGTGGTGGTCAACCGGAGTCTTCCTGAAGTGAGTCTTCCGAATCGCCTCCGATGCCAGTGCAAGCCCCGTCCGGCGCAGCGGAGCGCACGCAATTGAGGCGTTTCTGCCTGCGCAGGCTGGTCGCGCCAGTGGCCTGCGGCGTCGTCCTGATCGCGCAGCCTGCTGCGGCAGCCGGGCAGCCGGAAGCGCCGCACCTCGATGACCTGCCGGTTGTGTTGTCGATGACCCGCATGCCGCAGCGCATCGACGATGCACCGGGGGCGGTCACGCTGATCACGCGCGAGGACATCGAACGTCTCGGCTATCGCCGTCTGACCCAGGTGCTGCGCCTGGTGCCCGGCATGAATGTGATGAGCGACACCGGGCACTCACCGGCGGTTTTCTATCACGGCCTGGGTTCGCTGAATCCGAACCGCATGCAGGTGCTGATCGATGGCCGTTCCGTCTATTCGCCTTACCTGTATGGCTATGTTGACTGGGACGCGCTGCCGCTGACAATGGATGAGATCGAGCGGGTCGAGGTCATCCGGGGTTCCAATGCCGCGACCTACGGATCGAATGCAGTGGCGGGCGTTGTCAATATCGTCACCCGCTCAAGCTATGAGGGACCGGCGGCCTCGGTTTCGACGACGCTCGGCAATCGCAACATCTCCGATGTGTCAGCGCGGGTGCGCCGCAGCTTTGGTCCGCTGAGCATTGCCATCAATGCCCGGACCATGGGTGATGATGGTTTCGAGCAACGAAACGACGATTCACGGCTGAACGCATCAACACTTAGGGCTGATCTCGTACTCGATGGTTCGGACGAGTTCAATCTGATGGCCGGACAGAGTTCAGGCTCGCGTGGTGTCGGGTACCCGTTTGGCGTTTCCGGAAACCGAGACAACAGCAACGGCTTTCGCGATGTGAGCACCGAAAACTGGTTCGCACATCTGCGTTTCCGCCGTCTCATCGCGTCCGACAACGAGTGGTCGGTCGGTATTTATCACAATGAGGATCGCGGTCGTGAGGAGTGGTTTGGTGAAGCAGGGCCATTCTTCGGGCTGCCGGTCGGCGTTCTCGCACCCGTTCCGATCGACTACAACCGTATCGCGACCCGGCAGAATCTCGATTTCCAGCACCAGTTTGTACCCTTGGCCGATTGGCGGATCGCGTGGGGCGTGGAGTTGCGCCGTGACGAGCTCAAGTCCGGGCGTATGTTTTCGCTGACCGGACGCGAGTCGCAAGGCTTGTTTCGCGTGTCGCTGAATGCAGAGTGGAGCCCCAATCCGATGTGGACACTCAACTTCGGCAATATGATAGAGCGCTTCCAGGGGCATAGCCCGCAGGCCTCGCCTCGATTCTTTGCCACGCTGCATGTGTCGCCACAGCACGCCCTGAAGGCGGGCGTCAGTCGGGCTTTCCGTCAGCCCGCCTTGATCGAGGCGCGCGGCGATTCGCGCTTTGTGGACACCCGGTTGCCACTGCCTGGCGGGCGGATTCAGCGCACCTACGTGGGCAACCCGAGCCTGCAGCCGGAACGACTCGATTCAGCAGAATTCGGCTATGTTGGGCAGTTCGGTCGTTCGACGCTCGACGTACGAGCCTTTTACGAGCGCTTCAATCACCTTATTTCCGAGACGGAGTTTTCCGATCCGGCATTTCCGCTCGATGGTCGTACCTATACGGAAATGGCCGGAGTGCGCATTTCCGGCATCGAGTATCAGTATCGATACCGTAACGACACGCGGGAAATCTGGTGGGCGCACGCGTTGCCGCGCATCACCGAGCAACCGTCGTGTGATCCTGGTCAAACATGTTTCTCTACCACCGTCCCGACTTCCAGTTGGTCGCTCACCTGGTTTGAGCTACTGCCACGAGATTGGTCGGTGTCGGCAACCCTGTTTGGCGTGAACGCAGCGCAAGTCCTCAACGGCAGCGAGAGAATTGATGCCTATCAGTCGATCGATGCTCGCATAGCGAAGAAGTTCCGCACCGAGGATGCGGTCTGGGAGGCCGCATTGTCATTCACCGATATTGGTCCGGGTTACGAAACCTTCAACGATAACCGCGGGCGCGTACCGTTCAATCGCGTGGCACGTCAGACCATGCTGACGCTGCGTGCGAGCTGGTTCTAAGGCCCTGAAGTCGCTATCCCTTATCATGACCGCCATATAACAGGCGACCATTGTCGGGGAGATATCAGGGTGCGGAGTCGTTTCGGACTCGGTCGGCTCGGCTTTCGCAGCCGGGTTCTGGTCGCCGCCCTGCTGCCCTCGGTGGCCATTGCGCTCGCACTGGCCATCCATTTCACCAGTACGCGCATCGACGACATCGAACAGTCGTTGATCGACCGCGCTGCGCTGCTGACCGGCAGCCTCGCGCCCGCCTCCGAATACGGCCTGTTCGTCGGCAATCTCGACATCCTGCAGTCGCTGGCCGATTCGATGATGCGCGAGCGCGGCGTCGATGGTGTACTGATCGTCGACCGCGACCAGCTCGTTCTGGCGCGCGCAGGGCAGGTCAGTGATCCGCCTTTAGACAGCACTCACGGTCTCGCCCGGACCGCGCTTCTGCAGAGCAGCGAACGCTTCCACCAGTTCGCCGCGCCGGTGTTTTCGGCCCAGGGGCCATCGGATCTGCTGTTCGACGATCAACTGGTGCCATCGGGGCCGTTGCGTCTCGGGACCGTGGTGGTTCAGGTGTCGCGTTTCGGCAGCGCGCAGGCGCGGCGCGAACTGATCACCAGCGCCGTGCTGATCACCGCCGGTGGCCTGCTGCTGGCCGGTCTGTTTGCCCGCTTTCTGTCCGACGGCGTCACCGCACCGGTGCGTGCGCTGGCCGAAACCGTGCAACGGATCGAGAAAGGCGATTTTTCGGTGCGTGCGCGCACCAGCGCGCGCGGCATCCTGCAAGTGCTCGAAGACGGCATCAACCGCATGGCGGTCTCTTTGCAAACGGCGCGCGCCGGGCTGGAGGAGCGGGTACATGACGCCACCGCCCAGCTGCAGCAGCAAAAGGAGGTGGCCGAGCAGGCCAGCCGCGCCAAGACGCAGTTCGTCGATGCGCTGCTGCATGACCTCAGCCAGCCCCTGATGGCCATGGGGCTGGACATCCGCACGCTGAAGTTGCGGCTGCGCGACGACGAAAGCGCAGGCCTGCTGTCGCGGCTCGAACGTTCGTCGCTGAAGCTGGAAAACATGCGCGACGTGCTGCTCGATGTGGCGCGGCTGGAATCGGGTGCCACCCAGCCGCGGCTGACCGACTTTCCGCTCATCCGCGTGTTCGACAGCCTGCGCGTCACCTTCGAAGCGCAGGCCGCGGAGAAAGGTTTGCGCTTCGAGCTGCATCCGACGCGGGCGTGGTGCCGTTCCGACCCGCTGCTGCTCGAACGCGTGCTGGCCAATCTGGTGTCGAATGCGCTGCGCTACACCGCGCGCGGCACGGTATTCGCCGGTGTGCGCATGCTCGATGACGGGCGCCTGCGCATCGAGGTGCGCGATAGCGGTCAGGGCATTCCGGCCGACCGCATCGACGACGTGTTCGAGGAATTCGTGCGCCTGCCCGGCGCCGACCCGGGCGCAGGCGGGCGCGGCATGGGACTGGGGCTGACCATCGTGAAGCGGCTGTGTGCCTTGCTCGGGCATGAAGTGAAGGTGCGCTCGCGCCCCGGCCGCGGTTCAACCTTCAGCGTCTCGCTGCCGCGTGTGCGCGCCCTGGTGCAGGCACCGGCGGCCGAGCCACTGCATGGGTTGGCGCGGCTTGCCGGATGCCGGGTGGCGCTGATCGATGACGATGCCGCAGTGCTGCAGTCGCTGCAGTCCTTGCTCAGTTCGGTCGGCATTGATGTGATTGCCGGCACCTCGCCCGATTTCGTGCTGCGTCAGCTCAGGCAGGCCGGCGCACCGGCCTTCATCATCAGCGATTACCAGTTGGGCGAGGGGCTCGACGGCCTGAATGCCGTGCTCACGCTGCGGCGCGAGCTGGGCAACGACATTCCGGCGCTGGTGATGACCGGACTCGCCGCCACGCGCGAGCTCGAAATCGAACTGGAAGGGCATGGCATCCCGCTGGTCGCCAAACCGGTGCGCCCGGTCGTGCTCGATGCAGTGATCGGCGGCATGCTGGACGCGGCTGAAGATACCGGCTCCTGACCGGCCGCGTGCAGGGCGCTGTCGGGTTCAATCCCTGGCCGGACGGCGCGGCAGCTTCACGCCCATTTTCGACAGGGCGAATATCGCCTGCGTGCGGTTGCGGACGTCGAGCAGGCGCAGGATGGCTGAAATATGTGTCTTGCAGGTGCCGTCGGAAATGCCCAGTTCGCGGCAGATGAGCTTGTTCGGCATACCTTCGATCATCAGCGTCAGCACTTCGATCTGGCGCGGCGTCATGCCGATGTCTGCCAGGTCCTGGATATGCGCCTGCGGCAGGTGGTCGCCGCCGTGGCTGTCGAGTACCTGCTGCGGCAAATAGATGCCGCCCTTCATCACGAGCTGCAGCGCGCTGACCAGTATCGCCGTATTGGAGCTTTTGGAAATGAATCCCATCGCGCCCTGGTCGATGGCACGCGTGATGGTGTCGCGGTCGTCCTGGGCCGAAATCACCACCACCGGTACGTCCGGAAACTCCTGCCGCAGTTCGGTCAGCAGCGAGGTTCCCCCGGCGTCCGGCAGATTGAGGTCCAGCAGCACCAGATCGGGCCGCAAACCGCTGCGCAGCATGGACAATGCGCGGGAAGCAAGCAATGCGCACCGGATGTCCGGCTCGCTGTCCATGCCTGTCAGTACGCTGCGCAGCCCTTCCACAACCAGGGGCTGGTCTTCGATGATCATGACCTGCATGCACAGTCCCGCCGCAATGAGATGGCGCGAGTGTACCCGCGGCACATCACCGGTGCTTGATCGTAAGCATATAAATGGAAAGGGATTAACCTTGAATCACGGCTTGATACTGTTTGGACACGGCTCGCGCGATCCGGAATGGGCGCGCCCGCTGCGCGAGGTGGCGGCGCGTCTGGCCGGCGCGCCGTCGGCGCCGCGCGTCGAACTTGCCTTCCTCGAATTTCTCGAACCCACGCTCGATCAGGCCTGCGACCGGCTGGTCGCGCAGGGCGTGACACGCATCGCCGTGGTGCCGATGTTCATCGCACAGAGCGGGCATGTGCGGCGCGACCTGCCGGCTCAGGTCGAGGCAGCACGCTTGCGCCATCCATCGCTGACTATCGAACTGGCCACGGCGGTGGGCGAAGACGCGCGGGTGCAGCAGGTGATGGCCGAAGTGGCTCTGGCTGCCCTGACCGGCTGAACGGGGTTCAAGACTCGGCGCAGCAAGCCGTTAGCACTGCCAGAGGTCGGGTGCCATCAGGTTTGACGGGATTCCGGCCGCAGACTTCCGGAGCCTTGCATGCCCAGTGTGTCAGCGAAAGTACGGATACTCGTCGTCGACGATGAACCCTTCAACCTGGAAATCATCCGGGAATATCTGGACGCACCCGGATTCGAGCTGACCATGGCTCACGACGGTGTCGAAGCATGGGCGTTGCTCGAAGATGTCGAGCGAGAATTCGATCTGCTCGTGCTGGACCGCATGATGCCGCGCCTCGACGGCATGGAGGTGCTGCGCCGCGTGCAGCGCACGCCGCGTCTCAGGGGCCTGCCGGTCATCATGCAGACGGCCGCCGCCACACCGGACCAGGTACGCGAAGGTCTTGAAGCCGGTGCGCGCTACTACCTCACCAAACCGTACGAGCCGGATGCGCTGCTCGCCATCATCAAGTCGGCGCTCGACGAAGTGCGCCGCACGCGCGAAATCCAGCTGCAGGTCGACGACATGCGCCGCGCGATGTGCGCGCTCACCCGTGCCGAGTTCGAATTTGCCACGCTGCAGCAGGCGACCGAGCTGTCGACGCTGGCGTCGCTGGCTGCGCCGCAGCCGGAAAACATCGTGATGGGCTTGAGCGAGCTGCTGATCAACGCGGTCGAGCACGGCAATCTGGGCATCACGTATGCCGAAAAATCGCGCCTGCGCATGGAAGACCGCTGGCAGGAGGAGGTCGAACGCCGGCTGCAGCTGCAGCTGCCGCAGAACGCGGGCAAGCGGGCGCGCCTGACGGTCGAACGGTCGGCAACGGAAGTGCGCTTCACGGTCAGTGATGAAGGTCGGGGTTTCGACTACACGCGCTACCTCGACTTCGATCCGGAGCGCGCCTTCGATCCGAATGGCCGCGGCATCGCGATGGCGCGCCAGCTCTCCTTCACGCGACTCGACTACATCGGCTCCGGCAATGTGGTCAGCGCAGCGGTCGACGTGCAATGAGCCCCATGCAAGCCAATCCAGAAGATATGACGCTGTCGGTCGGCCAGCAGCCGGTGCGACAGATGACCGTGCTGGTGGTTGACGACACCCTGATCGGCCGCGCGACCGTCAGCGCGCTGGTGCGCCGACTCGGCTATCGCTGCATCGAAGCATCGGACGGCGCCGCTGCGCTGCAGGCCTTTCGCAGCGCGCGCCCCGATATCGTGCTGATGGATGTCGTCATGCCCGGCATGGACGGCCTGGAGGCCACGCGCGAACTGCGTCGCCTGTGTGCCGGCATCTGGCTGCCCATCCTTCTGCTGTCGGCGCGTTCCGACGACGACGACATGATTGCCGGCCTGGAGGCGGGTGCTGATGACTACCTGAGCAAGCCGATCCGGCGGGCGATTCTCGCCGCCAAGCTGTCGGCCTGCGCGCGTCAGCTGGCGCTGCAGGCAGACATGAACAACTACCGCGCCGAACAGGAAGCGGAGATCGAGTTCGCACGCGGCGTCATCGAACGTCAGGTGCAGGGCAAAGCGGTCAGCGATCCGCGGGTGCGCTATTCGGTAACCCCCACGACCCAGTTCTCCGGCGACATCGTTGCCGTGTCGCGCGCGCCGTCCGGTGCGCTGTATGCGCTGCTGGCCGATGCCACGGGCCACGGGCTGGCGGCGGCGATCAGTGTGCTGCCGGTGCTGCAGGTCTTTTTCGGCATGGCGGCGAAGAACCTTTCGCTCGGTCTGATGGCCGGCGAAATCAATCGTCACCTGATGTCCTCGCTGCCGATCGGCCGCTTTGTCGCGGCCAGCATGGTCAGGCTGGATGAGGGTTTTGGCGAGCTGTGGGTCGGCGGAACGCCGGAGGTGCTGTGGCTGGATCGAAGCGGCGCGGTCCGTGAACGCTTCGCTTCGGCCAATCTGCCGCTGGGCATCGACGCCGATGACCCACTCAATGTGCCACCGCGCCATTTCCGCTGGACACCGGGCGACCAGCTCGTGCTGTGCTCCGACGGTCTGCTCGAAGCCCACGCGCCATCGGGCGACGCGTTCGGCAGCGCGCGGCTCGAACGACTGCTGGGCGACAACCCGCCCGCGCACCGCCACGATGCGGTGCGCAGGGCACTCGACGTGCATCTCGACGGGGCATCGGCGCACGACGATGTTTCGCTGCTGGTGATCGATCTGGACTGAACTGTGCCGATGACGGCGTGCCACCGTGGTTGCGCGCCGGAGGGTGCTGCGGTGGCACAGCGATTGCATGCGCCTGCGCACAATGACTTCCGATCGTCGCGCAATGGCTGTCCTCAATGTTCTGGTGGTCGATGAATCGCGCAAGCGAGCTGCCGAAATCTGCGCCGGGCTCGCCTGCGCCGGCTATCAGGTGGCGGCCGTGCTGTCGAGCGCCTACGACCTGCACCTCAGGGTCGAAGAACTCAAACCCGATGTCATCCTGATCCAGACCGATTCGCCTTCGCGCGACACGCTGGAACACATGGCCGCGATGGACCGCGAAAAGCCGCGTCCGGTCATCGTGTTCGCCAACGAATCCGACAGCAAGACCATCCGTCGCGCCATGAAGGCCGGCGTGTCGGCCTATGTGGTCGACGGGCTGGAAGCCAAGCGCATCAAGCCCATCATCGATGTGGCCCTGGCGCAGTTCGAGGAACATCAGGAACTGCGGCGCGCACGCGACGAGGCGCGGCAGAAGCTGTCCGACCGCATCACGATCGACCGCGCCAAGGGCGTGCTGATGAAGCTGCGCGGCATTGACGAAGACGCCGCGTACCACACGCTGCGCAAGCTGGCGATGGAACGCGGCAAGACCATTGCCGCCGTGTCCGAAGACCTGCTTGCGACCGCCCGCCTGCTCGGCTGACCCTGCGCCGGTCGCATCCGCCGGCTTGCTGTTCCGTCTGTTACCGGCGTCGTCGCCGATCTCCGCTGTTCGTCGTGGTGCGCGGCGTGGGGCTGTTGCACCGCACAAGTGCAACCCGATGGTGCCGCCCGGTGAACGCGGCCGGACGGTTGCGCTGAAAACCCTTGGAAAACAGCCCGGTGGTTGCACAGCCGCCCACTGGCACGCTGCATGCTAAGCATTGTTCAAGGCGCAACAACGACGTTGCGGCCAGCGAGGCTCGAAAGCCTCCGACAGGGACAGGGGCGTCCATCCGGCTCGGCTTTCACCGCTGCGGATGCACGCCCCTTTTTCATTCTGGAACCGAAACATGAACCCACGGAGAACACGATGGCTGACCATCCGAAACAGGCAGACAGCGCGCAGGCCCCAGGCATCATCGAAACGGCAGACACGCGCCGCAGCTTCCTCAGGCAGGGCGTCGCACTGGGCGCAGGAGCAGCGCTCATGAGCATGGTGCCGCCCGGCGTCCGTTCGGGAGCGTGGGCTGCCGGCTCGGACGCACCCGAGAAGAAGGAAGTGCGCATCGGCTTCATTCCGCTGACCGACTGTTCGAGCGTCGTGATGGCGGCGGTCGAGAAGTTCGACGAGAAGTACGGCATCAAGATCATCCCGTCCAAGGAAGCATCGTGGGCGGCGGTGCGCGACAAGCTGGTCAACGGCGAGCTCGATGCAGCGCACGTGCTGTACGGCCTCGTATATGGCGTGCATCTGGGCATCGGCGGTCCGAAGAAGGACATGGCCGTGCTGATGAGCCTGAACAACAACGGCCAGGCCATCACGCTCGCCAACAAACTGAAGGATCAGGGCGTCACCGACGGCACCAGCCTGAAGAAGCTGCTCGCCAGCAAGCCGGGCGACTACACGTTCGCGCAGACCTTCCCGACCGGCACGCACGCGATGTGGCTTTACTACTGGCTGGCGGCGCACGACATCAACCCGATGAAGGACGTCAAGGTCATCACCGTGCCGCCGCCGCAGATGGTCGCCAACATGCGCGTCGGCAACATGGACGGCTTCTGCGTCGGCGAGCCGTGGAACAACCGCGCCATCATCGACAAGATCGGCTTCACTGCCGTGACCACGCAGGACATCTGGACCGATCACCCGGAAAAGGTGCTCGGCACCACCGCCGACTGGGTCAGCAAGTATCCGAACACCGCGCGCGCCATGACAGCCGCCGTCCTCGAAGCAGGCAAATGGATCGACGCCTCGCTGGCGAACCGCCGCAGGACGGCCGAAGTCGTGGCAACCAAGTCGTACATCAACACCGACATGGATGTCATCCTGGAACGCATGCTGGGTCGCTATTCGAACGGCCTGGGCAAGAGCTGGGACGACAAGAACGCGATGAAATTCTTCAACGACGGCGCGGTGAATTTCCCCTACCTGTCGGACGGCATGTGGTTCCTGACCCAGCACAAGCGCTGGGGCCTGTTGAAAAGCGACCCGGACTATCTGGCGGTCGCCAAGGCGATCAATCGCATTGACATCTACAAGCAGGCCGCGACAGCCGCCGGCGCACCGCTGCCGAAAAGCGACATGCGATCGCACAAGCTGATCGACGGTGTCACCTGGGACGGCAAGGAGCCGCAAAAGTATGCAGGCAGCTTCAAGGTCAACGCCGCGTGATGGTTCGGGCGCGGGTTTCGGCCCGCGCCCTCCGGTACTGAAAGGAGTCATTCATGAGTGCAGCAATCATTGCCAGTGACAAGGTCGTCTCGATGACTGCCGGTTCCGCCGCCACGTCGGTACGCGCCGCAAACGAAGCCGTGCCGGCTGCGCCACCTGTCGTTGCGGCAGCGCCGCGCGAGCCGCGCACACCGGTGTCAGAAATCCTGTTGAGCATTTTCAAGGCGGTGTTTCCGCCGATCGCCGGCATGGTGCTGCTGATCGCCGTGTGGGCGCTGCTGGCCGGCACCGGTGGCAGCATCCCCGGGCCGCTGCCGGTGTGGGAAGCAGCCAAGGTGCTGTTTGCCGACCCGTTCTACAACAACGGGCCCAATGATCTGGGCATCGGCTGGAACGTGCTGTCGTCGCTGCAGCGTGTCGGTATCGGCTTCGGCTTCGCGGCATTGGTCGGCATACCGCTGGGCTTCATCATCGGCCGCTTCGCCTTCATGAACGCGATGCTCGATCCGATCATTTCGCTGCTGCGCCCGGTCAGCCCGCTGGCCTGGCTGCCGATCGGCCTGCTGGTGTTCAAGCAGGCCGACCCGGCCGCCACCTGGACCATCTTCATCTGTTCGATCTGGCCGATGATCATCAACACCGCCGTCGGCGTGCAGCGCGTGCCGCAGGACTACATGAACGTGGCCCGCGTGCTCGATCTGAGCGAGTGGAAGATCGTCACCAAGATCCTGTTCCCGTCGGTGCTGCCCTACATGCTGACCGGCATCCGCCTGTCCATCGGCACCGCATGGCTGGTCATCGTCGCGGCCGAAATGCTGACCGGCGGCGTGGGCATCGGCTTTTGGGTGTGGGACGAATGGAACAACCTGAAGGTCGAGCACATCATCATCGCCATCTTCGTCATCGGCATCGTCGGTCTGCTGCTCGAACAGTTCCTGCTGCTGCTCGCCCGCCGCTTCTCGTACGGCAACAGCTGATCCCGACCCCAGGAGAATCCCATGAGCAAAGTCATCGTCAAGGTGGAAAACGCCGGCATGTCCTTCGACACCAAGAAGGGCAAGTTCGTCGCGCTGCGCGACATCGACCTCACCATTGCCGAAGGTGAATTCGTCACGCTGATCGGCCATTCCGGCTGCGGCAAGTCGACGTTGCTGAACCTGATCGCCGGGCTCACGCTGCCGACCGCCGGCAACCTGTTCTGCGATGGCCGCGAAATCGCCGGTCCGGGTCCGGAGCGGGCCGTGGTGTTCCAGAAT
Source organism: Methyloversatilis sp. (assembly GCF_030696805.1). Lineage (GTDB taxonomy): Bacteria > Pseudomonadota > Gammaproteobacteria > Burkholderiales > Rhodocyclaceae > Methyloversatilis. The sequence goes on along the minus strand of NZ_JAUYRO010000026.1, from coordinate 6,344 downwards.
CATTCGCTGCTGCCCTGGCTGACCTGCCGCGAGAACGTGCTGCTGGCGGTCGAACGCGTGTTCGGCAAGAAGGAAGGCAAGGGCAAGCTAAAGGCGCGTGCCGAAGCGGCGCTCGAAATGGTGCACATGGACCACGCGCTGGACAAGCTGCCGCATGAAATCTCGGGTGGCATGAAGCAGCGCGTCGGCATCGCGCGTGCCTTTGCGATGGAGCCGAAAATCCTGCTGATGGACGAACCATTCGGCGCGCTTGATGCACTGACCCGCGCCAGCCTGCAGGACGAGCTCAATGGCGTGATGGAAAAGACCGGCGCCACGGTCGTCATGGTGACGCACGACGTCGACGAGGCGGTGCTGTTGTCGGACCGCATCGTCATGATGACCAATGGCCCGGCCGCCACCATCGGCGAAATCCTCGACGTGAAGCTGGCTCGCCCGCGCGACCGGCTGAAGCTCGCGCACGACCACGACTTCGTCGAGTGCCGCGCCGCGCTGCTGGAGTTCCTGTATCAGAAGCAGGTGAAGAAGGCCGCCTGACGCGGTGCGTGTTGGGCATCTCTGCGCTCACCCCAACCTACGGGGCGGGTGCGGGCATCGCCTCTCGCTCACCCCAACCAACAACGGTGGGCGGGTGCGGGTGCGGGCATCGCCTCTCGCTCACCCCAACCAACAACGGCGCGCGGTGTCCGTAGGTTGGGGTGAGCGCAGCGATGCCCAACTTCCCCCGCACGCATCCTCTCGCGCCCGCTATCATCGCCGTCCGTGAAAGACCGTGGGGCGAACTGATGGCGGCGGAGGCAGGCAGGGTTCTTCTGGTCGACGACGACCGTGAACTGAGCGCGATGCTTGGCGAGTACATCGGTCACGAAGGCTTTGCGGTCGAGCGCGCGTTCGACGGCGAAAGCGGTCTGGCGCAATTGCGCGACGCCGGCGCCGACATCGTGGTGCTCGACGTGATGATGCCGCGCGTTTCCGGAATGGAAGTCCTGCGTCGTCTGCGCGCCTTCTCCGGCGTACCGGTGTTGATGCTCACTGCGCGCGGCGACGATGTCGATTGCGTGCTGTCGCTCGAACTCGGTGCCGACGACTACGTGCAGAAACCCTGCACGCCGCGCGAGCTGGTGGCAAGGCTGCGCGCCATCCTGCGCCGTACATCGGCGGCACGCATCCAGGCCTTGACCGACGATGCCATCACCGTCGGCGCGCTCGCTGTCTGGCCACAACGGCGCCAGGCAGCCTACGGCAGCACGCCGCTGGCGCTGACCAGTTCCGAATACAACCTGCTCGAAGTGTTGGCCCGCCATGCCGGCAGCGTCGTGACGAAGAACGATCTGTCGCAACTGGCGCTGGGGCGGTCCATGGGGCTGTTCGACCGCAACGTCGATGTCCATGTCAGTGCCATCCGCCAGAAGCTTGCACAGGTGGCGGGCGAGCGCACCTTGATCCAGACGGTGCGCGGGGTCGGCTACCAGCTGATTCGCGAATAGCCGTGGGACGTCTTTTCTGGAAGCTGTTCATCGCCTTTCTCGCTGCGCTGACCGTATCGGGTCTGCTCGTTGCCTTCGTGCTGTCGCTGCTGTACCCGCGTGACCGGGCACCTTTCGCCGGTTCGCAGCCGCCGCAGATGTTCATGGTCGACACCCTGGTATCGGTCATGCAATCGTCCGGCGTCGCGGCAGTGCGTCCGGTGCTCGAGGCCTGGCGCATGAAGCGCGCACCGGCGCCGCTCGTCGTCGGGCCGGATGGCCAGGAACTGCTCGGCCGCGCCGTCTTGCCTGTGCAGCTCGAAGGCGCACGCGTCGTCCTGATCGACGGTGCGGACTGGCGCGTGATCGAACCCGAACGCGGTGCGCTGCGACCCCCGCCGCCCGCGGGGTCGAGAGGGGCCGGCATGCGGCTGCCACCGCCGCCCTTGCTCGAAGTCGTCACCGCGCTGCTGGGTGCGCTGGCGTTCAGTGCGGTGCTCGCCTGGTATCTGTCGCGACCGGTTCGTCATCTGCATCGCGCCTTCGAAGCGCTGGCACAAGGCAATCTCGATGCACGCGTGGGGCCGCTGATCGGTACCCGGCGCGACGAGATCGCTGATCTCGGATGCGGCTTTGATCGCATGGCGGCGCGCATCCAGCGACTGCTCGATGCACAACGCAGGCTGCTGCACGACGTGTCGCACGAACTGCGTTCGCCGCTGGCGCGCATGAGCGCGGCCATCGGACTGGCGCGGCAGGACCCGACGCGCGGCGACGCAATGTTTGACCGGGTCGAACTCGAAGCGGCCCGGCTCGACGTAATGGTGAGCGAGCTGCTCGACCTGTCGCGTCTCGAACACGATGCGGGCCACGCACCGGCACAGATGCTGGCGCTCGATGCGCTGCTGCGCGACATCGTCGACGACGCGCGCTTCGAGGCCGCCGCGCGTGGTGTGCAGGTCGATCTCGCCGCCGAGCCGCTGTCGCTGGCTGTCCATCCGGTGCTGCTGCGTCGAGCGCTCGACAATGTGCTGCGCAACGCAGTCAAGTATTCGCCGGATGGCAGCCGCGTGCAGGTCGGTATGCACAGCGACGGCGCTTGCGTGCGCATGGTCATCCGCGACCGGGGGTGCGGGGTGGCCGACGACGAACTCGGGCGCATCTTCGAGCCGTTCTTCCGCGGCGCACGCAGTGGTGGCGATGCCGGGCACGGAACGGGTCTGGGCCTGTCCATCGCGCGCCGCGCCATCGAGGTCCACGGGGGCGATATCCGCGCCTCAACCCCGCCGGAAGGCGGTCTGCAGATCGACATCCGTCTGCCTCGCTCCTGAATGTCGTCTTTACACACCGGCAGGGCGGCAGCACTTGCCGCCAGGCGTCACCGGCGCTCGCTGACCAGCATCGTCCGGTCCGGTCCGTGGCGCCACGCACCGGCGCTTGTTGCCGGTCGATGATCCGGACATATCTTTCGGCGGCCGAGTGTAAGGAAAGCCGCGCGGGCGTGGCGCAGATCTTTACGCGTCTTGACGCGCATTTACCCATTCCGCCCGATATGACACGCCTTGCTGGCCGATAACTTGCCACATGGAAAGAGGTTGTCCGACCCGGGCAACCATTCCGTGACGCGTAAAGGAGCATGCAAAATGAGCATATCGGTAGTGGGCAGCAGCGCTGCGTCGGCCTTGCAGTCGGTCGGCACGCAGCGGAAGAGGCCGGAAGCGGCCGAGGTGGCGGCGCAGGTGTACGCGCAACTGGATGTCGCCGGCAAGGGCTATGTCGACAGCAACGATCTGACCGCAGCACTCGGGTCGAGCGGCGACAGCGCGTCGGCCAAAAGCCTGTTCGACACGATGGATGGCGACAGCGACGGCAAGGTGACCGAAAAGGAATTGGCCACCCTGTTGCAGAAGGTGACCGACCAGTTCGAAGACAGCTTCGCCGCGGCGCGTGTCGGTCAGGCAATGGGTAGCCGTCCGCCACCACCGCCGTCCGGCGGTGGTGGCGACAAGGGCATGACGGCTGAAGAACTGGGTGCGGTCGCCGAGGACGCCGAAGCCTCGGGCAGCGCGCAGGCCAGTGATCTCGCCGCGCTGGTCGAATCCTTCGATGAGGCTGACACCGATGAGGATGGCAAGGTGAGTTTCCAGGAGGCCATGGCCTTCCGCGAAGCGAGCGCGTCAGCCGCATCGGCCGACGAGGACTCGTCAGCCAGCCGCTCCGTCGCATCGGGCGAAGCCGGGCGCGACGAGCGCATGCTGGCGCGCGTGCTCGACATGCTGTCGAAGTACAGCGCAGACAGCGTGTCCGCATCGACCTCCTCCGGGCTTTCGGCACTCGCCTGATCCGCTTGGCCGTTCGCAGCACTTCGCCCGCAAACGCGAAGTGCTGCGGCGATCTGTACCGTTTTCGGCAAACCAGGCTGGTGGAGGCGGCAGCCGCACGCGTCTGCCGCCCCTTGGGCGATAATCGTGGTTTCCGTGCATCGCCCAGCCCATGAAAGTTTTCGGATTTGCCGGCTACAGCGGCTCCGGCAAGACCACGCTGATCGAACAGCTCATCCCGCATTTCGTGCTCGAGGGGCTGAGCGTGTCGCTGATCAAGCACGCCCATGCAGGTTTCGACATCGACCGCCCGGGCAAGGATTCCTTTCGCCTGCGCGAAGCCGGCTGCACCGAAGTGCTGCTGACCTCCAACAACCGCTGGGTGCTGATGCACGAACTGCGTGGCCGTGACGAGCCGTCGCTCGATGAGCAGATTGCGGCGATGGGGCCGTGTGACCTCCTGCTGGTCGAGGGTTTCAAGGCCTCGCCCATTCCGAAACTGGAAGTTCACCGTCCGTCGCACGACCGGCCGCTGATGTATCCGGACAACCCGCATGTGGTCGCCGTCGCGACCGATGTGCCGATGGAACTTCCGCTGCCGCGGCTTGACCTGAATGATGTGGAAGCCATCGCCGGCTTCATCCTTAATCACCAGGGGTTCCGATGAACGAAATGCTCACGCTTGATGCGGCACTCGCGCGTCTGCTCGACGCCGCGCGCCCGATCGGCGCCACCGAAACGGTGAGCACCTTCCTCGCGGCCGGCCGTGTGCTGGCCGCCGATCAGCGTTCGGCCATCACCGTGCCGCCGCACGACAACAGCAGCATGGACGGCTACGCGGTGCGCGCGGCCGATCTCGAATCGGTCGGCGACTGCCTGCCGGTCAGCCAGCGCATTCCGGCCGGCCATGTCGGCGCGCCGCTGGCGCCGCGCACCTGTGCGCGCATCTTCACCGGCGCGCCGGTGCCCGCGGGTGCCGACGCCATCGTGATGCAGGAAGCCACGCACACCACCGATGCCGGCGTGTGCTTCGACGAGATGCCGAAGCCCGGCGCCTGGATACGCCGCGCCGGCGAAGACATCCGCAGCGGCGACACGGTGCTGGCAGCCGGTACCCGGCTGCGGGCGCAGGAAGTCGGCCTGGCGGCGTCGGTCGGGTTGGCCGATCTGCCGGTGGTGCGCCGGCCGCGTGTTGCGCTGTTTTCCACCGGCGACGAACTGGTCATGCCGGGCCAGCCGCTGCCGCCTGGTGCCATCTACAACTCGAACCGCTACCTGCTGCGCGCGCTGTGCGAGGCGCTGGGCTGCGAAGTGCTCGATCTGGGCATCGTGCCGGACCGGCTCGATGCCACGCGCGCCGCGTTGCGCGAAGCGGCTGCGACCTGCGATGTCATCCTGACCAGCGGCGGCGTCGGCGTCGGCGAGGAAGACCACATCAAGCCCGCACTCGAAGCCGAAGGCGGGCTCGACAGCTGGAAGATCGCGATGAAGCCGGGCAAGCCGCTGGCGCACGGCCATGTGAAGCGCTCTGACGGCAGCACCGCCGACTTCCTCGGCCTGCCCGGCAATCCGGTGTCCAGCTTCGTCACCTTCCTGCTGCTGGTGCGCCCGTTCATCCTGCGCCGCATGGGTGTGCCTGACGTGACGCCGCTGCCCTTCATGGTGCGCGCCGATTTCGACTGGCCGAAAGCCGACCGCCGGCGCGAATTCCTGCGCGTGCGCCGCAACGCCGCCGGCGGTCTGGCGCTGTTCGACAACCAGAGCTCCGGTGTGCTGACCTCGACCGTATGGGGCGATGGCCTGGCCGACATCGCGGCCGGGCAGACGATTGCCCGGGGCGATGCCGTGTCTTTCCTGTCCTTCGAATCACTGCTGTACTGAGTCATGACCCACAAGACCATCAAAGTGCTGTATTTCGCCGCGCTGCGCGAAGCGCTCGGCACCCCGGGCGAAACAGTTGAACTGCCGGACGGCTGTACGACGCTGGCCGGCGTGCGGACGCTGATCGCCGGCCGCGGCGGCGACTGGGACAAACTGGCGCAGATGAAGAATCTGCGCGCGGCAATCAATCAGCGCATGGTCGATCCGGCCGCGACGGTGGCAGACGGCGACGAGGTCGCCTTCTTCCCGCCGGTCACCGGCGGCTGAGCGGGAGGCAGGCATGAGCGTAAGTGTCCGCGAAGCCGATTTCGATATCGGCGCCGAAATCGACGCGCTGCTGGCCGGCCGCACCGACGTCGGCGCAGTGGCCACCTTCACCGGTCTGGTGCGCGACATGAACGAGGGTTCGGGCGTGCACGCGATGACGCTCGAACACTATCCGGGCATGACCGAGGCGGCGCTGGAAGAGATCGTCGTCGAGGCGAAGTCGCGCTGGGACATTCTCGCGGTGCGCGTGATCCATCGCGTCGGCCTGTTGCAACCGGCCGACCGCATCGTGCTGGTCATCGTGGCTGGCAGCCACCGCGGCGAAGCCGTCGCCGCCTGCGAATTCATCATGGACTACCGGAAGACGCGCGCGCCGATCTCGAAGCGCGAGGACACGCCCGACGGCAGC